>JAHHSK010000024.1 GCA_020025255.1 Ruthenibacterium sp. | reverse complement strand
CGTGAAGATAAAAAGGCTTATTTCAGAATAACGGTGCAAAATGCTCCGTTATTCTACAAGCGCAAAAGCAGCCTTCATTCGAATGGAACGGCAAGGCTGCTGTTCCTGCTGCTGCGATGATGCATCGCAGCGTCTCTGCCGCGGGCATTCGGCCTGCAAAACGTTTGGTTTGCGCAAAAAAAGATCCGGCAGCAGGAAACATCCTGCCGCCGGATCGAAAACAAGAACTGCGGATTCTCATGTCTGCCGCATCGGCCGGGCTGCTTTTTCTGCCCTTTGCCGTACGGCTTTTACTGCAATTTTATTGGCTGTGTGCCGAAAAATTCACAGATTGCCTCATAATAGATTCGTGCAGCACGCGCACTTCCGGTTTCCCCTGCCCAATTTGCAGTATCCGTGCTGCTGGTGACAAAACACTGTTCGGCCAAAACAGCCGGACATTCCGCATGCTCCAGTATCCCGAAGGTTGGATCGCTGCGCATGCCACAATCGCTTTCCTCTATGATCTTTTTTTCATATCCGTTGATATCGTCCCCTTCATAATAAAGGTAACGCACCCCCGCCTCCCCGCGCAGGCGCTGCCCTGCCGTACCGAACCTGTCCGCAATCTGGTGCGCAATGCGCAAAGAATCATCGTGATATGCCCTTCCCGGAGGCTGCGGATAACATTCAAACCCCGTAATATCGGGATAACCCGGTGCCGAATTGCCGTGCACCGATATCAGCAATGCTGCATGCGCCTCGTTTGCAGCTTCGGCACGCTCTTTTGGGGTTGCGAACGTATCCTGTGCATGGGTGCGCACCGGCGTATAATTTTCATCCTGTTCCAGCCACTGTTCCAAAGCTCGGATCGTGGTTTCTGTCATGATTTTTTCATCCACAATCCCTTCCGCGCCAACATCACTTCCGCCGTGGCCAGCATCGATTGCAATCGTATACGGCGGCCCTTCATGCGGTAGGAACGCCGGATCCATATGCACATCGCTGCTTTCGCTGCCCGCAGCTTCCGCTTTTTTCCCAAAGGCTCCCAGCACCAGCACGAACAGAATTGCGCACAGCAGCATGGCTCCCGCATGGAGCATGCGTCGTTTTCTTCGGTATGCCGCACGCCTTGTCCGCCGTGCGGGTGCAGCATGTACCGGCGTGCGTTTATGCGGGGATACCGTTTGGTACGACGATCCCCCTTGTTTTTCCCGCCGGCTTGACGCCGTATGTGCCGGGATGTATCTGCCGCCTGCACCTGCGCGCCCCGCCCGGCCATCCCGAAATGCAGGCCGCGGATTATTCTCCGGCATCACCGATTTGTCATGCGTATTCCTATCATGGTTTGCAGAATATTTCGTATACAAAATCACAGACCCGCTTTCCTATTCAATAACTGCATTTTAGCACAGGCCTGTTTCCAAGATGTATCGAATTTTCTTGCAAGACGGTTCCTTTTTTATTTTATTGCGCATCCAGACAATACCCGGCCTTATTACCGTTCACCGTGCACCGCTGCTTTTGCAGCACCCGCTTGTTTCGCCGTTTCGGAATCGGTATCTCCCCCCTTTTGGGGATTTCCCCGCTTGACAAAGCTCCACGTCAAACGCAGCGGCTGTGCCCGCGGCAGCACTTGATTTCTGCCGCATTCCGGCAAATAACACCAGCAGCATTCCTGCACAAGTAAAAACAGCCTTTCCCTGCAAGGATGCCGCCGGATTTCGCAAAACACCCGCCGATTTCAATTCAGCAAAAGCATGGCTCGCAGTAAAAGCATGGTTACCACTCCCGGTGCGCCCAAAACCACTGCCATAAACGCGGTGGCATAATTGAGTGCAATCGTAATTCCGGTAAACCCCGCCGTAAGGTTGACAGCCCCCAGTGCGGCTGCCCCGCTCAGCGCAGCGGAAAGCGTCCTTCGAACCGGATGTCTTGCATGCAGCGCCGCTGCAACCGTGCCCAGCAAGCAGACAAGTGCCGCAAACAGTGCGATCGTTTCCACAAACATCATAATCAAACACCTCGTCCTATTTTATTCGCTTGCTGTATTTTCTATGACGGCGGGCACAAGAAAACAGGCGGACACCGATCCGATGTCCGCCCGTTTTCTTATTGCTTACTGCTGTGTCTCCTCCGATGAGGCATTTTGTGCCGGTACGAAATCAACATTTCCCTGCGCAACGTTTACTCCTGCAACGCATACGCGCATGGTATCCCCAATGCGCCATGCACGGCCTGTCTGCGGATCGCTCAGCGCGGCATCTTCCGTCAACACAAGCGCATTTTCGCACAAATCTTGCGCGCGCACCAATCCCTCCACCATGTTGGGAAGTTCAACATAAACGCCAAACTGCGTAACCGAAGACACCACACCTTCCATTTCCTGCCCAATAAAGCGGCTCATATAATCCGCAATATAGCAATCTTCAATGTCGCGCTCGGTTTTCATTGCAATCACTTCGCGCTCCGATGCCTGCCTTGCTGCCTGCTGCGCGTATTTTTCATACTTGCTGCGGATCGCGGCATCCTCTTGCCCCATACAGATATCGGATAGGATGCGGTGTACTGCCAGATCCGCATATCGGCGGATCGGTGACGTGAAGTGCGCATAATCGGCCAGTGCCAACCCAAAATGACCTTTGGGTTCGGGTTCATACTTTGCTTTTGCCATACTGCGCAGCACATTCGTATGAACTGCACGCTCGATCGGGGTTCCTTTGGTATCACGCAGCAGCTTCGCCAATTCCATAGAAGTCGGAAGCTCACCCGCAAATCGGTAATCGACCCGCAGAGCTGTCAGCGTGCGGCGCAGTGTTTCCATTCGTTCCGGATCCGGTGCTTCATGCACCCGATACACAAACGGAAGCTTCAGCTGCCGTGCCAGTGCGGCCGCCGAGGTGTTTGCCAAAAGCATAAACTCCTCGATCATACATTCCGCTTCACCCCGTTCGCGGCACATCACATCAACGCAGCGGCCGTTCTCATCCAAAACCAGCGCGGCCTCTCCGCTTTCAATTTCCATTGCGCCGCGCGCAGCGCGCAGCTTTGTCAATTTGTGATACAGCTTGCGCATCAATGCCAAGGATTCCTTCACCCCGGCATAACGCTGCTGCACCGCATTATCTGCCGTGCCATCAAAAATAGAATTGATCTCCGAATACACACCCTTGAGACGCGAGCGGATCACCGTTTTGGCAAAGGCGTAATCCACCACATGTCCTGCATCGTTCAATTCCATGATGCAGGAAAATGCCAATCGATCCTCATCTTCATTCAAGCTGCATATCCCGTTGGAAAGCTGCCGCGGCAGCATCGGTATCACATCATCTGCATAGTAAACCGATGTTCCCCGGCGAAACGCTTCTGCATCCAATTCCGTTCCGGGGCGGACATAATGACTGACATCCGCGATATGCACCCCAAGCCGATAGCCGATTTCTGTCTTTTCGATCGACACGGCATCGTCGATATCCTTCGTCTGCGCCGAATCGATCGTAAACACGCACATGTCGCGGTAATCGCGCCGTCCGGATATTTCCGATTCCTCCAGCGTTTTCCCTTCATATTTTTTTGCTTCCGCCTTTACCTTGGTTGGGAAAGAACGTTCCAGCCCCGCCCCATACAGCAGTGATTTTGCACAGCTTTTGGGATTTTGTGCACTGCCGAACAGCATTGAGACACCCGCACGATGCGCATCATGGGAATCCCCGCGCTCCAAAATTTCCACGGCCGCCTTATCCCCGCACTGCGCCCCGCCATCCGCACTTTTTTTAATCAGGATCGGGCTTTGCGGACAGGCATCCGGAACGAGCATCAGACGCCCGCCGATATTATCCACCGTACCGGTAAAGCGGTTATTTTCCTTTACGATCGAAACGACCCGGCCTTCCAGTGAACCGGCAACCCGGGGGTGCTCATCCAGGATTACGAATACGATATCCCCCGGCATCGCGCCCATAAGGTACTTGCCCGGGATAAAAATATCGCCGCTTGCCGGATCGGTCGGCCGGGCAAAGCCAAAGCGCCCGGAAAGCTTGACCAGCGTGCATTCCACTGCGCCTTCCACTTTTCGCGAATGCAGCGCGTAGACGCCCTTGCGGCAGACGATCTTGCCCCGCTTTTCCATTTCCGCCACCGCACGGGTCACTTTTTTATCATTGCCGAGCTTTGCTTTCAGTTCCCGGATGCGGCGAGGCTTTTTGCTCAATTCTTTTATTATTTTTGATTTTATTCCCATGATAACCACTACTCCATAGCGTTTTGTATGCTTTTCCCCATGTTCCATGTAAAAAAAGCCCGCCTGGGTCGGCGGGCTTTTTTGAAACTTATTTCAGGTAGATACTAATAACACCAACCAGAATGGCAAGCACGAAAAATGCAATCGCAGCATACTTTGTATACTTTGCAAGCCTTGTGCCGGCAGAACGGGAACGTCCGTTTGCCCCCACCATATTTCCGCCGCCGATCGCGCCGGAAAGACCGTTGCCCTGGGAATCCTGAAACAGAACCATACCGATAATCGCAACGCTGCACAGAATCAGCAGCACACCGCTGATAATTTCTAAAACACCCATTTCGAAACCTCCAGTTCATTAGCAATAATGATAATACCATAGCTTTTCAAAAAAAGCAAGTGTTTCCCCGGCAATAAGTAGGTATTATTGCCGCAGTCTGAAGTTTTTTTCTTATTTATTCAATTCATGTTGCATTTTTCGTCTTTTCTTTTTAGAATTGTGGTATCATAAGAAAGATTCGCGCAAGTGTCATTCTCTGTTATCGTTTGATGTAAGGAGTTCTATCATGAAGCACAAACTCGCTTTTACCAAAATCGGCAGTCTCGTTTTGGCTGCCTGCCTGTTTTTCACTGCATGCGGTTCTTCGGTGCCGCCGTCTGAAGTTTTTGCCTATCCGCGCGCCGTGCACGAAGATATCTCCCTTGAGGACATCCGCTACAAGCGCCCCGATTCTGCGGATATCTCTGCCAAAATCGATCAAGCTCTGGCTCTTACAAAGGAAGGCGATGCCGATGCAGTTCTTTCCCTGTATCGTGAAATCCTGCACGATCTGAGCCATTTTGATACCATGGCCTCCTATGCCGGAATCCAATATCATCTGGATCTTTCCGATGATTACTACCGCAGCGAAGATCTTGCACTGGACGAAGCATGGGTTCAGCTTGATAACCGTATGATCGAGCTTACGGATGCGATTTTGGATTCTTCTTTTGCAAAAAAAGCAAAAAGTGCGTGGGGTGCAGATTTTATCCAGCGTCATGAACACAACCGCAAGCTCAATTCGCCCGAAATCGAAGAGCTCTGTGCACAGGAACAAGCACTGGTAAGCGAATACTCGCGTCTTTCCGCACAGGAATACACCGCACAGCGCAACGGGGAGGCCGTAACGCTCGACGATCTTGATTTTTCCTCCAGCGAGGATATCCCGCTTTACTTTGAAATTTACCAGAAGAAAAATGAAGTTCTTGGAACGATCTATCTGGAATTATGCCGTCTGCGTGCTGAAATTGCCAAAACTTTGGGATACGACAGTTATACTGATTACGCCTACGACTGCCTTGGACGCGATTTCACCAAAACCGATGCCGATGCATTTGCGCACGATGTCAAAGAATACCTTGCCCCGGTAAGCGCGGCTGCAAACTATTTCTATTCGCAGGATATCCTGGATGCCCGGTCGCGCTGCGAGGCCCAGCTTGTCGATGGCTTTGATACTCTGGAGCGCGCGCTGGCCGAGGACGGCTACCCCAAAGAGATGCAGCAGGCCTTAGACTACATGCGCAGCTGCGGCCTTTATGATATCGGCGGCGGGGAGAACCGCATGGGTGCTGCCTACACAACACTTCTTAATGAGTACGGCGCCCCCTTCCTGTTCATCAACAATGACCTATATACCGATCCCAGCACTCTGTTCCACGAATTTGGGCATTATTATAATTTTTATCTCATGGGCGAAACGATCTGGAACGACGGAAACAATCTGGATCTTGCGGAAATCCATTCGCAGGGGCTTGAGGTATTGATGTTCCAGCGATATGACGAATTGTACGGAACGGATTCCGATTTATTTGAATATGCTCAGTTGATCAACCTGGTTGATTCCATTCTGCAAGGCTGCGTTGAGGATGCCTTCCAGCAGGCTGTTTTTGAAAATCCCGATCTTACGCTGCGCCAAGCAAATGAACTGCACGGCAAGCTGTCGGAAGAATATCTGGGCTATCCGATCTATTGGGAATGGGTCGATATCCACCACCATTACGAAACCCCTTTCTATTATATCAGCTATGCCACATCCGCAGTTTCCGCATTGGAATTGTGGAAGATCGCACGCGATGACCGCGATCATGCCCTTGCCGTATACGATCATTTAACCCAGCACACCATAAATTGCAGCTATCTTGAGACCCTCAAGGATGTCGGGCTGAGCAATCCGTTTGAATCCGACTGTGTTTTTGAAATCGGCGCTGCGCTTGTGGAGGAAATGCATCTTTCCGAGCTTTCCCTTTCCGATGCCGCATAAACAGCAAAATCCCCGACGGGTGCACCCGTCGGGGATTTTTTCATCAATCAAGACGAAGCTGTTCTGCGGTATCTTCTTCACGCACAATCGCGCCGGCTGCCGGCAGTGTCCGCACTCGATAGCGATGCGGATTATTCAGCTCCAGCTCTTGTGCCAAACGGACTTGGGTGATTTTCTGGTTTTTCTTCAGCGTAACCACATTGACCCCCGCAGACGTCTTAGTCTGCTTGGGCGGAATCTGGGCAGAACCCACAAGCAGCATGCGCCCTGCGCTGGTGTATACTGCAATCTCGCTTTCCTCATGCAGATAAACCGCAGCGAATAACGGCGATTTATCGCAATATGCATTGATCAGCTTGCGCCGATTCTGCTTTGTCGCATAGCTTTCCATGGGGATGCGCGCTATTTTTCCGTTTTCAAACACAAAGATCATATGGCCTTTATAATCTGTGGTCAGTGCCATATACACCGGAACTTCATCGGCATCCATTCCAAGCTTTGCCGGAATATAATCGCCCATAAGGCTTGCCTTTCCGTCCTCGAAATCACCGACACGGCACTTGTATACCTGGCAGCGGTTTGTAAAGAACAGCAATTCCGCATTATTTTTTGTTTCCAGCTGAACGGTGATTTCATCTCCCTCTTTCAGCTTCTGTTCCCCTGACATGCGCAGCGACTGCGGGGTGATTTTTTTGAAATACGATTCCCGCGTAAAGAACACCGTGACCGGGTAATCCGGCATGCTTTCGTTTTCCTCCTGCGCTTGGCTGTCCTGTGCATCATAAAGGATCTCGCTGCGGCGGTCTTCCCCATATTTTTTTATGACCTCATTGAGTTCATCGATCATGATGCGGCGAATTTTCTTCGGATCATCCAAAATCTGTTGCAGCCGTTCGATTTCTTTTTCCAGCTCTGTCGTTTCCTGTGTGCGCCGCAGGATATACTCGCGGTTCAAATGGCGCAGCTTGATTTCCGCCACATATTCTGCCTGAATTTTATCAATTCCAAAGCCGATCATCAGATTCGGGACGACCTCTGCTTCCTCATCCGTTTCGCGCACGATACGCACGGCTTTATCAATATCCAGCAGGATCGCTTCCAAGCCGCGCAGCAGATGCAGGCGCTTTTCCTTGCCGCAAAGTTCAAAATAGGTGCGCCGGCGCACGCACTCGCTTCGGAATGCACACCATTCCGTCAAAATTTCCCGAACACCCATAACGCGCGGCATGCCGGAAATCAAAATATTGAAGTTGCATGCAAAGGTGTCCTCCAGCGGTGTCAGGCGGAACAGCCTTTGCATCACCTTATCCGCATCCTGTCCGCGTTTGAGGTCGATCGTCAATTTCAGGCCGTTCAGATCCGTCTCATCGCGCATATCGCTGATTTCCTTGACACGCCCTGTCTTGACCAGATCCGCTATTTTATCCATGATCGCTTCGATCGTGGTCGTGGGCGGGATCTGGGAAATCTCGATCATATTCCCGTCTTTCTGGTATTCGTATTTCGCACGCACCCGCACACTTCCGCGTCCGGTGCTGTAAATTTTATCCAGCTCTGCCTCATTGTACAGGATATATCCGCCCCCCACAAAATCCGGTGCCGGCAGGGTGGTTTTGATATCATGTTCCGGATCCTTCAGCAGTGCAATGGTTGTCCGGCAAAGTTCCGCCAAATTGAATGAGCAGATGCTCGATGCCATACCGACAGCAATGCCCAGCGTGTTATTGGCAAGGATCGTCGGGAAGGAAACCGGCAGCAGTGTGGGTTCTGTGGTCGATGCATCATAGTTATCCACAAAATCCACGGTATCCTTTTCAATATCGCGGAACAGTTCTGTGCAGATCTCCTCCAGCTTTGCCTCTGTATAACGAGAGGCCGCGTATGCCATATCCCGGCTGTACGCCTTGCCGAAGTTTCCCTTGCCCGAAACGTACGGCACCAGCAGGCTCTCATTGCAGCGCGCAAGACGCACCATAGTATCATAGATTGCCTGATCGCCGTGCGGGTTCAGGTGCATGGTATTGCCCACGATATTGGCCGATTTGGTTCGGCTGCCCTTCAGCAGCCCCATCTCATACATTGTGTACAGCACCTTGCGGTGCGCGGGTTTGAAGCCATCGATTTCCGGCAAAGCGCGCGATACGATCACGCTCATGGCATAAGGCATATAGTTTGCCTCCAGCGTATGGGTGATCGGATCCTCCAGCACGCTGCCTGCATCGATGATCTCCACGCTGTCGCCCAGCTGCGGACGTACTTTTTTCACCGGCTTTTTACTTGATTTTTTTGCCATAAAGCAAATCCTTTCCTGCTGCAAATCGCATGTTTTTTCTTTCTGCCGTCAAGCAGCTTGTGCGGGGACATCGCTTCGCGCTGCTGTGATGCAGCACAGATGCCGCCCTTCCCTTGTGCGCTGCTTTTTCACTGTGCATCAGGAAACATCCAGATCATCCAGATATTCGCAGCCATGGTTTGCAATATGCTCCTTGCGGCCTGCAAGATTATCCCCCAAAAGCAGATCGAACACCTCTCCGGTCCGTTTGGCATCCTCCGGTGTCACCTTGATCAAACGCCGCGTTTCCGGGTTCATGGTAGTCAGCCACATCATCTCTGCGTCGTTTTCGCCAAGGCCTTTCGAACGCTGGATCGAAAACTTGGCATCGCCGATCCGGCGCAGAAACTCGGCTTTTTCCGGTTCCGTATAAGCAAAGTAGGTTTTGCCTTTGCTTTCGATTTCATAAAGCGGCGATTCTGCAATATAGATATAGCCTTCGCGGATCAGCGTCGGCATCAGACGGTAAATCATAGTCAGGATCAGCGTACGGATCTGATATCCGTCCACATCCGCATCGGTGCATATGATTACTTTATTCCAGCGAAGATTGCCGATATCAAAACTGGAAAGATCTTTTTTCCCTTTTCCGCCCAGCTCCACACCGCAGCCCAGCACCTTGATCAAATCGGTAATGACATCGCTTTTGAAAATGCGGTCATAATCCGCTTTCAGGCAGTTAAGGATTTTGCCGCGGACCGGCATGATTGCCTGAAATTCCGAATCGCGGCTGGTTTTGACGGCACCCATTGCCGAATCGCCCTCAACGATATAAATTTCCCGCTTGGAAAGATCCTTGGAACGGCAGTCCACAAACTTCTGCACGCGATTTGCAATATCGATCTGTGCCGAAAGCGTCTTTTTTGCCCCCTGGCGCACCTTGTCGGCATGTTCGCGGCTTTTCTTATTGACCAGCACCTGCTGGGCAATTTTCATAGCTTCTTCGGGCTTTTCCAGGAAATATACTTCCAAGCTGTGCTTGAGAAAATCGGTCATTGCCTGTTGGATAAACTTATTTGTGATGGCTTTTTTTGTCTGGTTTTCGTAGCTTGTCTGGGTAGAAAACGAACTGGAGACAAAAATCAGGCAATCCTGCACATCCGTAAAGGAGATCTTGCTTTCCCCTTTTTTATACAGATTTTTTGATTTTAAAAATGCATCGATCTGGCTGACAAAGGCATTTTTCACCGCGCGGTCGGGGCTTCCGCCGTGTTCCAGCCAGCTGGAGTTATGGTAATATTCGATCAGCTGATTTTTATTGGAAAAGCAGAATGCCGCCTGCATCTTGACCTTGTAGTCCGGGCGATCGGCACGGTCGCGCCCTTCGGCTGAAGACTGGAACGACACCACCGGCGTCAGGCTTTGAAGATCGGCCAATTCTTCCACATAATCGTCGATGCCGTTCTGATAGCAGTATTCGGTCACCGTTTTTCCGTCTTCCGTCTCATCGGTAAAAACGATCGTTACGCCCGCATTGACAACCGCCTGCCGCTTGATGACATCGCGGTAATATTCGCTTGGCACATTGATATCGGTAAACACATCCGTATCCGGTTTCCAGTGGATTTTCGATCCGGTTTTTCTGCGGCCGGCAGGCTCCTTGTGCAGTCCCCCGACATTTTCGCCCTTGCGGAAATCCAGATGATAGTGATACCCATCCCGATAGATATCCGCTGTCATCCATTCGGATGCATACTGCGTTGCACAAAGCCCCAGTCCGTTCAAGCCCAGCGCATATTCATAGTTATCATCCCCTGCGGAATACTTGCCGCCGGCATACATTTCACAAAACAGCAATTCCCAGTTATAGCGCTCTTCGTTTTTGTTGTAATCCACCGGCATGCCCCGGCCGAAGTCTTCCACCTCGACAGAGCCATCCTTGTGTTTTGTGATCATGATTTTATCGCCATATCCAGAGCGGGCTTCATCGATTGCATTCGATAAAATTTCAAAAATAGAATGAGCGCACCCATCCACACCGTCTGACCCAAAAATGACCCCCGGACGCTTGCGGACACGATCCGCACCCTTCAGGGATACAATGCTTTCGTTATCATAGGCGGCATTTCGCTTTGCCATTCAGTTTTGCCTCCTCTAAAATCCTTCATGAAACTGCATACGGGGCGGCTCGCAAGAGCCGCCCTGTTGCGTTTTATCCCATCATCATTTGCAGAATCATCGCCGCAGTCATCGTTATGGCGGACGCTGCCGCCATAGTGATAAACGGTGCATAGCGCAAAATAAACTCTGCTGTGGAATCCTTCATAATATTTACCGTTCCTGCCGCATTATCACAAACCGGTGCGGCAGGATCGTTCGCGCGCTGCGCTTGTTCGCCGGCGGGTGCCATATACTGCATGCCGCCATGCCCGTTCGTATTATTTTCCGGGCGATCCTGCACAGGCAGGAACTGCATATCCGCATCATATTGCGGCCGCCGCTGTGCGCTGCTTTTTTTGGCATTTCGCACAGCCGCACCGATCAAAAGCTTTTCACATCCGCATTCGCTGCACATGTTCTTGCCGCGGCCTGCATTGTAGTTGAATTCCCCGCAGGTACACCGCCAGCCATCCGCCGCCTGCACCGGCTCAAACTCCGCATCCTGTGTATTCAGTGCGCGGCATACGGCCGCTCGTTCCGTTTCGCTCAAGCGGCGCAGCGGGGGCAGCGCAACAGCCGGGCAGCGGCGCAGATCGTGCGCCACACCGTCATCATAGGTGACCGAACCCAAATGCACTTCCACCGAGCCGATCGGTTCCGCACTTACGAACACCGCATCATCAAATCCAAAGCTTTCTCCTTCGGATGCATACACGTCCTGATATGTGAACGAATCCTCCGCTATCACTTCACCATGCCGGTTTTTGCAGCGGTAATACGCGGTAAACGTGACAAGCGGACGGGAAAACAGGTTTTTAAACGTCAGCGTCACAACCGTTTCCCCCGTGCTTTCCATGCGGAACAGTTCCACCATAGCAAAGTGAACCGGGCTGCCTTTGCAATAATAGCTCGCACGGGATTGTGCAAGCGGAATAAATCTTTCGCTCATAATTTTGACACCACCTTAACTGATTTATTTTAACATATATTTCTCCGACTGGCAAACGGATTCCCTCTGCTTTGCAAAAAAATACCTGTAAATTCACAAATGCTGCATTTTTGCCTTGAAAATCCAAGGCTTTTACGGCAAAACGACTGTTTTTTTGCATGCCGGAACGGATTTCGCGGTCTTTTTTTCAAAATCGACGCTTTACTTTTTGTTTCCGGCGCGGTATAATAGCGCGAAACATAAAATTACTCATGGACGTTTTCATGCGTCCGCAAGGGATTTTTGGAGGGAATGTACATGCGTCATCTGATCGACCCGCTGGACTTTACCGTAAAGGAACTGAACGATCTGCTGCTGCTTGGCGAAGCGATCCGCCGTGCACCGCAGGATTATTCCGAAGTTTGCAAAGGGAAAAAACTTGCCACCCTGTTCTATGAACCCAGCACCCGCACCCGCCTTTCTTTTGAAGCTGCCATGCTGAATCTCGGGGGCAGTGTTCTTGGCTTTCCCAGCGCCAATGTCTCCAGTGTATCAAAAGGCGAAACCGTTGCCGATACCATTCGCATCGTTTCCTGCTATGCCGATATCGCTGCCATGCGCCACCCACTGGAAGGTGCGCCCATGCGCGCATCGCGTTATTCCAGCATCCCGGTCATCAATGCAGGCGACGGCGGTCACCAGCATCCCACACAGACCCTGACGGATCTGCTTACGATCATGACGCGCCATGGACGTCTGGATCATCTGAAGGTCGGCTTCTGCGGCGACTTGAAATATGGCCGCACGGTACATTCCCTGATCCATGCACTGGCTCGGTATGAAGGCATTGAATTTGTTTTCATCAGCCCCGATGAGCTGAAGGTTCCCTCTCACCTCATCAAAAACACGGTCATTCCCGCCGGTATCCCCTATCTGGAAACCACCGATCTGGAAGCTTCCATGGGGGATCTGGATATCCTGTACATGACGCGGATCCAGCGCGAACGCTTCACGGATATCGAAGAGTACGAACGGCTGAAAAACAGCTATGTGCTGGACTGTGCCAAAATGGCTTTGGGCAAAAAGGATATGGCCGTTCTGCACCCGCTGCCCCGTGTCAACGAAATCACGATCGATGTAGACGATGATCCCCGCGCTGCCTATTTTGAACAGGCTCAAAACGGTGTGTTCGTCCGCATGGCTTTGATTATGACGCTGCTGGGGCTGGCACCTGCCGGGCCGCTTGCCGAACGCGACCTTTCCGCAGAACGCAGTAAGGAAATCACGGGCGCTCCGTGCAAAAACCACCGCTGCATCACGGTTTCCGAAGAAGGCCTTGTTCCCCTGTACGCGCCGGATACTCATGGAACCCTGCGCTGTGTTTACTGTGAACACAAAATGCCGTAATTTCACGGTCTGGATGCTTGGAATGGGGTTTCCGATTCTACCACTGCGGCCTGCAGCGAAATAAAGCCTAAAGAATATAAGCACCGATCCTCATGCGATGAAACGCAAATGTGCAAAACCATAATCTAAGATATGATATAAGGTTCAAACTCTCAAGGCGGGCATCGACCTCTGCCTCAAAAGAAAACTCAAAAAGCAGCCGATCATACGGAAGCCTTTTCCGTAATCGGCTGCTTTTTTGCTTTTCCCTATTATTTTTACTTATATTTTTTGAAAGTCTATTGACATTCCCTCAAAAGCATCTATAATGTACTTGTACGATAAGTACATTAACCACATTGATAAGGAGGTCACTCTTGGAAATCATCATCAGTAACAGCGTCGGTAAACCCATTTACGAACAAATTACATCGCAAATCAAAGCTATGATTATGAGCGGTGAACTGAAGACCGGCGAATCAATTCCCTCTATGCGCACACTTGCAAAAAATATTCATGTGAGTGTGATTACCGTACAAAAGGCTTATGAAGATCTGGCACGGGATGGCTTTATCACTACCACGGTCGGACGGGGAAGCTTTGTTGCGGCTCAGAACAAGGATTTTATTCAGGAAGAACAGCAAAAGCGTGTGGAAGAACACTTGGTGCAGGCCGCGGATATTGCCCGAACCAATGGGATCCCTTTGGAAAAAATACAGCAGCTTCTAAAATTGTTTTACGAGGAGAACGAATGAATGGAAACCGCATTAGAACTGAGAAATCTGTGCAAAACATATAAAAATTCAAACTTCAAACTGGACAATGTATCGCTGACGATTCCCTGCGGCACGATCATGGGTTTTGTTGGCAAAAACGGCGCAGGCAAAAGCTCCACACTCAATGCAATCCTGAATCTTATTCAAAAGGACAGCGGTGAGGTTACGATCTTTGGTCAAACCATGACGGACGAAACCCGTGCCATTCGCAACGATATCGGCGTAGTGTTTGATACCCTCCACTTTTCTGTGGAACTCACGCCCAAAAAGCTGGAAAAGGTGTGCCGTGATATTTATGAAAACTGGCAGAGCGAAACATTCTTTTCCTACCTAGAACGGTTTCGCATCCCATTGAACCAAAAGATCAAAACCTTATCCCGCGGCATGACCATGAAGCTTTCCATCAGCGTGGCACTGTCCCACAAAGCAAGGCTCCTGATTTTAGATGAAGCCACCGCAGGCCTTGACCCGGTTGCACGGGAAGAAATGCTTGATGTTCTTTTGGAGTTTATAGAGGATGAGAATTGCTCGATTTTGATGTCCTCCCATATGTCTTCTGACCTTGAAAAGATTGCCGATTACATTACCTTCATCGATCAGGGGAAAATCATTCTGACGCAAAGAAAGGATTCTTTGCTGTATGAGTACGGAATTGCGCGAATGAAGCAAAGCGATTTTGACAAGCTGGATGCATCCGAGTATCTATCGATGCGAAAAAGGGGCTTGCAGCTGGAAGTGTTGGTACGAAACAAGGATCAATTTTCCAACGAATATCCCGGAATCGTGGTAGATAATGCTTCGATTGATGAAATTTTACCGCTTTTGACACAGGAGGAAGCCTAAATGAAAGGTTTGATTCGCAATAATTTTTACAAAGTAGAGGGCTCGTTAAAATCAACTCTTCTGATTAGCGCTGCTTGTGCCCTTGTGCTTTTGCTCGTGGGAAAAACAGCTGAAAGCAGCAACTACCTTTTGGGTTTCACTATAGCAGGAATCCTAGGCGGCTACGGTTCTTTAACTGTGACAGCGATACAGCAGGACGCCGCTTCCAAATGGGATAAATTTGAGCTAACCCTGCCTGTCCGCCGCAAAGATGTGGTTACAGCACGCTATATTTCCAGTTTGCTCTATATTCTGATTGGCTTTTTTATATCAATCCTCAGCATACTGCCTTTTTATATTGTAACCGGCTCGATTGATTTAGAGCGAGTCGGCTTCGGCCTTACTTTTGGCCTCGGCTTTGCATTGGCGATTTCCACCTTCATGATCCCGCTTGTCATGCTTTTTGGCACGGATAAAGTCGAATCTATGATGCTGGTTTCCGTCATTGCCGGATTGCTTTTACTCTACGGATACAATATGATTGTAACTCTGCTCTTTAAAAATGCTTCTCTTATCACTTTCGTTTTTCGTATCGGCTATATCGCATTAAGCCTTTTGCTGTTTTTCCTATCCTATTTGATTTCCTGTGGAATTTACAAGAAAAAGGAATTATAAAAACCGTATTGAACACCACACAGCAAAACCGCATATCGATTATCATCCAATCCGTTTCCGATAAACAAAAAGCTCCAGCTTGGTTCACACGGCTGTGAACCAAGCTGGAGCTTTGCTCTCATTCCTCTGCAAATTCACCATCGAGGGTCTGCTGAATGATGCTGTCCATAATATCGCGCGGGATCGCACTCTGTACATATCCAAAAACATTGCCTTCCCGATCGATCATAAAGGTTGTCGGGAAAGCTGCCACCCCGTACTGTGCCATGACTTCGCCTGTTTCATCGATCACCGAAGGATACGTATACCCTTTGTCGTTCATGAAATCGTCCGGATCTGTATTCGCATCCGGCATCGTGACCGAAAGCACAACTACATCGCCGGAATTTTCACCGTGATCCAGATACAGCTGCTGAATATCCGGCATTTCTCTGCGGCAAGGGTTGCACCACACCGCCCAGAAATTCAGAAATACGACCTTTCCTTTATAATCGGAAAGCGTATGCTCGTTGCCGTACTGATCGGTAAGTGTGAAATCGGGTGCGGGAACTTTCGGGCGTTCTTGCTGCGAAGAAGATGCTGCCGGTTCCCTTTGCGAAGTGCTGCTGGGTGCAGCCGGGTTCGGCTCGTTCGCACCCGCAAGGCTGGAAAGATATCCGGTAAAGCCGTTCATCCATCCCGTAAACATCATAATCCCCATAAGGATCATCAATACGCCGCCCGCCTTTACAGTATAGCGCACCGCTTTTTGATATTTGCGAAACACATCCAAAAGTGTTCCTGTAAATAAACCCACGGCAAGGAACGGCAGCACAAAACCCAGTGTGTACACGCCGATCAGCAAAAAGCCCTTTGCGGAGGAGCTTGCCGAGGATGCCATGATCAGCACGCTGCCCAATGCCGGCCCCACGCACGGTGTCCACGCAAAACTGAATGTGAATCCAAACAGAAATGCGACCGCCGGATTCATCGAAAGCTTATCCAAGCGCAAAGGCAGCCGATGCTC
Organism: Ruthenibacterium sp.; assembly: GCA_020025255.1. GTDB lineage: Bacteria > Bacillota > Clostridia > Oscillospirales > Ruminococcaceae > Ruthenibacterium. Next base: position 10,480 of record JAHHSK010000024.1, on the reverse strand, counting down.
TGCACTGAGCGTACGGGAAGAGAAAACACCCAGCTGATACAGCCCGAACAAAATAATCAGGATACCGCCGATGCGTGCAAAAACGGCACGATTACTGGAAAAAAACTGCCCCAGTGCCGTAAATCCCAGCCCCAGCATAAAAAATGTAAAGCTGACGCCCAACACAAAAAATATCGTATTGCGCATTACAACCCCACGGCGATACCGGACAACGCCGTTTTCATCCGTGCTTTTTGCACCGCCTGCCAGATACCCAATGTAAAGCGGCACAAGCGGCAGCACGCACGGCGAAAAGAAGCTGATCAGCCCTTGAAAAAATACTGCAAATGCAGAGATGCTCGTTTCTAATGTAAATCCCATTCAAGGTCTCCTTTATTATCTACTATTTGGTATTTTGCGAAATCGAAGCATTCCGATTTCCCTTGCCTGAAAGCCGATTTTCAATTTCGGCAATCGTAATTTCTCCAAGACGCTTTCTGCACATATCGTCCAGTTCCGTATATATTTCATCCATAAGCGGCCCCATGCCGCTTGCAATAAGACACGGTTCGTCTATATCCCCGCTATGCCATGAAGTTGATACAAAAACCGAATGCACAGCCTGTGCAATATCACAAAGCGTCACACTTTCCGCCGCTTTTTTAAAGCAGTATCCGCCTTCCGCGCCTTCATGTGTTTCCACAAGCCCTGCGCGCTTGAGCTGTGCCATTACCTTACGCACCCGCGCCGGATTCGTACAAATATTCTTTGCCAGATTTTCACTCGATACCTGTGCTGCCTTATGGTTCAAAAACACAAGTGCATGCACCGCGATCCCAAATTCACTGGTCAAAAATCCCGCCTCCTTGTATGCTCTCTCATCCGGCCGGTGTGCCTTGCCGCCGATCCCCGGATTTAATTGTTATTTTATCCGTTACAGTTCAATTTGTCAATTATTTTCCAGTTGAAAAAACGAAATTCACATAAATTTTCACAGCCTATTTTCTTTCCGTTCCTTTATTGCCCGCGCAGCCGTCTGTATGCTATAATAAAATCGCACTGATTTATCATACTAATTTTTTTGTGGTGATCCATATGAATTTTCTTTCGCTCCTTTTCACTCAAGCCCTCACTGATCGATTGATGAAAACCGCCGCTTGCGAAGGCCTGAAAGAATCCGACAGCCAGTGTGCGCGCCCGGTTCCTATTTTGTCCAAATTTTTTCTAGGCAGCATGCTGCTCGGATTTCTTTTTGCCGTAATCGCCTTTTTATTGCATGCGCATGGTGTTGCTTTCTTCTTTTTACTTTTTTTCTGGGGGATTTCGCTCCCGCCGCTGATCGCCTGCCGCTCTCAGCGCATCCTGTTTGATTCCAAAGGCTTTACTGTATTCTCATTCCCGGCACGGCAGCATCAATACAGCTATGCCGATATCACCGGCTATTCGGATGAGGGGTCATCGTTTGAAATCGAAGTATGCGGCCAAAAGCGGATTTGCTTGGACATGTTTTGGCAAAACCGATTTCTTTTCCGCGAAATGGTTTTACAGCATTGCCCCAAAAAGTTAAAAAAGGTGATCCCTTCGGTTTTCTCAATGTCCTCCTGCGACATTGAATCTTCCTATCAGAACGGCATCCTGCGCAAGGCTTTGATTGTAAGGGAAGAAGATTTGGGCAGACGCTTTTTCCGGCTTCGCTGTCTGCATTACGCCTTATGTATCACAGCCATTCTGCTTTTGATTTTCTCTATTCTCTTTTCCGGGCGCCCGGATTCCGGTTCGATGCTGATTTCATTCGGAGCCGCCTTTTTAACCAATGCCATGGCTGCCTTTTCCTTGGTTCTGTATTTCCGGTTTCCTTCCTTTTTTACAATGCGCGAAAAACCTTCACAGGAGTATATCGATCCTCAGATCAAAAAACGGCACAAATTATGCACCTTTCTGTGCCTTTCCCTGCCTGCTCTGTTCTGCAGCGCCCTATTCATGTTGTCTGCCGCCCAATATTTTGAATTCCATACATTCCCGCTTGTGCTTTCGCTTATTCTCTGCAGCCTGCTGTTGATTGGGCTGATCGTTGTGTTCCGGCGCTTTTCCTTCGAGTACCGAAATTACCGCCTTGGCTTTATCAGCTTCCTGTTTGCTCTGTTCCTTTTTATTGCCTCTGTTTTCCTATTTCTTTTCAGCCTCACCCTGCTTTGGTGAGCCGTACACGGTTTCAAATGCACCAAAGCGATCCTTGCCGGATGTCTGCCCGTTGACGCTGCAATCCAGCCAAAAGCCGCTTGCCGCCGGGCACTTTATCTGTTGCTGAAATCCCTCCGGCGGAAAGCCCTTCCTAAAAAATGCGTCCAGCTATAAAGACAGCCCCAGCGAATGCGTTTGCTTCGCCGGGGCTTGTTTTCTATGCAGCTTCTTTAACCGTCAATCCCGATATGCATTTCGCAGCATTTCAATTTCCGCTGCCCAGCCGGGATCGTCATTCGGAGTTTCCAGTATAAACGGAAGATGACGCAGAGCGGGATGATTGATGACCCGGCACAGTGCCTCAAAGCCGATGCAGCCCTGCCCGATTTTAGCATGCCGATCTTTATGCGCACCCCGCTCGTTGAGGCTGTCATTCAAATGGACTGCCCGCAATCGCTTCAGCCCGATCGTACGGTCAAATTCCGTCAGCACGCCATCCAAATCCCCCACGATGTCGTATCCGCCATCCCAAACGTGGCAGGTATCCAAACAAACGCCCATACGGTCAGCACATTCCACGCCGGAAAGGATCGCCTGCAATTCTTCAAAGGTACGGCCTACTTCACTGCCTTTCCCCGCCATCGTTTCCAGCAGAACGATCGTATTCTGCGTGGGGGAAAGCACTTCGTTCAGCTGTTTTGTAATCCATTCGATTCCCGTTTCGACCCCCTGCTTCACATGACTGCCCGGATGAAAATTGTAATAATTGCCGGGGATATATTCCATGCGTGCAAGATCATCACGCATCATATCGCGTGCAAAAACACGCAGAGCCGGGTCGGCTGCGCAGGCGTTCATCGTGTAAGGCGCATGAGCCACGATCGGCCCCTGCACACCGTTGCTGTTCATTTCACGCAGAAACTGTTCGATATCGGCCGGATCCAGCGCTTTCACGCTGCCGCCGCGAGGATTGCGTGTAAAAAAGGCAAATGTGCTGGCTCCAAGCTTTTTCGCCTGACGCCCCATTGCCGCGTATCCTTTGGAAGAGGAAAGATGATTCCCGATTTTAAGCATAGTCTTTTCCTTTCTGCCGCTGTGCTTTCTTTTGCATATTGTAGCATATCACAACGCATTATGGTAGAATAAAGCCGGTGATTTTATGATAAATTCAATTCGTGAAGAGTTACACCGTGCCGCAGAGCCGGAATATGCTGCTTTTTCCCGTCGGCTTTTACCGGAAACTGCACCGCTGCTCGGTGTGCGCCTGCCAAAGCTGCGCGCTATGGCCAAGCGCATTGCAAAAGAAAATGCCGAAGAATTTCTGGATACGGCATCCTGCGATACCTTTGAAGAAATCATGCTGCAAGGTATGGTCATCGGCGCCGCCGATCTGCCTTTGGAGGATGCGTTGCAGCGCATTACGGAATTTCTGCCCAAAATCGATAACTGGTCGGTTTGCGACAGTTTGTGCTGCGGGCTGAAAATTGCTGAAAAAGAACCGGATGCTTTGTGGGCCTTTATTGTTCCCCTGCTCACAGACGAACGCCCTTATTTTGTTCGCTTTGCGGCGGTCATGCTGCTCGATTTCTTTATCGATGAAGCCCATGTGGATGCGGTGCTTTCTCTTTTAAGCACAGTGCGCCACCCGGCAGATTGCGCCGTAACCGCTGCCGCATGGGCATATTCTGTCTGCTGTGCCCGTTTTCCGCAGCGCACGATCGCTTACTTGGCACAGGCTCCGCTCTGCCTGCCCGTATTTTCCAAAACCGTACAAAAGTGCTGTGAATCCCGCAGGGTTTCTTTGCCGGATAAAGCCTTGCTGCGGCAGATGCTTTTTGCTCGGCGCAGCACACCGCAGTGAACCGCGCACCCCATGCTTTTTTTGCATGCGGATACGGCAAAGGCGCAAAGCATCCGGGTGCGAAATAACCGGAAACGAAGGCGGCTGCGGGCTGCAAAGCCGCCGTTTGGAGCAAAAGCCGGTTTCCATGCTGTCTTTCACCCGGCTCGAAGCAAAGTTCCTTTTCGGGTGGAAGCTTTGCGGATTCCCAGTGCGATGCAAGACGTGGGGCATTATATCGTATCGGGGTGTTTTGCCTCTCCGCTTTGTCCCAACTTCCTGCCGCCCAGCCGCTGAATCTGTTCTATCAGGAACGAAGAAAGCATAACCGTAATAAAAGAAAATGCGATGCGGCGCAGCGGAATATACGAAAGTGACAAAAGCAGGACAATGGCATCCGTTATAAAATATGATTTTGAAATTGCCATATGCGTATATTTATGTATGATGAGCGCCAGCACATCATCGCCGCCCGATGCGCCGCCCGCGCGCACTACTATGCCGACGCCGACACCGACAAACAAGCCCCCCAGCACGGCAGCCGCCAGCGGCTGATCGGTAAAATCCGGCAGAACCGGCCCTATTGTTTCCCACAAGGTATAAAATGCCGCAAAGCAGCTGCTTGCAATAAATGAATACAGTAGAAATGCTGCACCCAGCAGCTTGAAGCCAAGTGTGTAACAGATGATATCAATCACGAATTCGCTGATACCCGGTGAAATAGCAAACCAATGCTGCAAAAGCAGCGTGGTGCCCAGCACACCACCTTCGGTCACCCCGCTGCGGCTGTGCACATTGAACAGGCCGAAGCTTAGGATCGCCGATCCCAGCATCAGCATGACACAGCGAAGTGCGGTTTTGCGATTCCATTTCATAATAAAAAGCGTCTCCTTTGGTTTATGTTTTTTCCCTGCGTGTATTATAAACCCTCGTACAATACGAATGTCAAGCCTGTTTTTCTTGTTTTTTCTGCACTGCGGGAATATAATAAAAGCAAGTAATTCCAATGGGGAAGGATTTTTATGAAGGACTATTATCAGATTACCGAAGTTGCAAAGCTGTACGGTCTATGCACCGATACACTGCGATATTATGAAGAACAGGGGCTTTTGCATCCGCGGCGCAGCGAATCGGGATACCGTCTTTACAGCATTGATGATATCTGCAATCTGAACGTGATCCGCGCGCTTCGCACGCTGGATATGCCGGTGGAGCACATGCGGCAGTATTTTGAATCACAGCGGGTAGAAACGACCCTGCATATGCTGGATGAGCAGGATGAAATCATTCGCCAGCGCATTGGGGAGCTGCGTTCCGTGCGCCGCTCTGTGGAAGCACGCCGCCAGCGTCTGAGCCGTTATGCAGCACAAAAGGAAGGCGAATTGCAGATTTTGGAATTAGCGGAACGCCCCTGTCTGCTGCTGCAGGAAAATGTGATTTTGGAACAGCAAATCGATTTTGCCCTGAAAAAGCTGGCGCATCGTCACGAAAATCTGCTTCGTTCGCTCGGCACCCACTGCATGGGGGCAGTTTTGGATGAAGAAAAGCGGCTTGCGGGGGATTACACCCATTACCGCAGTGTTTTTTATCTGGGCTGCAAAAAGCAGGATGCCGATGGGCGCATCGACGCCGGAACCTATGCCAGCACCTTTTACAAAGGGGAATACCGGCAGCTGAACGATGTGTGCACACAGCTGTTCGCACAGCTTGAAACGCTTGGATATCTTGCGAAAGGTCCGGTTATGGAGCTGTATCATATCGACGCACACGATACCGCAGATCCTTCGGAATATCTGACGGAGGTACAGCTGCGTATTCAAAAGAAACCGGAGGCAGATGATGTCGGATTTCAGCAAAAGAGTGTATGATGTAGTAAAATGCATTCCGCGCGGGTGCGTTGCCTCGTACGGACAGGTTGCATTTCTTGCCGGCAACCCCCGCGGTGCGCGCGGTGTGGGTTTTATACTGCATCGAAATCCCGAACCGGGCATCATTCCCTGTCATCGCGTGGTATTCCGCGATGGTTCGCTGTGCAGCGGCTTTGCTTTTGGCGGCATCGAACAGCAGCGCGCACTTTTGGAACGCGAAGGGGTTTGTTTTCTTTCCGACGGCCGTGTGGATCTTTCCCAATGCGGCTGGCTGGAATCAAAAGGGTGCGGGATCTGATTGGATCCTGCACCCTTTGTCGAAATCTTATAAAAAGCTTTTTCTTTTGTGCATGCGGATTTTGCATCCCGATTTGCCGGATGCATTTTCTGCGGATGCTCTGCTTCGCTTTTGGGCAGAATAAGCCTGCGGATCATTTTGCCGCAGCGCGTCCGGCAACGATCCCCGTCATCCAGGCCCATTGCAAATTGAAGCCGCCGCAATCGCCTGCGGCATCCAAAAGCTCCCCCGTCAGATAAAGCCCGCGGCATTTTCGGGAAGCGCAGCAGTTCGGATCGATTTCCGTAAGCGGCACGCCGCCGCCCGTTGTCTGCGCCTGTGCCCACGAAAGCGTTCCCTTCACGGCAAAGCGCCAGCCCTTCAGTGCAGTGCAAAGCGCGTTGAGCTCCCCGCGGGAAAGGCTTTTCACCTGCCGGGAAAGCGGCTGTATGCCGCAGCTTTTCAGTACTGCATGCCCCAGCTTTTTGCCCACAAGCCCCAGCAAAAAGGTTTCCAGCGTAGGAAATTGCCCCGAAGTGCAGCGCTGTTCCAGCATACTGCGCAAAGCGGAAAAGCTTGTATTCGGGAAAAGATCCACGCTCACTGCCGCATCCCTGCCTTCTTGCGACAGCAGGCAGGAAAGCTGCATGGCCGGAATACCGGAAACCCCATATTCCGCAAACTGGATTTCGCCGCGTTCGGTTTTAACGCAGCGTCCGCCGATCTGCAGCGATAACGCTGCCGGTGCGCGCACCCCTTTCAGCCCTGCGGGAAATGCTTCGCATTTGATCGGCACAAGGCAAGGGTATGTTTTTTCCACATGATGCCCCAGCATACGCGCCAAAGCAAATCCCGCGCCATCGGTGCCGAACTGCGGGGCCGCCTGTCCGCCCGCCGCAAGGATCACACGCTGTGCGGCAAATTGCGTTCCGTTTTTACAATGCAGCATAAATGTTCCGTTTTTTTCTTCGATCCGCTGCACCTCGCAGCCACATTCAACCGTTATCTGCATTCGTTCCAGTGCACAGCGTAAAATATCCAATACCATGGATGCCTGCCCACAGTATGGATATACCCTCCCGTCCTCTTCGGTTGTGCACAGCAAGCCCTGCTTTTCAAAAAAATCAAGCACCGCTTCGGGTGTCATCTGTGCCAGCATCTCGGAAAGGATCTTCGGCTGCTTTGTATGATATGCGCTTTCCTGCGCATTCCGATTCGTCAGGTTGCAGCGCCCGTTTCCCGTTGCAAGAATCTTTTTGCCGATCCGGTCCAGTCGTTCCAGCACCATAACGTTCTGTCCGCCGGCTTTTTCTGCCGCAGCCAGTGCCGCAGCCAAGCCGGATGCTCCCCCGCCAACCACTATGATTTTTTTGCTGTTTTTCATTCTTCCCCTCACCATTTCTGCCGCATTTGCCATGCGCAGAGCACTCCATATGATTGTGTTTTCTTCCTATTATAGACGGATTTTGCTTGTTGTTCAATTCGTTTTCTAAAAATTCACGGATTATCTCTTTTCTTTCTCTTTCTGTGCGCGTATCATGGAACTACACAATAACCCGGGAAATACTGCCCGGCACAAGATGCCGCAGCTTTTCCGCTGATCGAGAGGATTTTTCTTTATGTACGAAGACTCAAATTATAATTCCTTTTCCGATTTTTCCACACGCTTGGACGCTTCCGGCTCTGTACCGGATATGCAGCCTGCTGTCCGGAAAAAGCGGCATCCGTTTTTATCCGGTGCTGTGCTCGTGGTATTGTGCGGGCTTTCCGGTTACATCGGCGCCCGCGCCGCTTTGCAAAACAGTGCCCCGCCTGCACCCAACGTTGTGATACAGCAATCGACCGTTTCGGAAAAGATGCCGGATTCTTTTTCTTCCTTACCGCTTAATGCGGCTGCCGTCGCTGCCGCGGCCAGTAATTGTGTGGTTGAGATCACAACCGAATCCGTGCAAACCGGCAGCTATTTCAACCAATATGTTACAACCGGCGCAGGAAGCGGTGTTATCATTTCCCCCAATGGATATATTGTAACAAACGATCACGTTATTTCCGGCGCAAATTCCATTTCGGTTCGTCTGCATGACGGAACCACCTTGGATGCGGCGCTGGTTGCAACAGACGCACAGACCGACCTTGCCGTTATCCGTGTGGAAGGCACGGATTTGCCCGCAGCGGTTTTCGGGAAATCGGCCGATCTTATCGTTGGGCAGCCTGTTGTAGCCATTGGCAACCCGCTTGGGCGTTTGGGCGGTACTGTAACCGATGGCATCATCAGTGCAAAAGACCGCGTCATCACCGTAGGGGAAGAACATATGACGCTTTTGCAAACCAATGCTGCGGTAAACCCCGGCAATTCCGGCGGCGGCCTGTTTGATTGCCAAGCGCACCTGATCGGCATCGTCAATTCCAAATCTTCCGGTTCCGATGTGGAAGGTCTGGGGTTCGCGATCCCTATTGATACGGCGCGCAAAGTGATCGAACAGCTGATCACGCAGGGCTATGTCAGCGGCCGCCCCTCTCTGGGAGCCACTCTTTCGGAAGTAACCTCGTTCCGTTCCGCCTTATGGGCCGGTGTCAGCCGCCTTGGCGTGTATGTATCGGATGGCGGCACCACCGGCCTTGAAAACGGGGATTGCCTGTATTCGATCGAAGGACATGCGATTGAAACCATGACGGATGTAAAATCCGCACTGGCCGGTCACGCACCGGGCGATGAAATCACCCTTCAATTCATCCGGCGGGATAAGCTCTTTGAGCTTGTGCTGACTCTTTCCGAACAGCTTCCCGCGAAATAAATCATTTTTGGAAGAATCCCACACCGAAATATCGTTATTAAAATAAACGCGGCCGCTTTGCTGCGCCGCCGCAAGATTTGCAGGAGGTGATCGCGTGCAGATCGAAAAAATGCGCGCCTTTATCATCAGATTTTTATTTTATTGTATTATTCTCGGTTTAAGCTTTGTTCTTCTCAAATATGCCTTTCCTTTTCTTATGCCGTTTCTGGTCGCGTTTTTGATTGCCTGCATGCTGCAGCCTGTGATCCATTTGGTAACGCAAAAAACGCGGCTTGGACAAAAACCGGTTTCCGTTTTGCTTTTGATTGCATTTTACGCTCTGGCGGCTGCTTTGATTACGATCGTCGGCTCGCGTCTTGTGATCTTCTTCCGCGATATGTTTTATACTCTTCCGCAAACTTACGAAACTGTGATCGCGCCGGTGCTGACTTCGCTGCAAGACCGTTTGGACGCTTTGCTTTTTGCCACGGATCCAACGCTTTCTGCTTTTTTTGACGTTGTGAGCGAAAATATCAGCACCGCTCTTTCCGGGCTTGTAACGGCCGTTTCCACCGGTGCACTGGGCTTTCTTGCCAACCTGGTCAGTTCGGTTCCTTCCTTCATTGTGAAGTTCGTTATCACGATCATCGCATCGTTCTTTCTTGTTTCAGATTATTATACCATTACCTCGTTTTTTGCAAGACAGCTCCCTGCCTCATCCCGCGATCTGCTGTTTAAGATCAAACAGCAGACTCTTGCCATTATCGCTAAATTCGGACGGGCCTATGCGATCCTGATGACGCTCACTTTCTTTGAGGTTCTGATCGGCCTTTCCATCCTGCGCGTGGATTACGCATTTTTGATTGCCTTGGTTACCGCTGTGGTCGATATCCTGCCCATACTTGGAACCGGGACGATCCTGATTCCGTGGGCTGTTGTTTCGCTGATTGTCGGGAACTTCCCGCTTGGCATCGGACTGCTTATCCTATATGCTATCATTGCGATTGTTCGTCAGACTCTTGAGCCGCGTGTAATCGGCAAGCAGATCGGTCTGTATCCTCTGGTTACTCTGATCTGTATGTTTGTCGGCACCTACCTTTTCGGTGTTCTTGGTCTGTTCGGCCTGCCTATCATCGTTACGGTGCTTGTGCAATTAAATAAGAATGGTGATATCCACCTGTTCAAATGAATGCCCCGTCGAGGGCAGACCCCATAAGAAAAGCAAAAAGATACAGTACCGACGCGTTTGGCAGGGTACTGTATCTTTTGTCGTCCAGATATATTCTATGTTCAGCCGACAGGGTCATTTCCCCGGTGCATTTCACACCGAATGTGTACTCCGGGATTCCATAGGTATCCTTATCGCAGTTCCTGCGGGCTTTTCCTGAATCCCGGTTACAGGAAGATCGAAGGGGCTTTTGCTTTCTTTCCCGTTTGCTGATTTTATGCTGCTTTCTTCCAAAGCTTCCCGTTTTGCAGCTTCTAACGGTGTTCCGGCATTTTCTCCACCGCCGGTATTATAAGCTCTTTCTCCGCCTCCGCAACCACATCAGGCTCGCCG
>JAHHSK010000023.1 GCA_020025255.1 Ruthenibacterium sp. | reverse complement strand
TTCCCGGTACATGCCCGGGAATGAGAACGTATTTTATTTTCTCCTTTTTCCGAATTGGGGTTTATCTGCAAGCTGACCGGAGTGTGCCGCATGCACACTCCGGTTTGTTTTTTCCGTTTTTTTCGGTGTGCCTCTGAACGGGCGCACCGCTTTGCGTCACACGTTCCCGTGTTTGCCGCACAGGTGCCGCCGTCAGTAGCTTTCCAGCCCGAAGCTGATGCCCAGTGCCTCATCCACGCGGCGCTGCACCTCGGCATCGATCTGCCCCGCACGTTCGCGCAGACGGCGCTTATCCAGGGTGCGCACCTGCTCCAGAAGAACGACGCTGTCTTTTGTCAGCCCGCCTGTCCCCGCTTTGACACCGATATGCGTGGGCAGATTGGTCTTATCCTGCTTGGATGTGATAGCCGCCGCGATCACCGTCGGGCTATGGCGGTTGCCCACATCGTTCTGCACGATAAGTACGGGGCGCACTCCGCCTTGTTCGCTGCCGACAACGGGGCTGAGATCGGCGTAAAACACTTCGCCGCGTTTTACTTCCCGGTGTTCTTTCGGTTCCAAAATCAAAACCTCCCTGCATTGCCTGTTTTGTTCTGCAAGAATATCTTGGACGAAAAAATCCCCGTTAATCACTGCGGCGGGATTCCGGTGCATTTTTTTATGTGCTTGCGTCTTGGGATTCCAGCACCACGAATGCCGCTGCATAGGCGCCCTCATGCGTCAGCGAAAGATGCGCTTTCAGCTTGCGCTCTTTGCATATTTCGGCCGCTTTGCCCGAAAGGGCAAAATACGGCGCGCCGTTTTCATCCCGCAGCGCCTGTACCTCGCAAAGGGAAAATTCGCGCAGGATCCCGCTTCCCAGCGCTTTGCCGAATGCTTCCTTTGCCGCAAAATTAGCTGCGGCCGTTTGCAGCCGCTGTGCCGGCTTTGCTTTATCGTCCAGCAGCGCGCGTTCCCTGCTGCCGAACACCCGATGCAAAAAGCCTTCTCTGCACAGGCTTTTTTCCATGCGGGATATCTGCACAAGATCGGTTCCGATGCCTGCGATCACCTGCTGCGCCCCCTTTGTCTTGTTTGTTTCAGTATATCGCGTCCGTTTGCGAAAATCCAGTACCCCGCCGGAAAAGACGCTTGCAAATCCGGTGCTTTGATAGTATAATATTCGTGATAAACATGCTGACTGAGAGAGTACGCATAAGGTTCCGCCCTCTTGAACAGAGAGGAACGCCGCCGGCTGCAAGCGTTTGGGGACGGATTTATGCCGAAGTTCACTCACGAGTGGCTTTTCTGAACGCGCATGCCGGTAGGAAAGGACGGGGGTTCCCGTTATTGGACAAAAGAGTGTTTGCTCTTGTACACAATGTACAGCAAAAACGTGGGTGGTACCGCGGAGTTTACAAGAATCAGTAGGCTTCGTCCCTGTCTAAACGCAGGGACGGGGCTTTTTTATTTTCCGCTTCGTCCCTCAGCACATCAAAAAGGAGAGAATGGAATGAAAGAGGCATTACACAACATTCAGCGCACGGCCGATGAATTGATTGCCAACGCGACAGATGCCGCCGCAGTGGACGAGCTGCGCGTCCGCTTTCTTGGCAAAAAAGGCGAGCTGACCGCGATCCTCAAGCAGATGGGTAAGCTTTCCGCCGAAGAACGCCCCGTGATCGGCGCTCTGGCAAACGAAGTGCGCGAAGCGATCACCGCAGATATCACGCGGCGCACAAAAGAACTGGAGGACGCCGCTTTGCAAGCACGCCTTGCGGGCGAAGAAATCGACGTCACCCTGCCCGGCAGCATGCCCGCCGTGGGCAAGCGCCACCCGTTCGAGCAAGTGCTCAACGAGCTGAAGGAAATCTTCCTCGGCATGGGCTTTGATATCGTGGCAGGCCCGGAAGTGGAACTGGATCGATACAACTTTGAAATGCTCAACATGCCCAAAAGCCACCCCGCACGCGATACGCAGGATACCTTCTATTTTACCGAAAACGTCCTGCTGCGCACACAGACAAGCCCGATGCAGATCCGCACCATGGAAAAGCAGCAGCCGCCGATCCGCATCATCTGCCCCGGCCGCGTCTACCGTTCGGACGCCGTGGATGCCACCCACAGCCCGATCTTCCACCAATGCGAAGGTCTGGTCGTCGATCAGGGCATCACGTTCAGCGATCTGAAAGGCACGCTGGAAATCTTCATCAAAAAGCTGTACGGCGAAGATACGCGCGTGCGCTTCCGCCCGCATCACTTCCCGTACACCGAGCCTTCCGCCGAAATGGATATGAGCTGCTTTAAATGCGGCGGCAAGGGCTGCAGCATGTGCAAGGGCGAAGGCTGGATCGAGATTCTCGGCTGCGGCATGGTGCACCCGCAGGTGCTGGAAAACTGCGGCATTGACCCGGAAGTGTATTCCGGCTTTGCCTTCGGCGTCGGGCTGGAACGCATCGCGATGATGCGCTACGGCATCGATGATATGCGCCTTTTGTATGAAAACGACCTTCGTTTCCTCAATCAATTCTAAAGGAGTGGTAACATCATGAGAATGCCGATCAACTGGGCAAAGGAATTTGCCGATTTCACATGCACTCCGCAGGAATTTGCCGACCGTATGACAATGAGCGGCAGCAAAGTTGAAACCTATGAGTGCGAAGCCGACGGCGTCAAAAACATTGTCGTCGGCAAGATTCTTTCCATTATCCCGCATCCCGATTCCGACCATATGGTCATCTGTCAGGTGGATGTGGGTGCCGAAGCGCCGGTGCAGATCGTGACCGGTGCCGGCAACCTCAAGGTCGGTGACCTGGTTCCCGCCGCGCTGCATGTGGCAAAGCTGCCCGGCGGAAAAGAGATCCGCAAGGGCAAGCTGCGCGGTGTGGAAAGCTGCGGCATGCTGTGCAGCCTGGGTGAGCTGGGGCTGACGGTGCACGATTTCCCGAACGCGGTCGAGGACGGCATCCTTGTTTTTGACGAGGAATGGCCGGTCGGCACCGATGCCATGCACGCCCTTGGCATGGATGATGTTTCGGTCGATTTTGAAATCACCCCGAACCGTCCGGACTGCCTTGCCGTGCGCGGCCTTGCGCGGGAAGCCGCCGCAACCTTTGGTGTCCCGTTCAAGGATCACATCCCGCAGGTAAAGCCCGGACACGGCAGCGTGGAAAGCATGCTGCGTGTCGATATCGAAAACCCCGAACTGTGCTACCGCTATGTCGGCGCAGTGGTTGAAAACGTGCGCGTCAAGCCCAGCCCCCGCTGGATGCGCGAGCGTCTGCGCCTGTGCGGCGTGCGCCCGATCAACAATCTTGTGGATATCACAAACTATGTCATGCTGGAATACGGCCAGCCGATGCACTGCTTTGATTACCGTTACGTCAACGGCGGGCACATCATCGTGCGCAGCGCAAAAAGCGGCGAGGAAATCGAAACACTGGACGGCGTGCAGCGCACGCTGAGCGAGGAAATGCTTGTGATCGCTGACGAAAAGGCTCCGATCGCGGTTGCGGGCGTCATGGGCGGCGAACATTCCGGTGTATATGAGGACACCACAACGATCGTCTTTGAAAGCGCCATGTTCAACGGCCCTTCCGTGCGCACCACGGCAAAGAAGCTGGGCATGCGCACCGAAGCAAGCGGACGCTATGAAAAAGGGCTGGACCCCAACGGCTGCCGCCGCTGCCTGGACCGCGCGCTGGAGCTGGTTCAGCTTTTGGACGCGGGCGACGTTGTGAACGGCGTGGTAGACGTCTGCACGCAGCTGCGCCCCGAACGGCGCATCCCGCTGCGCCCCGAAGCCGTCAACCGTCTGCTGGGCACCGAGCTTTCCCGCGAGCAGATGATCGAGATCCTTCTGCCGCTTGGCTTTATCATGGACGGCGATGACGTGATCGTGCCTTCCGACCGCTGGGACATGGAGCGCGACTGCGATATCGCCGAAGAAGTGGCACGCTATATCGGATACAATAAAATGCCCAGCACCGCCGTGCGCGGCGTTGCAAGTGCACGCCCCACCGAACGCCAGACCTTCCGCGACAGCATGCTGAACCTGCTGGTCGGCTGCGGCATGTTCGAGATCGAAACCTTCAGCTTCTACAGCCGCAAATGCTTTGACGCTGTCAACCTGCCGGAAAACGATCCGCTGCGCAATGCGCTTGTCATCTCCAACCCGCTGGGCGAAGATACCAGCATCATGCGTACCACCGCGCTGCCCAGCATGATGGACGTCATCGCCCGCAACTACAATGCGCGCGCAGCCGAATGTGCCCTGTTTGAGGACACGACCACCTATACGCCCAATGCCGACCCCAATCAGCTGCCCACGGAAACCGAAACCCTCATGCTTGGTGCCTACGGCGGCAAATGGGATTACCTTGCGCTGAAGGGCGTTATCGAAGCCCTTGCCGCAGCCGCACGCATTTCGGATCTCCGCTTTGTGCGCTGCACGAATGGCACTTCGTATCATCCCGGCCGCTGTGCAGAAATCTATGTCGGGGATGAAAAGCTGGGTGTCATCGGGGAACTTCACCCGAAAGTGCTTGCAAACTACGGTGTAAAACCCCGCGTTGTTGCCGCAGAGCTTTATATGGACGTTCTGTTCGGGCACCGCGGCGGCACACCGATCTTCACCCAGCTGCCCAAGCACCCGGCTATTACGCGCGACCTTGCTCTGGTTGCCGATATCAGCGTACCCGCAGCCGAGATTGCCGCGCGCATCCGGCAGGGTGCCGGCAAGGTGCTGGAAGAGCTCAAGCTGTTTGACGTATATACCGGCGAACACATGGCCCCCGGCAAAAAGAGCCTTGCGTACAGCCTTGTGCTGCGTGCAGCCGACCGCACCCTGACCGACAGGGAGGCAGAGGACGCCGTGGAGCGCGTGCTTTCGCTGCTTCGTGAAATCCATGTCGAACTGCGCCGTTAACGGGCAAAGCGTACAAAACCTTGGGGCAAAAGCACAAACATTTGTGTTTTTGCCCCAAATACTTGCATCCGCCCTTATTTTAGGATACAATAGACTATAATATCAAAACTACCGAAGGAGGGACAGAGAGTATGAGCGAACCTACTGCTATTTTCTCTATTTACGATGATAAAGACCGCGAAATCAAAGCGATTCTTACGGATGTTTACCACGCTTTGAAAGAAAAAGGCTACAATCCCATAAATCAACTTGTGGGGTACATTCTCTCGGAAGACCCCACCTACATTACAACTTATCAGGGTGCCCGTTCGCTGATCCGCAAAATCGACCGCGATGATCTTCTGCAGGCACTGCTGAAAAGTTATCTCGGCGAATAATCACAAAGGAGACCCAAACCCATGGCTTTTACACCTAAGCTCACATACAAAGGACGCCCGCTTGTACGCTGTGATAAGGATATCTACTACGGCAATTTATCCGATCCGTACGTTATCTTTATGCAGGTTCTTACCACTAAGGAAGAAAACAACATGCAAGTTGTAGACCGCGTGCATGTCACGCTGCTGTCCACCGATACCACAAAAAGCCCGATCGAGCGCATGAAAAAGCAGAGTGAAAAACGTGGTCTGTGGAGTGCGCTTGAGATTGGTACCATCTGGCTGGAAAAAGAAGTTCAAACCGCACAGAAGGCACCGAAAGAATAAAACATATCCCAATCAAAACACCGTGCAGCCGCACGGTGTTTTTTCTTTTGTCCGGCATGCCGTGCCGTACTGGTGACGCCCTTCGCGTCAATAACCAAGCGGCACCTTGTGCATCCTGATTTTTCATTCAGCTTATCCCGATTTCCGCATTTGACTTGTGCCCCTGCAAACGATTCGATTTTTCCGAAAAAAAGCAGAAAATCGACAAAAAAGAGGATCATATTAAAAATTAAAACAACAAAATGTCTGAAATGTAAATAAAAAAAAGCAACATTAAATAATAAATATAGACAAAACACCCATGCGGTGCTAGGCTTGAACCAGCAGAAAGCTCGACGGCTTTTCGGGCTTTCCTATCATAATGATTCAAATGGAAAGAGGTATCCAACATGAAAAAACTGACAGCATTTTTCACAGCCTGTGCTCTTGTTGTGATGTCACTGGCCGGATGCGGCGGGTCTCCCGCTGACAATTCGTCATCCACCCAGTCGGAATCCGTATCCGAAAGCACGAGCACCGAACAAACAGCAGCTTCCATTTCCTATTGGATGGATCCGCAGAACATTGGCTCCAGCCAGGTCAAATCCTTTAAGGATCATAAGGCATGGCAGGAATACGAAAAAAACGTCGGCGTTTCCATTGATTGGCAGGAACCGGCAAGCGGACAATCGGCCGAACAGTTCAATCTGATTATTGCTACAAAGGATATGCCGGACATTATGTATGCATACTGGAGCACCCAGTATCCCGGCGGCCCGGATGCAGCAATCGCTGACGGCAAGATCGTTGCACTGAATGATTATATTGATCAATATGCGCCGAACTTCAAAGCATATCTTGATGCTCATCCCGACATTCGTCAGGAAATCACAACCGACTCCGGCAACATTTACTGCTTCCCCGGTGTTTACACCTATACCAGTGCGAACAGCGATGTATGGCAGGACACCATCACGCGGGAGCCTTACGAAGAAACCTTCATGGGGCTTGTCATCCGCAAAGACCTTTTGGATAAAGCAAACCTGGATATCCCCGTAACTTTGGATGATTGGTACGAAGCGCTGGTTGCCTTCAAAGATATGGGCATCAAATATCCGATGTCCTGCATAGCAATGATGCTCACCGGCAGCAACGCGTTTGCAACCGCTTATGATATAACTCTTCCGATGGTCGGCTTCAATGCCGGCAATACCGCTTTTGCGCTGAATGATAAGGGCTCCATCATCTATGGGCCGGCACAGGACGGATACAAAGGCTATTTGACATTTATGAACAAACTGTACAGTGAAGGGCTGCTGGATCCGGACTTCATGGTTCAGGACCGCACCAACGTACAATCTAAAATCATCAACGGTGAAGTGGGCGCATGGGTCGAAATGATGCCTACCGGTCTGGGCGCACTGCGCAGCCAGGTGCTGGCCGAAGATCCTGATTCCGAATTCTATCCGGTCGGCGTTCCCAATCCGGTTCTAAAAGAGGGTCAGCAGCTGCTTTACAAGCAGGGAAATGCCGCATATGTCGGCGCCGGCGCAGCAATCACCACTTCCTGCAAGGATATCGCAGCCGCCTGCAAAGTTCTGGATTACGGCTGGAGCGAAGAAGGCAACCGTCTGCTGAACTGGGGCATTGAAGGCGTAAGCTATGAAATGGTGGACGGCTGGCCCAAGCTGACAGACAAAATGATCCATAACGATAAGGGTATTTCTGCAAGCGAGGCATTCAGTGAATACCGCAACCTGAATGGTCCGTATCCTATGGATCACACACAGCGTCTGGAATCCAAACGGGATTACACGCTGAAAGATGGCGAAATCGACGAAAACCTCAAGTCTCTGGATCTGTGGAGCGATCCTGCAAACGGACTGAAGCGTGCAGGTCTGCCTTCCACTACCATGCTGGTAGAAGAAGCTTCTACCTACGCCAATGCGTACAACGAAATTTCCACCTATGTATCCGAAATGTTCTCCAAATTTATCATGGGCAACGAGCCTTTGGATAAATTTGAAAGCTATCAGGAAAACTTGAAAGCCATGGGGCTGGAAGATGTTATGCGCCTTCAGGAAACCGCGCTCGATCGCTACAATCACCGCGTTCAGTAATGAATTTTCACAACACTAAAATAAAAAACGAAAGCGCCCCCGATCGGGGGCGCTGTTTCAGAAAGGAGAAAAGCCGATGAACAAGCCTTCACTTACCCTGCGTACCATCAAGAAAGATATTCAAAAGAACAAATGGATCTATCTTATGGCGATTCCTGTGCTTGCCTTCTACATTTGCTTTTCCTATATTCCCATGGCGGGAATCCAGATCGCATTTAAGGATTTCAACTTCGGAGCAGGAATCTGGGGAAGTCCATGGGTCGGTCTGAAACATTTTATCAGCTTTTTTAAAGGGCCGTATGCATGGCGCATCATCCGCAACACCCTGCTTTTGAGCTTTTACACCATTGTCGTGTGCTTCCCCGCGCCAATTCTCTTTGCACTGCTTTTGAACGAAGCAAAGAACAAGCTGTTCAAGCGCACCATTCAGACCGTCAGCTACCTTCCCCACTTTATCTCACTGGTTGTCATCTGCGGTCTGATCAAAGAATTCACGCAGAGCACGGGACTTGTCAGCACCCTGCTTTCTCTGTTCGGCGTCACGCAGGAGACAATGCTGCTGAATCCGGATCGATTCCGCGCGGTATACATCATCAGTGACCTGTGGCAGACCATTGGCTGGAATTCCATCATCTATCTGGCAGCTCTTTCCGGCGTGGATCCTACATTGTACGATGCTGCGGCCGTAGACGGCGCAGGCCGGTTCCGCAGAGTCCTGCATGTTACGCTCCCGTGCATCATGCCCACTATCATCATCATGTTCATTCTGCGTATCGGACAGTTTATGACGGTCGGATATGATAAGATCCTTCTTTTATATAACAGCAGCATTTACGAAACGGCCGATGTGATTTCCACATTTGTTTACAGAAAAGGCGTTGTGGAATCCAACTTCAGCTTCAGCGCCGCAGTCGGCGTATTCAATTCACTGGTGAACTTCATCCTTGTCGTGATTGTCAACAAGATCAGTGCCAAGGTAAGCGAAACCAGCCTGTGGTAAAGGATGGTGCGCTATGGTAGAAAAAGAAAGCAATGCCAGCCGTATATTCAATGTTGTCAATTACATTCTTCTTGCACTAATCGGGATCATCTGCCTGTATCCGTTTCTGTATGTGGTGCTGGCCTCCTTCAGCAACCCCAACCAATTTATCAAGCATGATTTCACCGTGCTGTGGAAGCCTGCCGGATTTTCTTTGGAAGCATACAAGCATGTGTTTACAGGCGAACTGGGCACCGGTTATCTGAACACCATGATCTATGTCATTGCAGGAACCGCCATCAGTATGTTCCTGACATTCCTCGGTGCATATGTGCTCAGCCGCAAAGGCTATCTGTTCAAAAAGCCGCTCACCTTTCTGATCATGTTCACCATGTATTTCAACGGCGGTCTGATTCCGTTTTACCTATGGATCAACCAGCTGAACATGATTGATACACGCTGGGCCATTCTGATTCCAATGGCTTTGAGCACCTATAACATGATTGTCATGCGAACCGCATTTGCAAGCGTACCGGAAAGCCTGATCGAAGCAGCAAAGCTGGACGGTGCCAATGATTTCACCTGTCTGTTCCGGATCATCATCCCGCTCAGCAAGGCAACCGTTGCCGTTGTTCTGCTGTTTTATGCCGTATCGCGCTGGAATGAATGGCTGCCCGCATCCATGTTCCTGCGCAGCCGTGAAATGTATCCGCTTCAGCTGTTCCTTCGCGAGATCCTGCTGACCAGTTCGGCCGATGCGATCGTCAATACCGGCGGTGAAGCCACGAATGTAACGGCGCTTGCCGAAATCATCAAATATGCAACGATCGTGGTTTCCACATTGCCGATCCTGATTATATATCCATTTGTCCAGAAATACTTTGTTTCCGGTGTTATGATTGGAGGCGTCAAAGAATAATGAACTATGAATTCAAAAAAAGAGATGAACTGCCTGTCATCCCCGAACTGCCCGATCCGTTTTTAAAACCGGACGGCACCCGTGTCAAATCCCCGGAAGAATGGCCGGAACAACGCGAATATTTAAAAGAAATGCTTGCCCATTATCTGTACGGCCATATGCCGAAGGATTCCGGCAAAACAAGCGGCGAAGTGGTTTTCTCCCGTCCGGTTTACAATGGCCGCGCCCTTGCACAAACCATTCGCATCACAACCGGCCGAAACGGCGAAGTGACCTTTGACGCCGATTTGATCCGTCCGGTGCGCGAAGGAAAAGTACCTGTTATCACATGGAATCAATTCACCGGACGCCACGGCTCTCCGGCTGAAGAGGAAGCGGTCTGTGAACGCGGATATGCCATTATGGAATTTGATAAAGAACAGATTGCCGCAGACAGTGCCGAAGCGTTTCATGGCCCGGCAGCCAAGGCGTTCCCCGAATGCGACTGGGGCGCAATCGCCATGTGGGCATGGGCGCAAAGCCGTTTGGTGGATTATCTGTTTACAACCGATTGGGCCGACACCGATAAAATCGTTGCCACCGGACATTCCCGCGGAGGCAAGGTCGCACTTTGCGCCGCTATTTATGATGAACGATTCGCTCTTTGTGCCCCGAACGGCTCTGGCTGCGGCGGTGCCGGATGCTTCCGTTTTTTGGGAAGCCGCTACGGCGAAGGGATCGGCGTATGCGAAACAGCCGGCAGCATCAACGATCTGCTGGGATACTGGTGGTCGGATGCTTTCGGGGAATTCGGCCTAAGACAGCAAAACTATACCTCTTCCCAGTTCCCCAAAGTAGATGATTTGTATGCACGGCTCAAGGAATTTTCTTTTGAAAAATTCGGCAAAACCCTCAACGAGAACCGCCTGCCGTTCGACTTGCACTTTGCAAAGGCTCTGATTGCCCCGCGTGCACTGATCTCAACCGATGGTCTGCGCGATGTATGGGCCAACACCTTCGGCACGCAGATAACCTGGCGTGCGGCGCAGGAAGTGTTTGATTTTCTGGGTGTTCCCGAAAAGAATGCGATGCACTTCCGTGAAGGCACGCATGAATTCCAGAAAATCGACTGGCTTGCCATTTTGGATTTCTGCGATGAGATGTTCTATGGCAGGCAAACCGTAAACAATATCATCAGCTTCCGCGCGCAGCCGGATGCAGGCTCGCAGCAGGAAATGATGGATCTTATGGATTTCCGTAAAATCAAGCTGCATTACAGCTGGACTAATCCGCTTGCTGAAAAACAAATCGAATGACTCTGATTCATCGGAAAGCAGCGCAGGGAATCCAGCCATGCGATTGCCGGCAAATCGTTTTGCGCAGGAGTTTTCCGTGCAGGGCCTATTTGCCGGCATCGCTTTTTTTCCAGGCATGTGGTATAATTTTTGTGTATATGCAGGCGGGAGGTGCTGTTCGTTTTGCTGAAAAAGAAAAGCGTTCTTTATTCCTGGGCATTTTTTTACGGTCTGATTTTAATTCTGATGGTCGTTACCTGCGCATTTCTGGGCAGACATGCCCAAAAGCAGCTTGTCCACGAATACAAAATGATCACCCAATCGCTTCAGGCTCGCACCAATGAGGAAATCAGTGATTATTTTGCCGACTTGGAACAAACAGCCTATGAGATATGCAACGACTATTTGATCAATGATTTTGTTTTCAGCGCAACGCCATACGGTTCAAAGTACTACAGTCTGTCCCCCATTCAAAAACGGCTTGCGATTCATGCCCTTCAGGCCAATGACACCGTTTACCGCTATCTGTACATGGATAATATTGATCGCACCCTTTCCGACTGTGCTATCTATCAGACCAAGGAATTTTATCGCCAGCTGGATCTGGCCTCTTTTATCACCGAGCCTGAATTCGAAGAGCTGCTTTCCCGGCACCGGTATAACGAATTGTGCGTCTTTGACGAAAACGGCAGCCGCGCCGCTATGATGATATCCAGCATTCCGCAAATCGCCAGCCAGCCAAAGGGTGCACTGATACAGGTTCTGAATCTCGATCATCTGGACGAGATGCTGCGTTCCAGCGCAGTTGTGGAAAACAGTACCGCCGTGCTTGTAAGCCGGGAAGGGAAAATACTGTGTGACGTTGGTGATCCCAAGGTTGCAGACAGTTTAAAGCGCACGGATTATTCCGCAGAACAGGATTCCGAGATTGTCCTGTCCGGTGAAAACTACTGGTTCCAAAGCAATACTCTTTCTGCCGCTAATCTTGACCTGATTACGGTTATCCCGATAAAATCGATCCGAGAAAAAACAGAATGGATCATTTACCGTTCCCTGCCGATCCTTCTGATCATGGTTTTTATTATGGCGGTTCTGAGCCTATGCTTTCTGCATCTGCAATATAAGCCGCTCAATCGGCTGAGCAAGGCGATGTCTGCCGACAGCGGAAAAAAACGCACCGGCAATGAATACGATCAAATGATGATGGCTTTTACCGATGTGCGCAGCAGCCGCGATCAGATCCAGCTTTTATGGAACCGGCAGCAGGAGCAGCTGGTGCATGAATTTGTGGAATCCTGCATTGAGGGCAATATCATTTATGACGAAGCACATCTGAAACAGGTTTTGGGGCATTTCGGCGCAGATTTTGCCGGAGAATGGTTCGGCGTTATTCTGATTGAAATCGGCACCGGGGATGCCGATGCCGAAAAACAGTTGATTCAGTCTGTCATCGAAACGATCCTTCCGCAATACGCTTGTGCCCATAAAATCTATCTGGTGGCACACGGTGAACAGTGGGTTATTGTGCTGAACGATGAATCGGCAGAAAAAGCACAGGAATCCATAAACCGACTGTGTGCTGCGCTGGAGCAGCCGCAGGAATCCGGCTGTACGGTGATCTGCACATCGTCGGCACCGCAGCAATATTTTCAAAATATCAATTTGGCGTTTCTGGACGTGTGCGAAAAAGAACAATACCGCAAAAATACGCAGCTTCACACAGGTGAAGTCACCGGGAAACCCGAGCTTCCTTTGCAGGTTCCCCGCCTGACCAGCGAGCAAGAGATGCTTTTGCTGCAATATATTGCAGCGGGCAGCGTACAGGAGGCTCAAAGCATTCTTGCCCTTGTGATTCATAATAACTATGAACAACCAACACTTCCGATCCATGTGTGCCGCTGCTTAGCGAATGATATCCTATGCGGGGTTCTCCGGCGCACCGGAACCTATCCCGAAGTTTGGAAACAGGAAAAGGATCATCTGCGCAATGACCTGCATTTGCTGCGGCATGCTGTAAAGCGGGATGAATTCGGAAAGATCCTGACCGAATCGGTCGCCCGAACCGCACAGGCGTTTGCTGTCTATCATAATCAGAATGCAGCCGGACGGGAACAGACCATAGACAGGATCCTTCAATGCGTCAATGAACACTACCGGGACACCGATTTTAATGTATCAAAGGCTGCCGAATATTTAGGCATCAGCGTACCATATCTGTCGAATCTGTTCAAACAGCATATGGGAATCGGCCTGCTCAGCTATATCAGCGGGCTTCGGATCCAGTATGCCAAAAAATGCATTGTGGAACAGCATCTGTCTGTCGCGCAGGCGGCACATGAATCCGGATTTGAAAACATCAATACTTTTATTCGTATTTTTAAAAAGCATGAAGGAACCACTCCCGGCAATATGGATGTATGATCCTGAATCCACTGCAAACAAAACGGCGCCTCGACGCCTTTTCTCAAGAAAATATACGCTTTTGCACCTGCCATGCTCCGGCAAAAAGGGCTTTGTTTCAAATCACGGCAAAACCAAAAGCAGCATCCGGGCTTTTGCCCGGATGCTGCTTTGTTTTCTTATTTATTTCTTGTTTCCGTCTGCCGTTTCAAGGCAGCGGGATTCGAGCAGAGCTATCAGTTCAGGATCGCAAGCTCGGTTTCGGGATCGAACAGATGCAGCTTCTGGGTGTTGATTGCAACCTTAACATCGGTGCCATTCTTTGCCTTGCTGCCCGGATTTACACGCGCTGTCATCTTGTAATCCTTGTATTCAAGGTACAGATAGATTTCAGAACCCATAAGCTCGGAAACATCAACATGCGCAACGATCGTTGCTTCTTTGTGCTTTTCCAGGAATTCTTCGTCATCCTTGATATCTTCCGGACGGATACCTGCCTTGATTGCTTTGCCGACATAATTTTCAATGCCCGGGTTTGCTTTGACGCGATCCGGATTGATCAGCAGGCGATCGCCGCCCAGATCAACAAAATAGCTGCCGTTCTCTTTGACAAGGGTAGCATCCAGGAAGTTCATCTGCGGGCTGCCGATAAAGCCGCCGACAAACATATTGCACGGGAAATCGTACAGATTCTGCGGAGTATCCACCTGCTGGATGACGCCGTCCTTCATAACCACGATGCGGTCGCCCATGGTCATAGCTTCCGTCTGGTCATGTGTAACGTAGATGAAGGTTGTGCCCAGTTTCTGGTGCAGCTTGATGATTTCCGTACGCATCGAGGTACGCAGCTTTGCGTCCAAGTTGGAAAGGGGCTCGTCAAGCAGGAAGACCGCCGGGTTACGAACCATAGCACGGCCCAGAGCAACACGCTGACGCTGACCGCCGGACAACGCCTTCGGCTTACGATCGAGCAGGTGCTCGATATCCAGAACGCGGGCTGCTTCGCGAACGCGCTTTTCAATTTCATCCTTCGGTGTCTTGCGCAGTTCAAGACCAAATGCCATGTTCTTGTAAACGGTCATATGCGGATACAAAGCGTAGTTCTGGAACACCATTGCGATGTCGCGATCCTTCGGGGGAACATCGTTCACAAGACGCTCACCGATATACAGTTCGCCCTTTGAAATTTCTTCCAGGCCTGCAATCATGCGCAGGGTCGTGGATTTGCCGCAGCCGGAAGGGCCGACGAGAATGATGAATTCCTTATCGGCAATTTCCAGGTTGAAATCGGAAACTGCGGTAACGTCACCCGGATAAATTTTGTAGATGTGTCTCAAGCTAATGCCTGCCATTGGGTTCAGCCTCCCTATATATTATGTATTTTATTGATTCACTTGACGGGTGGTTCCGTCTTTAATATAATAATATCAGGTAGTTATGCCGTTTTAAATGGTAAATTATTGATGTGGAGTGTGTATTGTTGCTATTTGACGAAACCAGCATCTGTGCCTGTTCTTTCTGCCGCGAAATCAACGGGGAGCTTTCCTGTTCGCTGCCGCAGGCGGCCTTTACGGTGGTGCTTGTCAGCAGCGGGCTTGTCAGCATTACGGCGGGGGATCATTCGGCGGTTCTTTCCGCGGGTGAATTTTTTCTCTGCGCCGGCACCGCGGTAAATCTTGCACCGGATGTCAACTGTCATATTCTGGCCGCGGGGTTTTGCGGCAGCGCTGCGGATACCGCAGCAAAGGGGCTTTTGTCCCCGCTGGTGGGCGACTGCAAGGTGTGCCCGATGACAGCCGCGCTTTTAGCCGAGCTTTCGGCCCGCCTCAAAAACGGCAGCAGCGGGCTTTCTTCGCTTTGCTATCAGATCCTGTGCGAAACCGCCAATGCCGATGCTTCGGCTCCGCGCCTTTCGCCGCTTGTTTCCCAAGCCGTGCTTGCCATACGCCAGAATTATGCCGGGCTGTACGGGGTAGAAGAGCTCAGCGCGCAGCTTGGTGTAAGCAAAAGCCACCTTGTCCGCGTTTTCTCTGCTGAAATGGGGGTCGGGCCGGGGCAGTATCTGACCAGTGTGCGTTTAGAGGCGGCAAAGGTGCTTTTGACCCGCCGTGATTACCCGCTGGAGGTTGTTGCAACGCTTTCCGGCTTTTCCGGTGCAAACTACCTGTGCAAGGTGTTCAAAAAAAACACCGGCATCACCCCTACGGAATATCGCGCACAGTTCGCGGGCGGGATCCGCGGCGGCGCATTGAATGATTTGGAAGCGGCACTTTATACCTGATCGGCCGATGTTTTCCCACACAAACCGTTTGTGCAAAAATTAAAGGCTTTTGCCTCTTTTCTCCGCTTGCCAAAAGCGGTATGATTAAGGCAATGCAAACCTTTATAATAATGAAAAGGAGCGTTTTCCCATGAAAGTAATCGTGACAAACAGCTATGAAGAAACCTGCCTTGTCATCGCAAACATGATCAAGGAGCTTATCAACGCAAAGCCCGATGCAAAGCTCGGCCTTGCAACCGGCGGCACCCCGGTACCCATTTATAAAAACCTGATCGAAATGAACCAAAAGGGCGAGGTCGATTTTTCCCGCGTACATACCGTCAATCTGGATGAATACTGCGGCATCCCCGGCACACACGATCAGAGCTACCGTTACTTCATGAACACCAATCTGTTCGATCACATCAACATCGACAAAGCCAACACCTTTGTCGCAAGCGGTTTGGGCGATTTTGAAGCCAACGCACGCGAGCTGGAGGAAAAGGTTTATGAAGGCGGCGTTGCCGATCTGCAGCTGCTGGGCATCGGAAACAACGGCCACATCGCGTTCAATGAAGCAAGCGATCATCTCGTTGCGGTTGCCCACACCGAAAAGCTGACGGAAAGCACGATCAACGCGAACGCACGTTTCTTTGAAAAGAAAGAGGATGTTCCCACCACGGCGATCACTATGGGGCTGGGCGATATCCTTGCGGCGAAAAAGGTTGTTCTTGCCGCCACCGGTCTTGCAAAGGTTCCGGCGATCCAGGGGCTTATCATGAATGATATCATCACCACGCAGAATCCGTCCACCCTGCTCAAGCTGCACCGCGATGCCGTTGTTGTCATCGATCGGGAGCTTGCGGACGCAGTCGGTTACAAAGCCTGAATCCCTGCATTCCAAAACAGCCCGGCTTTTAAAAAAGCCGGGCTGTTTTCTTTGGTCTTATCTTGCGCGCATAGTATACGATCTGTATTTTTTATGCATAATATTACAGCTTTTCAAACAAGGGCGGTGCTGTATATGCGCTGCCGCACGCAGCCGGTACGTTCCGGCACAGCGCCGTCAGATCTTCCGCTGCCGCGTGGGCTTGGGCGATTCGCAGCGCACTTTTGCTTTGCCGCGACAGTTCCGCCAGCGAATGCGAAAGCGGCAGCCTTGCGGTTGTTTTTGCCGCGTTCAGCACACAAAGCCCCATGGAGGATGCCCCCAGCACATGCAGGTACGGCGGAGCGGACGGCAGATCGGGGCGGTATCCCAATGCTGCATCCAGCACGAACCGCCGAAGCCGTGCCGTTGGATAGCGTTTTGTTTTCATCTGCTCCAACAGCTGCTCCAGCGTCCCTGCATTGCGTACGGCGTGATACAGCCGGTTTTCCAAGCCTTCTGCCGCACCGCGTATCGCGGCAAGCTCCTGCAGCGGCATCTGCCGCAGGCGGGAAAGCACCGCGATCCCGAATGCGTGCTCATCCAGCTGTGCGCCGTTTTTTTCCGCTTCCTGATAAATGGCAAGACATTCTGCGGGCACATACGGCGCAAGGGCAGACATCCCGCTGCGCTGCGCTAATTGTCTCAGCGCGGATGCCGACGCAAAGCCCCCGTTTTTTATTTCCAAGGGCGCATCATGCGCAGCCCCTGTGCGTTTCAGGGCGATCGGCTGCATCGTGCTGGTGCACCGGCGCAGTGCCTTGCAGTATTCCACCCCAAGAATATCATTCGGCCTTGCAAGGATCGTCCCTGCGCCTTCCTGCAGCTCCTGCGCTGCTGCCGCCCGTGCCGCCGCGGCGGGCAGCCCTTCATCCAGCTTTCTGCGCAGTATGGGCGGGAAACGATCCGACAAAAGCACATCAGCCGCGGCCAAAAGTTCCTTTTCGTTCCCGGATTCCGAGCCAAAGCATAAAGCATCTACGCAGCCCAGTGCCTGTAAGATTGCAACGCCCGCTGCCGCAAAGCCTTCTGCGGAAAGCACCGCATACGGGGCCGGCAGGCTCAGCACCAAATCGGCACCGCCGGCCAGCGCCGCCCGCGCGCGCACCTGTGCCGGCAGCATCGCCGCCGTGCCGCGCTGCACCACTCCGGGGCTGCACACACACACCACCGCATCAAACCCCATTTCCCGCAGCTGCCGGATCTGATATGCATGCCCTGCATGGAAGGGATTGTATTCTGCAATAATGCCTGCTGTTCTCATTCCTGGTTCCCTTTCTGTTGTTTTTTACTTCTTTTGAGCAAAAGTTGCGCTTTTCACAGCGTTTCTTGCGTGTTTCAAGGCACAGCCTTGAAAACGTACCCTATTCATTATATAATAATAAAGCAATTTTAAAAAGCAGCATCACGCTTTTTTTGAATGGAGGAAATATCGGATGAAAATTCTGGTTATCAACTGCGGTTCCAGCTCCCTGAAATACCAGCTGATCGATATGGAAGGTGAGGTCGTGCTGTGCAAGGGTCTGTGCGAACGCATCGGCATTGAAGGCAGCAAGATCACACACACCACCGATAACGGCAAATGGACGGCGGAAGTCCCCTTCCCCACCCACACGGAAGCGTTTATGAAGGTCGTTGAAATGATGACGTCCGGCGAAGGCGCTGTCGTGAAAGATAAGAGCGAAATTTCCGCAATTGGTCACCGTGTGGTTCAAGGCGCGGAGTTCTTTACGAAATCGGAAATCGTTACCGATGCTATCATCGACAAAATCGAAGAGATCGCCCCGCTTGCACCGGTACACAACATGGCGCATGTTCAGGGCCTGCGCAGTGCCAAGGATGTCTTTGGCGACAAGGTGCCCAATGTGGTTGTGTTTGATACCACCTTCCACCAGACCATGCCCAAGAAGGCTTACATGTACGGTGTTCCGTATGAAATGTATGAAAAATACGCGATCCGCCGTTACGGTGCACATGGCACCAGCCACCGCTATGTAAGCAAGGCTGCCGCAGAATATCTCAACTGCACCGACCTGAAAATGGTCACCTGCCATTTGGGCAACGGCAGCTCCATCAGCGCTGTAAAGGACGGCAAGTGCATTGATACCAGCATGGGCCTTACCCCGCTTGCCGGTGTACTTATGGGCACACGCTGCGGCGATATTGACCCGAGCGTTGTCACATATATGGAGCAGAAGCTCGGCATCCACGGTCAGGAAATGGCCGATTATCTGAATAAGAAATCCGGCCTTCTGGGCATTTCCGGCGTTTCCAGCGATATGCGCGATGTCACTTCCGCTGCGGATGCAGGCAATGACCGTGCAAAGCTTGCCATTGATATGCTTTCTTACCAGATCAAAAAGTATATCGGTGCTTATTCCGCGGCTATGGGCGGCTTGGACTGCATCGTGTTTACCGGCGGCATCGGGGAACATGATGAGCGTGTACGCGCCAACGTATGCGAAAACATGGGGTATCTCGGTGTTTCGATCGACCCCGAAAAGAATTTGATGCGCACCGACGACATCCTGGATATTTCCGGCAAGGGCAGCCGCGTCAAGGTTTTGATCGTTTGCACCAATGAAGAGCTGTTGATTGCCCGCGATACAAAAGCTTTGGTCGAAGCTCTGTAAGATTATCTTTTTCATTCCGGTGTCCGGCTTGCGGACACTTGAGCTTTTCAAGCAAAACAGAATATTGCATTTTCCTTTTAATCGGTTCATCTGTGCCGATTGATTGGGTTTTACCTCCTTCGGATCAGAGTTTGCTGCTTATTGTGCTTACTTTTTATCTGGAGGAGTTTTTTTGTGAAAGCAAGGTTCATACCGTCAGTGAAAATCAAAAACGATCGGTATGCCGCATATCATAATCCGGCCGGCATAAGCGCCGGCATCCAATGTGTTCCAGCACGCAAAAAGCGCCGCTTTGTATGTCATCCCAAACCGAAATAACCCTCTTGCGCCGAAACTGCTCAATTAAAAAGCAGGCACATAGTTTTTCATGTGCCTGCCTTTAATTTGCCGCATCCGTTTAATGGATGCCGTTTTCCATTTGATTCAAATTCATACGCTTCGCCGCTTACTTACATTTGAACACATCCGACGGATAGACACACAAGGATCGTTCAGGCTGCACAGCTGTGCTGTCAGTGCTTTCCCAATGATTTTCTCTCTTTGAAAATTTGCATAAGATGACCGGCAGCATAATGGATCGCTGCCAGAAGCAGACAAAATAGGAATGCCAGGATTGCCATTTTCAAGTATCTTCCCTCCGGGGATTCCAATATTTTGATCCCTGTTACAAAAGGCATTTTGATTAAAAATGGATGCAGTAAGTAAATACACATGCTGCTTGCGCCCAGCACGGTTAATATATTTTTCCGTGTCGGGATCCATGTCAGAACACATGCTCCGATGATAACAGCAGCAAAGCTTTGAGCGATTCTAAAAAGCAGATTCATCGTCAGATGATCGCAATCATAAGAAGAAGAACAATACAGCGATTTTGCAGAGATAAAATCAGCAAACATAACGGTACCGCACAGCACAGCAGCTGTCAAAACAGCAGAAGCATATTTCACGATCTTATACCCGATATGATTCCTTTTCCATACAGAATCTGTATCCGGACTTTTTTTCTTGTACTGATGTATATAGTAGCCTAAGACAAAATAAGGAAAAAAACAAATGGTTCTGGAAAGGGAAAGATAATAACCTATGGAAGAATCGAACCCGCACAAGTAACTTATCAGGAAAGAACCGACTATTATGATTACTCTGTATTTTGCAGCGACCATGTCAAGAAAAGGGATCGACATTTTCCAGAATATAAGCGCCAGCAGATACCATAGTATCCAATACGGTGTAGTATATCCTATGGTTGAATGGTTCCACAAACACATGATCGTCTGCATGATAAAGTAAGGCACAATCAATCGTTTCCAGATATTCACAGCCGAAAATGAAGAAAGGAATCCCGATGAGAATACAAAAAGCGGCATATGGAACAGATATATAAATTTATACACAAATCCCTGGGTGCCATTCGGGATTCGTTCAATCAAATGACCGAATACCACCAGAAGGATCAAAAGTCCCTTTACATTGTCCCAATACGGAATATGTTTTGATTTGTTTGACATATTAACCCCCTTATACTGCGGTGTTTTCTTCACAGGCCGTAATTTGCATGCATAAGCTTCGCTCCGATCTGTCAGCTTTGCCTATCATATTATGCTATTACAGACTCCATTCGTAAAGCCAGCAGCAATTTCTCTCCCATAATCATATTTTGCCTTTACGGGCAATGCTTTTAAAACAGCATTGCGATATCCCTATGCATCCATATACCTAACGGTTTGTTCTGCTTACAAAAAAATCATCTTTCTGTTGATTTGCGCAGCGGGTGAAACCGCGGCTTCAACAAAAAAATGATTTTCGATCTTTTCCTATTGGGATGCTTTGCCTTCGGTCAAGCAAAGCATTCCTTTTCAATGCAGCGAAGTGTTTTCCTTCAGTTGCACAGTTTGCACACGCGTGCCAACTCCTCTTCATTTTCACTGACGATCAGCACCGGCTGTGCATAATCCAGGCTCATCAGCCCCAGGATGCTCTTTGCGTCGGCAATTCGTCCCTGGCTGTCGTGTACGTCGATTTCATCAAAGCAATATGTTGCAGCATTTACAATGCATTTTACCTGCTGAAAGTTATTGATTTTAATTTCTTTTACCATGTCGCATTTTCCTTTCTTTCCGCGCGGGATGCGTTTCCCACAATGGCAAAGCTTCTTGTGTGTTTCTCTTTGCCACTGGTGCAGTATAACACAAAAGTTTTTATTTGTCTTGTATATTTTGTTCCTATTTTGCCTTTTTAAACATTTTTCTCTTTATTTTACAAAAGCGGATTATGCACCTTTATACTTTTGTGTAATTTACTATGACTTTTCTGCCGCTTTACAGGTTCTTTTCGCAAAAGAAACAGCCCCGCAGCACCCAAAAGGGTGCTGCGGGGCTGTTTGCTTATCTTTATTTGTCAAGGGGAATGACACAAAAGATGCGTATTGGATGCCGCTTTACCACAGCTGACATACCTGCTCATACATATCCACATACTGCTTTGCACTGGTGCTCCAGCTGAAATCGCATTCCAAGGCACGGCGGACAAGCTGCTGCCAGCCGTCAGGATATTCGTAGCCGGATTTCGCACGAAGGATCGCATGGAGCATATCATGTGCATTATAGCTGCGGAAGGTGAAGCCGTTGCCATAGCCATCGCCGGAATCGTGGATCGAATCCCGCAGGCCGCCGGTTTCACGCACGATCGGAATCGTACCGTAACGCAATGCCACCATTTGCGAAAGGCCGCACGGTTCGGATTTCGAGGGCATTAAGAACATATCCGCACCTGCATAAATTTTATTGGCCAGGGCTGCGTTGAATGCAATTTTTACACCCACAGCGCCCGGATTGCGCGCGGCGAGTTCGCTGAAGAAGCTTTCATAAGCTGCCTCCCCGGTACCGAGTACGATCAGCTGCATGCCGTTGTTGACGATCTCCTGCGCCACATGGCGCACCAGATCCAGCCCTTTGTGGCCCACCAGACGCGTGACCATTGCCACGATCGGCACCGGCCATTCGTTCAGCCCAAACAGCTGCTGGAGCTCTTTTTTGCACTTGGGCTTATTTTCGGCAAAATTGCTGATATCATAATTGGCACACAGGGCAGGATCCGTTGCCGGATCAAATGCCTTGACATCGATCCCATTCAAAATGCCGCACAGCTTATATTGCTTTTCGCGCAGCAGTTCATCCAGCCCATGGCTGTACCACGGATCAAGGATTTCGCCCGCATACGAAGGAGAAACCGTCGTTACCTTATCGGCACATTCGATTGCCCCTTTCATGAAGTTTGCACATCCGTCATATTCCACGATATGTGCATCCTGATGTCCAATCGCAAGCGTATCTTCCAGAATCTCAAGGCCGTATTTGCCCTGATACTGAATGTTATGGATCGTAAACACCGTTTTGATGCTGCGGAATTTTTCCATGTGACGATAATACAGATTCAGATAAACGGGCACAAGAGCCGTCTGCCAATCATTTGTATGGATCACATCGGGTGCGAAATCCACATGGAACAGCATTTCCAAAATTGCGCGGGAAAAGAAAGCAAACCGCTCTCCGTCATCATAAAAGCCATACAATCCCGTGCGTTTAAAATAGTACTCATTATCCAAAAAGTAATATTTCACGCCGTTATGCGTCATTTCAAACAGGCCGCAGTACTGGTTGCGCCACCCTACCGGAACGGTAAAATTGGTGCGGTACTTCAGCTTATTGCGAAATTCCTGTTTCATATCGCCGTAAAGGGGCAGTACCACACGGCATGCTACCTTGCAGTCCCGAATCGCACGCGGCAAACTGCCCGCAACGTCGCCCAGGCCGCCGGATTTTGCAAACGGCGCCGCTTCACTGGCACAGAACAGAACGTTCATCAAAACATCTCCTTTTCTGTAATCGTTTTCGGGCAAAGCAGGCGTTTGCCGCCCCGCACGAAACCGTCTTTTCAGACAATGGTATTCTTTTCCACAAAGACCGGGAACGCATCATTGCCGCGCAGATGCTTATCCCGCGTAATCGTAACGTTCTTGTCAGTGACGATATATTCCATGGTCACATCGGATTCCACAACGGTGCCCTGCATCAGCACACAGTTTTTCACCTTTGCGCCCTTGCAGATTTTTACACCGCGGAACAGCATGCAGTTTTCCACTTCTCCTTCAATGATGCAGCCATCGGCAACGCTGCTGTTGCGCACCTTACAATCCATAGCATAGCGCACCGGTGCTTCATCGCGCACCTTAGTGTAAACCGGGCGTTCCGCCGGGAAAAGCTGCGCCAAATTTGCCGGATCCAGCAGACGCATATTTTCATCAAAATAGCTCTTCACATCATAAATGTGCGCGCGGTAGCCGCAGTATTCATAACCCCGTACATCCAAGATCTTCAGGCTGGGGCCGAAAATATCGCGTTCCAAAAACACCTTATTCTGCACGGATGCATCCTTGATCATGGCAATCAATTCTTCGCGATCCATAACGATCACACCCATGGAAAGGTTCTGCACGCCCAGACGATAATCGTTGCAGCGGATTTCCGTCACACGCCCTTGCGGGTTGATTTCAAACGTATAGTTTTCCGTTTGCAGCGGCTTTGGGATTTCGGTGCGTTCATACACAAGCGTTACGTTTGCGCCGCTTTTCACATGCGTATCGATCAGATCCGAATAATCCAGCGTAGAGGCCGTGTTGCAGTCGGTGATCACAACATATTTTTCTTTTTGGGTTTCCAGAAAGCCCAGCACGCTGGCCAGTGCTTCCACGCGCCCGTGATACACCTTGACACTGGACTGCGCATACGGCGGAATGATGTTCAGCCCGCCGCGTTTGCGCACAAGATCCCATTCACGCCCTGCGCCCAGATGATCCATGAGCGAACGATAGTTTTTCTTTGCAATGACCGTTACATTTTGAATGCCGGAATTCACCATGCCGGAAAGTGTAAAATCGATCATACGATATCTGCCGCCAAACGGAACCGATGCCATTGTGCGGTGCTTTACAAGCTGGGGAACCAGCTCATCATAAGTATTCGGAAAAATAATTCCCAAAGCATTGATGTTTACCATAAATTCTCACCGTCCTGTACATCTTTTTCCAGCATTGCCTTCGGCCCGACCTTTGCATTTTCTCCGATCGTTACCCCTTCACCGACCACGGCAATGCCCCACTTGGATTTTTCCTCCACATCTTCCGGGCGCGCCCCTACAACGGCGCCTTTTTTGACGACAACATTTTCTGCAATGATCGAATAATAGACCTCTGCGCCATCTTCCACAACGGCGCCCGGCATCAGAATGCTGGATTCCACCAAAGCATTTCGTTTAACCGTTACCCCGGTAAACAGCACGCTGTTTGCCACGTTGCCGTCCACAAGACAGCCTTCCGTCATCATGGAGTTATCCACATGTGCATTGTTGCTGATGTAGTGTCCCGGCCGGCCGGATGTGCGGGAATAGATCTTCCATTCGGGATCCCAGATATCCAGCGACGTATTGGGGTTCAGCAGATCCATATTCGCATCCCACAGGCTGTCGATCGTTCCGACATCCTTCCAGTAGCCTTCAAACGGATACGCCACCATACGCTGCTGATCGCGCAGCATATTGGGGATGATGTTCTTGCCGAAATCATTAGAGGAGGTTTTATCCGCTTCATCCTCTGTCAGATACTGGCGCAGCTTATCCCAGGTAAAGATGTAAATGCCCATGGAGGCCAGATTGGACTGCGGCTCCTTCGGCTTTTCTTCAAATTTTGTGATCACGTTGTTTTCATCGGCTGTCATGATGCCAAAGCGCGATGCTTCTTCCCAAGGCACCTCCAGAACTGCAATCGTGCAGTCGGCACCTTTTTCCTTGTGGAAATCCAGCATTTTGGCATAATCCATTTTGTAAATGTGATCGCCCGAAAGGATGAGCACATATTCCGGATCATACCGTTCAATGAAATTGATATTCTGATAAATGGCATTTGCCGTTCCTTTGTACCAATCCGAGCCGGTCGCCTTCTGATACGGAGGCAGGATGTGTACGCCGCCGTACAAACGATCCAGATCCCACGGCTGGCCGTTGCCGATATACTCATTGAGCAGCAGCGGCTGATACTGCGTTAAAATGCCAACGGTATCAATGCCGGAATTGACGCAGTTTGACAGCGGGAAATCAATGATACGGTACTTGCCGCCGAACGGGACAGCGGGCTTTGCCAGCTTTTTTGTAAGAGCATACAGTCGTGAGCCCTGACCACCAGCCAGCAGCATAGCGATGCATTCTTTCATGTTTTTCTCCCCTTGCTGACGCCTTGCAGCGTCCGAATTTTATATTGCGCTCTGCCGTACTCGCTGCACAGCAGAGACAAAAGGCCCGGGATGCACCGACACCCCATAACCTGTTTGCCGGTAATGGTTTGCGCCTGCTTATTTTGCCGCCCTGCCCTTAGCCGGATTCTTAGGTGCCGGCTTTGCTTCGGGCTGTTTTTTCGTATTCGGCTTTTTATCTGCCGCTTTTTTCTCGGTTTTCGCCTTGGGCGTGCGCAGAATCATCGTGCTCATGGGCGCAAGCGTCAGCGAAATGCTATAATCCAGCCCATGCATCGGCGTTTTCTTGGCTCGCTGCGCCGGATTTGCAATGCCGCTGCCGCCGAAGGCCTCGGCATCGGAGTTGATCAGTTCCGAATATGTACCCGCACGCGGGACGCCGATGCAATAATTTTCACGCAGCACCGGGGCGAAGTTGCATACCGCAATCACCTCTTCGCCCTTTTTATCGCGGCGCAGGAACGCCACAACGCTCTGCGAAGAATCGTCCGGCACGATCCACTGGAAGCCCTGCCATGTAAAATCATCCTCCCACAATGCCGGGGTGGCAAGGTACAGATGATTGAGCTGCCGCACATACTGCTGCATCTGTGCATGGCGGTCATAGCCAAGCAGAAGCCAGTCCAGCTGCTGGTTTTCATTCCATTCTATAAACTGGGCAAACTCCTGCCCCATAAACAACAGTTTTTTGCCCGGATGCGCCATCATATACCCGAAAAAGGTGCGCAGGCCGGCGAACTTCTGCTCATAATCACCGGGCATCTTATTGATCAGGCTGCACTTGCCGTGCACCACTTCATCATGGCTGATCGGAAGGATGAAGTTTTCGCTGAACGCGTAATAGAAGCTGAACGTCACCTTGTTGTGATTGCCCGCCCGGAACAGCGGGTCTGTGCTCATATAGCTGAGCATATCGTTCATCCAGCCCATATTCCATTTATAATTAAAGCCCAGGCCATCCTCCGATGCCGGTTTGGACACCTTCGGCCACGCCGTGCTTTCTTCCGCAATCAGCAGTGCGGATGGCTTGCGTTCGATCAGTGCCGTGTTCAGCTTCTGAAGAAACGCGATCGCCTCCAGATTCTTGTTATCGCCGTAGCGGTTTGGCTCCCATTCCCCGTCGCGCCGGTTGTAATCCAAATACAGCATGCTGGCCACAGCGTCAACGCGCAGCCCATCCACATGATATTCCGTCAGCCAGAACAGCGCATTCGAAATCAAAAAGCTCTGCACCTCTGGCCGCGCAAAGTCAAAGACCATGGTTCCCCATTCCTTGTGCTCTGCCCGCATCGGGTTTTGATCCTCATAGCAGTTGGTTCCGTCGAATTGGTACAATCCGAACTGATCCTTCGGAAAATGCGCCGGAACCCAATCCATAATCACCCCGATCCCGGCATTATGGCACGCATCCACAAACGCCTTGAAATCGGCCGGTGTGCCGTATCGGCTGGTTGGGGCAAAGTATCCCGTGACCTGATACCCCCAGCTGCCGTCAAACGGATATTCCATGATCGGCATCAGTTCAACATGCGTATAGCCCATGTCGCACAGATACGGCACCAGCTCCCGCGCAAGCTCGCGGTAATTGAACGGTTCCCCATCGGGATAAGTGCGCCACGAGCCGGCATGCATCTCATAAATATTCATCGGCAGATCTTTGGCATTTTTGGCGGCGGAATTTTTCTGCCATGCGCTGTCTGTCCATTCATAGCAATCTTCCAGACGATACACCTTGCTGCAGTTTGCCGGACGTGTCTCGGCATGGAAGGCATACGGATCCGCCTTGAACACCAGTTCATCTTCGGGCGTTGTCACGCAGTATTTGTAGATATCATACTCCTGCAAGCCGGGAATAAAGCATTCCCATATACCGCCGTGCGGATCGATATTTTTCATCGGGGCCGAAGCCGGCACCCAGCTGTTAAAATCCCCTACCACTGAAACTGCCTTTGCACGGGGAGCCCACACGCGGAACATCACGCCCTGCGTCTCTCCGATCGTCTCAAAATGAGCGCCGAAAAAACGCTGACTTTCAAAATTGTTTCCCTGCTTGAACAGATAAACAGGTACATCGGCCGGCGATGCTTTTTGCTTCATCTTGAACATCCTCCCTCTCCAGACGCGGATTCCGCGCCGCCCTGCAACAGAGCCTTCTCACCCCGATCCAGCATCCTCTGAACCCTGGTTTTTCTTCTTTTTAATCATACCTTTTTCATATAACTTTTTCAAGGCTTTTGTAGTAAAATTGTGTAAATAATCGTCTTGCACCGATATGTGTTTATATACTTTGCACAAATTTAACAAGTTCTTTATTTTTGTGTGCCTGTTTCTGGGCTTTCTGTGTAATTTCGATGCCTGTCATGTGATGATCCGCAGTCCGATGTTCCTTCATCTTAGCATTTTGGCACCGCATATTATGCCGGAATCTGCCGGGATGCGCTTTTTCGGGTAAAAAAAACGGTGCAGAAAAACTGCACCGTTTTTTTATATTATTCTGCCAGCAGTTCACCCAGCATGCCGTCG
>JAHHSK010000022.1 GCA_020025255.1 Ruthenibacterium sp. | reverse complement strand
CTATTGTCAAGTGTTTTATTCCTTTTCCAACGCCTAATATTTAACGCCCTATATGTGCAGACACATAGGGCGTTGTTGTTCAGATAATATTTTTGTTTTCCCGATAGCCTTTCCACACGTTCTCAAAGAAATCATCGCTGTTTGGGATCGGGCGCACCTTACGCCACAGAAAAGCACATCCGTTTTCAGAAAGCTGGACTTCTTGCACCATAGAACCGCGTGCCCCATCGTCTAACGTATACGCAAACGCATCCGGCAGTGCCGTAAGCGGTGCTTTTCCGTCCGGATCGATATATAGTGCACTTCCGCGGCTTCTGCCTCCGGTTTCAATATAATCCTTCATGGCACTGAGATAAACATATTGGCAAAGCAGCATGTCCCGCAGCCGAAACACCTTATCCAGTTCACCGACATCCTGTATCCGTACAAGGCTTGAAAAATTCTCCACAAGCTCTTTTGTTTGATTTACCGCAGGAACGATCTGGCGGATATCTCGGATCGCAGCCCCTATATTGCTCATCCGGCGAGCGGCTTCCTGCCAGATTTTATCCACGTTGGATGTGTTTTCCGAAAGCACCGCCGCTTTTATACTGCGCGCTTTTTTTATCGCCTGCTGTGCACTGTGCCGAAACTCTGCCGGATCATCATAACGTCCTGTGCGGTACGCCGCAATGTACTCTGATGCACGGACGGCCCCAACCTGCCCGGAATTCAACGCGGTTCCGCCCGGACGGTAAACCCCATGTGTAGCGGCAGCCTCTCCTATTGCAAAAAAGCCCTGCAGATTCGTTCTCCACCAAGCATCCACTGCAAGCCCGCCATTATTATGCTGTGCACACAGCGCAATTTCCAGCGGCTCGCTTGCCAAATCCACCCCTTTTTCCCTATAAAACTCCACTGCGGGCGCATTCATCTGCATCAGACGGTCAAACGGTGTTCCAAAACAGGCTTCCGCCTTTTCCAGATAGCTTCGCGCTTCTGCAGACAGTGCTTGAAAATCGACTTTGCCTGCGCATGGGTTGGTGCGATAATCCAGATATACCTTACGGCCTTTTTGTGTTTCACGCAGCACAAGCAGATCGATCAGCGAACTGCCGTTTGCGGCCTTGCGCACATCAAACGGCCACTGGTATCCTTTCAGAAAAATCCTTGTCAGCAATTCTGCCGGTTCTGGGAAATAATCATTCAGAAATTCCCGTTCATCGCTCCCATCCGGTGCCGCCGAGAAAACACGCGGCAGCGCCTGCATATAGGTGCCGGATACGTTCCAGCGTGGATGTACCGATGCCAATCCATACTGCCATTCTGTCAGATTCCGCCCAAGTATACCGGCTTCCAGCGCAGTACCCGTTGCCCCATAATGCCCTTTGGGGTACACGCTGTCCGCGTACATTCCGGCCGGGCCGCCGGTTGCATATATGATATTTTTACAGCAAACCAGAACAAAGCGTTGCGTTTCGTTTTGCTGCGCGGCAAGATTCAAGCACAGCAGCCCGCAGACTGCATCTTTGCTGCGCAGGATTGAAACCACCTGCAGTTCGTCGAGGATCGGTACTCCTTTCTTCTTCACAGCCTGTTCCAGACATTCTGTCATGCAGCGTGAAGTATACGGCCCGGCACTTGTTGCACGGCGGCGAGGATCGTGGTCGGTCTTATATCCGACAAATTCACCGTATCGATTTTTCGGGAACGGAACCCCCAGTTCTGCCAGCTTAAAAAAACACGGTGCGCTCAGCGCCGCTTCGCACAGCGCAAGATCGCCGTCTACGCACTGGCCGGAAAACAAAGTCTGCGCCATTTCCCGCACGCTGTCCGGCTCACTTCCCGAAAGCGTAAGCTTGTAATAGGTCTGCTTATCGGAGCCGGTATTCCGTGATGTCCCCGCATGGATATGATCCGTCACCAAAATGATATCCGTCTGCCCGCCTGACCAAAGACAATCGGCCGCGTTGAAGCCTGCCGCACCGCTGCCCACCACAGCGGTATTGCATTCATACATCGGCACGCCATCCAGCATACTCTGTGTCATGGGTTGACCTCCGTTTCCTCATTATATTATAAGCGCTGAATGTGAAACCCACCGTCCACATCAATATGATTTCCTGTCGTATAGCAAAATTTATCACTGCACAGCGCACTGACGACCTGTGCTACATCCTCCGGTGTGCCCCAGCGTGCAATCGGGAATGCCCCCTGCTCGATAAGCGCATTGTATTTTTCCTGCACCGCACTTGTCATATCCGTCGCTATCACACCGGGGCGCACTTCATGCACCAGGATTCCTTCCCCCGCAAGGCGATCGGCGTACAGCTTAGTAAGCATTGCCACGCCCGCCTTGGATACACAATATTCTCCTCGATTGACACTGGACACCACCGCACTGCAGGAGGAAATGTTAATGATCGTTCCTTTCTTTTTTCCTTCCTGAGGCTGTCGAATCATCTGCTTTGCCACAAGCTGCGTCAAGAACATATTCCCTTTTGTGTTGATGGATAGCACTCGATCAAAGCTTTCCTCTGTCATTTCCAGCAAATCCGCTCGCACCTTCGGCGCAACACCCGCATTGTTGACCAGTACATGCACACCGCCGAATGTCTTTA
This sequence comes from Ruthenibacterium sp., assembly GCA_020025255.1. GTDB lineage: Bacteria > Bacillota > Clostridia > Oscillospirales > Ruminococcaceae > Ruthenibacterium. Next base: position 25,683 of record JAHHSK010000022.1, on the reverse strand, counting down.
CCGTTTCTTCTACCAACCGGGCACGATCTTCACTGCTATCGAGACTGCCCTGCACATAGAGGTATGGCGTTTCATCTTTTTGCAGAAGCTGCATGTTTTTGCGATTTTTTTCTTCCGGCGTTGTGGCAAAAACCACAATATTAAAGTTATCTTTTCCGAGCTGCCGCGCCACAGCAAACCCGATTCCCCGGCTTGCTCCCGTTACGATCGCTGTTTTTTTCATGCTTTCCCCCTGTTCTGTTTTCTGCCCTGCCGCTGTATGCCTTTGCGCTTGCATCACCGCATACAAACAAGGCCAAACGGTTCGATCCTTTTGCGCAGGCAGCTGCATTTTCCTGCATCTGCACGGCGCATGCTTTTTCTTTATCCTACCTCTGCCGATGTTTTATCGTCAACACAAAGCACCACATACCCCAAGTTTCATCGATTTTTTCAGGGATAAAGCTTTTTTCTGCATATTCCGGCACTTGTGCTGCTTCTGTGCTCTGCCCTGTACAAATGCGGCAAGCGAAGCGGGTTTTTTGCCGTTTTATCCGTTTCATAAGGTACTTTTGATTGCTTTTCCCCTGTACTTTGACTATAATAAAGAAACATTAATTCACATACCGGTCAAATTTAGAGCACATAAATCTTTTTCTATGCGCATTTTCGTTTTTTCCGGTGGTATAAAAAGGAGTGAGCGTATCATGAGCCATACTCAAATAATTTTAACTGCCGTAATTCTTTTGCATCTGTGTTTTACTATTTTGGTGGGGATTGTAATCGGGCGGCGTTCCAAACGCAACTCCGAGGGGTTTTATCTGGGCGGCAGAAATATGGGACCTCTTGTCACAGCCATGAGTGCCGAAGCAAGCGATATGTCTTCCTGGCTGTTGATGGGGCTTCCCGGTATTGCGTATCTTACCGGCATTGCCGATGCAAGCTGGACAGCCATTGGGCTTGCACTGGGCACTTATGTGAATTTTTTGCTGGTTTCCAAGCGCATACGCCTTTACAGCGTCGAATTGGATGCGATTACGATTCCTTCGTTCCTATCCAAACGTTACGCAGAAAAGCGCCCGGTCATCCTATGCCTTTCCTCACTGATCATTCTGGTATTCTTCGTTCCTTATGTTGCATCCGGCCTTGCTGCAATCGGCAAGCTTTTTCACAGCCTGTTTGGCTGGGATTATATGCTTGCTGTCATCCTAGGCGCAATCGTAATCATCAGCTATACCTCGGTTGGCGGCTTTTCTGCCGTTGCAACCATGGATTTGATTCAATCGATTATTATGTCAACGGCACTGATCGTCATTACCGGCTTCGGCATTCATCAGGCAGGCGGTTTTGCTGCCGTTGCCGAAAACGCAAAAGCCCTCCCGGGATATCTGAGCCTTGTGCAAAGCTACATTTCCGGCGAACATACTGCGGCTGCATACAATTTCATGAATGTGCTTTCCATGATCGCCTGGGGGCTTGGCTATCTTGGCATGCCTCACATTCTTGTTCGTTTTATGGCGATCCGCAGTGAAAGCGAGCTAAAGCTTTCCCGCCGCATTGCTTCGATCTGGGTTGTTATTTCCATGAGCATCGCTGTTTTTATCGGTGTGATCGGGCGTGCTGTTTCCGCTGCGGGAAAGATCGAGCACTTAGAAGGTGCCGAATCTGAAACTATCATCATCCGCATTGCCGATCTGCTCGCCTCAAACGGGGCGTTTTCCGCCGTAGTTGCCGGTATGATTCTTGCCGGCATCCTTGCTGCCACAATGTCCACCGCAGATTCCCAGCTGCTTGCCGCATCTTCCGCTTTTTCAGAAAATCTTTTGGGTGATGTATTCGGCATCCGTATGTCACAAAAGCAAACTATGCTTATGGCACGTTTGAGTGTCGTTTTCATCGCCGTGATCGCTGTTTTCCTAGCATCCAATCCGGAAAGCAGCATTTTCGCCATTGTCTCGTTTGCATGGGCCGGTTTTGGTGCCACATTCGGCCCGGCCATCCTATGTTCCCTGTTTTGGAAGCGCAGCAATCATCAGGGCGTCACTGCCGGGCTTGTGGGCGGCGGAATTATGGTTTTTGTGTGGAAATTTCTGATTCGTCCGATGGGCGGCGTATTTTCAATCTATGAACTGCTTCCCGCCTTCCTGTTCAACTGTATTCTTGTTGTCACTGTATCACTGCTGACAGCGGCACCAGACGAGGAAGTTGTCCGCGGGTTTGATGCTTATCAAAACCGTCTTGCCTGATGCGGTTCCAGCTGCCAGCGATCGAACCGCATAAAAAGATGATGTCCCTGTAAGATCGATCCTGTGGAAAGATTATGCAGGAAAGAAAACGCTTCGCCCGTTTGCCGATCGCTTTCACAGAAAACCGAAAACCCGCATGAATTCCGCAATGAACGGATTCAAGGTCACAAAAAACCAGCCTGTATTGTTACAGCTGGTTTTTCTGCTTTTCCTGTTATCCGTCCGAAGCATCCTCTGTTCTCAACTGTAGTTTGATTTGCAGCTGATCGTCATGATATTCTGCCGCGATATTGCCTGCGCATTTTTCTGTCAGCATCTTAGCAATGGACAGTCCCAGTCCGGTAGAACTTTTTGCAGATTCTACGGTATAAAAACGATCAAACAACCGCCCTACCTCCACTGAAGTTAAGTCTTTCGCCGTGTTTGAAAAGGTGATTGTTCCCTCTGTTGTGAGTTTCACAACCAAATCGCCATCCGAATACTTGACTGCATTATTGATTATGTTAGAGAAAATACGGTTCAGCGCAGCCTTGTCCAGCACGCTCCAGACCGGCTCTTCCGGGAGTGAAATCTGCGGAACGATGCCTTTTTCCTGCATAACACCATAAAAGGAAAGAAGATTATCCTCAAGCACGCGGCAAAGGTTGAGCCTTTCGGGGCTGAGGGCTTTTTCTGCATGAATCATACTGTAACGGAACAGTTCTTCGGTAAGGGACTTCATGGTATCGGTTCTTTCTTCAATTTGAGCAAGATACCTCTGGACTGTTTCATTCTTATCCTCATGCTTCAATAAATCCAGATATCCGCAGATTGCGGTTAACGGGGTTCGCAGGTCATGCGAGATGTTTGTGACCGCTTCTTTCAGCTCTCTGTCACCATTCTGAAACCGAAGCCTTTCTTTGCGCAGCTGGCGAAGCTGTACGTTGATTTGAGCTGCCAGTTTTTTTATTTGACGGTCCCCGGAAGAAACGAAAATCAGTGTATTTGTATCAGAAGAAAGATGTTCCCGGAAGGAGATGCACACATCGTGGATCCCTTTTTTAAGAAATAATATTTTAATGACCAGCAGCACCACCAGAATAATCAGTACACCGCACAGTATCCATGGGAACATTTTCTTCACATCCATTATCTTTACTTCAAATCCATTTTGCGGAATACCGCGATTCCGGCACAGGTGGGCAGTGCAATGAGTACGGAGGAATATACGAGCATGATCGACAGATCGATCTCTTCCTGATTTGACATTTGGATTGCCTGCCCGGTAGGCAGAAAATCTCTGCCGAAGGTAAGAAGCCTGCGTGTGTTTCCTTCGACATAGGCGGGATTCTTTTGAGGCTCCAACTTTTCTATATTTATATTTCCGCTTTCTTCCACTACGACATTCCCGGATTGAATGAATTCCGGCTCACACAGCTGATTGTAGCACGCACTGCCCAGCATCAACATGAATAAAAACGCACAGATGACGGAAATGCTCGAATTTGTCTTATTCGGGATCAGCATTGCCAAAACAGTAAACACCGCTGTAAGCGCCGCAATCATAAAAAACGAGACAAGGGTATAACCGGCTATGGTAAGCGGGTTTGAAAAAAAGCCAAAAAGCGGAAGCCCAAGCACAAGCATGGGGATGATCCATGCAATATTCAAAAGCCACCCGGCAGCAGTGCTCACCACAAAGTTGGACAGATAGATCCTTGATCTGGAATGTCCTGCAATGACTTTATTGCGCATAGTTCCGTCGCTATACTCTCGGCCAATAAACAGTCCGGTCAGAATCGCACACAAGCCGCCAATTAAAGGATAATACTGAACAAACAGTGCATCCAAGTCGGGAAGCTTGAAATCAGGGGTTTGTAAAACTTCGATCCATGGAGCAAGCAGCCGGATCGTTGACCAAGAAAGCATCAGGAAAAATGCCAGCCAAAAGAATTTGTCCTTTTTCAGTTTGGCAAAATTGGCAGATATCAGATTACGCATTTTTGTTCCCTCCTACCAGGCTCATATAGTACCCCTCAAGGCTTTCGTCCTGCTCCTGCATTGAGAGGATCTCGCATCCATAGGGAGCAAGTTTATGTGCCAGCTGAGACACATTGACCTTTGCGAAAATATCCGCCTGCGTTTGAGAAGCGATTTTGTATTCCACGCCCAGTTCATCCAGTACGGTACACAGCGGTGCCGTGCTTGTGACGGTGATGTGTACTTTCTTGCGGCAAGCCGCTTCCAATTCTTCCGCACTCAGCTCCTTCACCATGCAGCCGCCATCAATGATGCCATAGTGGGTAGCAAGGCGGGAAAGCTCATCCAGAATGTGACTGGAAATCAGCACCGTGATATTGCACTCTCGGTTGAGCTTTAAAATCAATTCTCGAATTTCAATGATTCCCTGTGGATCCAGTCCATTGATCGGTTCGTCCAAAACCAGAAAGTCCGGATCACCTACCAGTGCGATTGCAATTCCAAGACGCTGGCGCATACCGAGCGAAAAGTTTTTTACTTTCTTTTTTCCCGTATTCTCCAAACCTACCAGCTTCAGCACATCGTCCAATCCCTCATTGGACGGAAGCCCCAAAATCAGAGACTGCTGCTTGAGGTTTTCTTTTGCAGTCATTTCCATATAGATTGCCGGTGTTTCCACTACTGCACCCATGCGGCGGCGGGATTTGTTGATTTCGTTTTGTTCGGAATCGATCCCATACAGCGAATACGTACCGCTGGTGGGTGTTTGCAAGCCGCAGATCAGACGGATCAGCGTGGTTTTGCCGGATCCGTTTTTCCCTACAAAGCCATAAATGGAGCCTTGCGGGATGTGCATCGTCAGTCCCTGCAATGCCCGGAATTTTCCATAGTATTTTGTTAAATTATTTACTTCTAAAACATAGTCCATATTTACTGCCTCCTTTGATGATCTTTACTCTAACAGATAAAGGTCAAGAAAGTGGTCAAGATAATCGTCAAGATTTGGTCAAGATTTTTGCTCTGCCAACTTGAATCCAATCCCCCAAACGGTTTCGATGTAGTCTTTTCCGCCAATCTCCTGCATTTTTTTACGCAGGTTGGAGATATGCTGCTTTAAGGAACGCTCCGTACAATCCGGTGTATCCAGACTGATCCGGTCAAGCAGAACCCCTTTCGATAGAACCTGTGTTGGATTCTGCATCAGCAGCTTTAGTATAGCGTACTCCGTTCTGGTTAGGGAAAGCGATGTATCGCAGACAGAAACGGACATAGAAGTATCATCCAGCTTCAAATCTCCGCAGTGCAGGAATTTTGTCCCTTGCCGCTTCGCCGTATTACGAAGCTGTACCGCGATCCGTGCCAGCAGCTCTTTGGTTTCAAAGGGCTTTGTCACATAATCCGCAGCACCGCCGAGCAAAAGGGACACTTTATCTTGTACATCCACTTTGGCACTGAGTACAATTACCGGGATGTTTTGAATATGCGCAAGAACCTCTTCGCCGGAAAGCCCCGGCAGCATGAGATCCAGCAGAATCAGATCCGGCTGATTTTGCGAAAGAAGATATAACGCTTCTGTGCCGGAATAAGCCCGAAGCGTTTGATATCCCTCTTTCTGTAATATCTCTTCTAAAACATTTCCGATATGTACATCATCATCTATTATGGCGATCGTTTTCATTGCGGCTCCCTTTCCTTCGCACAGCATTGGACTATCTATATTCTATTCGTCATATTATCAAAGGCCGATTCCCTTATCCCTGTTATTTTCAGCCTTTGACCAGTTAAAATTCACGCGTGCTTTCCCTTGCGGCTTTTCCGGCCAACCTCACACAGCGTACGGGACTCCTATGGGCGGCTTACTCTGTCATCGGTGCTCGTACGCAGCACTGTTACAGTAGCATAATAATATTACGCCGTCAACTGCTGTTATGTTCTGTTTTTTACCGGGCAAAGCAAAAAGGCATGCCGCTTTCCTTCTGCTGCGGCATGCCTTTTTGCTGTTTGTGCTCTGGTTTTATTTTTCTTTCTTTTGGAGCTGCTGCTTTTGATACTGCAGCATATACAACTGATAATAGCGTCCTTTTTTTGCTAAAAGCTGCTGGTGGCTGCCCTGCTCCTTGATTTCCCCATGCGAAAGCAGAATAATATTATCCGCATGCTGAATGGTGGAAAGGCGGTGCGCCACAATCAGCATTGTGCCGATGTTCTTCATCTTTTCAAGCGAATCCTGAATCAGAAGCTCGGTTTCTGTATCAATATTTGCCGTCGCCTCGTCCAGAATCATTACACTGGGGTTATGGATGATCGTGCGGGCAAACGAAAGCAGCTGACGCTGTCCTGCTGAAAAGTTATTGCCGCGTTCGCGCACGGGTTCATCCAGCCCATATTCCAGTTTGCTTATGAATGAATCTGCGTTGACATAACGGCACGCTTGCATGATCTGTTCATCGGAAATCCCTTCTTCCCGCAGGATGATATTACTGCGGATATCCCCCGCAAATAGAAATACATCCTGAAGCATCTGGCCAAAGTGTCTGCGTAAAGAAGAAATTTTGATTTTGCGGATATCGATTCCGTCGATCCGGATTTGTCCGCGCTGAATGTCAAAATTGCGGCAGATCAGAGAAAGAATCGTCGATTTACCGGAACCGGTAGAGCCAACAAATGCCACCGTCTGCCCAGGCTGCACATGGAACGAAACACCCCGAAGCACCCATTCTCCCGGATTGTATGCAAACCATACATCCCGAAACTCGATTTCCCCTTTCAGCTGCTCAAGCTCCACAGCATCCTCGCTATCCACTACGGAAGGCTCCATATCCAGAATCACAAAGATTTTTTCAGCCGCTGCAAAGGAGCGCTGCAGCATATCGAACTGTTCTGCAAGTGCCTGTATCGGATTGAAAAAACGCGAAATATACATGTAAAAAGCAACGATCACTTCGCTTGTGATGATCTGCCCCCACAGCGGAGTACCGCGGATCGCCACGCGGCTTGCGAAATAAAACAGGCACAGATTGGCTGAAACGAACAGCATATACACCATGGGCCGGAAAATACTGAACACCGCCATCCGTCCTTGCTTTGCGTTTTGCAGCGCACGGCTTTTTTTCAGGAAATCTTCCATTTTGCGATCTTCCTGATTAAAAATCTGCGTAATTTTGATGCCGGAAAGATTTTCGGAAAGATACGTATTCAAGTCCGTGGTTGCATTGTTGACGCTGCGGTGCACCTTGCGTGAAAATTTGCGGAAAACTATCGTAAACCATACAATAAACGGTACGAAGCACAAAACCAGAAGCGTCAGCGCATAATTCAACAGCAGCATCGCCCCCAGAACCCCGAACACGACCATACTGTTTTTTACCAGTGTTACCAGAATGTTGGTGAATAGATACGAAATCGAATTCGGGTCATTGCTGACACGGGTAACAAGCTTGCCGACAGGAATATTATTCAGCTGTTCATGGCTGAGCTTTTCCACATGGGTAAACACATCCTCACGAATGGATGTCAAAATCTTCTGCCCTATTTTTTGTAATATGATTGCCTGAAAGTAAGTGCAGACAAGGCTTACGACAAGAATACCCGCATATGCCGCTACGCGCACAAATAGTGCATTGAGCTGAAATTCCTCTTTGACGAGCTTTTGGATATCCGCCGCAAGCAGCGGTGTCAGCAGATCATAGGCAATCGCTGCCAGCATAATCATCAGCGACAGGAAAAACTCTTTGCTGTATGGCCTTGCATACACCAATAAACGGCGCATGATCTCGCCATCCGACATTGTGCGTTCGGTATCCTTTTCTTCTTTTTTACGACATTCCCAAACATATGCCGCTGTAAACAGCAGCGTAAAGACACCGATAACGGCGCCCACGATCAGAATTGGCAGATACTCATTCACCGCAGCCACCCCCTTCTTCCTCCAATCGCTGCAGATCCACCATTCTGCGGTATTCTGTACAAGTATCATACAGCTGCCTGTGGGTACCGATCGCCAGCAGGCGGCCTTCGTCCAAAAACAGGATCCGATCCATTTTTGCAATGGTGGAAATACGATGTGCAATCAAAATCGTTGTTTTGCCTTCACGCACGGTATTCAAATTATGCAAAATGGTTTCTTCTGTCTTGGTATCCACAGCGGAAACCGAATCATCCAGAATAAGGATCGGCGCATTTTTCATCAGCGCCCTTGCAATGGAAATGCGCTGCTTTTGGCCGCCGGAAACCGTAACGCCTCTTTCCCCGAGCACTGTTTCATACCCTTGCCCAAACTCCATAATATTATCATGGATATCTGCCAGCTGTGCCGCTTTTTCCACTGCCTCGGATTCAAAATCCCCTGCACTGAATCGGATATTGTTTTCAATGGTATCCGAAAACAGGAAATTATCCTGCGGCACATACGCGCAGGCTTCGCGCACCGATCGAATGGACAGATCATTCACATCATTTCCATCGATGAACAGCGTGCCTTTCGGCACATTGTAGGTGCGCAGGATCAAATCGACCAGCGTAGTTTTCCCGGAGCCGGTTCGCCCCACAAGCCCTACTTTTTCGCCTGCATGGATCGTAAACGTAATATCGCGCAGTGCTGTTCCCTCCCCATCCGGATAGGTGAAATTCAGGTTTCTGCATTCGATATCACCCCGCACCGCACAAAGAGTTTTTACCCCCGGTTCATCCACCACAGAGGGCTGTGCATCCAGCATTTCCCCGATACGGGCAAGCGATGCCTTGCCGCGGGATGTCATATCCACAAGCTCTGCCACCGACATGATCGGCCAAACCACCGCAGTGAAATAGCCGATAAATTCCATAAGCTGGCCTGCGTTGAATTTTCCCACATAGACAAGGTATCCGCCGTAACCAAGAATCACACATACCACGCTTTCGACAAACGCATTGACCAGAATGCGAAGCAGCACGGACGTTTTGGTGTAATCAATATTGGAAATCTCATTTTCCTGATTGATTTTGCGGAACGCCATAAGCTCCTTTGTTTCTTTTACAAAGGCCTTGATGACAGCAATCCCGGAAAAGCTTTCCTGCGCAAAATCCGAAAGATCGGAAAAGCATTTCTGCCGATAATCCCATTTTTTTATCATGTACTGTCCCACGATCATAGAAACAGCCAAAAGCAATGCCATGGGAATCATGGAAAGCAGTGTGAGCAGCCGGTTCATATTCCACATCTTCAAAACCGCCAGCACGCCCAGCAGAACGGCATCACAGAACATCATGATGCCCCACCCGTAACATTCCTGCACGGTATCCAGATCATTTGTGAAAAGGCTCATCAAGCTGCCCACTTTATTCACACTGTAATAATCACGGTTCAGCCGGCGGGCATTATCAAACATTTTATTTCGCAGATCTGTTTCCACACGGATCGCAGCACCAAAAAAACACACGCGCCATGCAAAGCGTCCCAGCACGATTCCCAAAATGATCCCGACCATGGGCATACAGATTTTCTGCACAACAAAATCCATATCATAGGCCACCTGCACGCCATTCTCTATCACATAGCCCTGATTCAGCCCGTTGATGACCATCTGATACAGGTTCGGTATCACAAGCTGCAAAGAATCAACCGCAATCAATGCCGCAAGCCCCAGCAGCAGCATATGGGCATAGCGCAAGTAGTATCGGTTGATGTGTTTTCCGAATATCATCTATTTATCATCTTCTTTCCTTCTAGGAACCTGCCGCGTTCCTGCGTTGAACCCAATCGCCGGCATGATCTTTCCCGGCATTTTTTCTCTTGCCACGTAATCTTCACAGCCGATCGGGTGTGAAGATCTTATAGCGGTTATCATGGAAATCCACGGTTACTGTCGTACCGTCACGGAACGTGGTTCGCTGCTTCTTCCAATCGCCGTCTAAAAATTCATGCTTCACCATTTCGCACTTTGCCACACGCTCTTGCAGCGATGCAACAATGCGGCAGCGTTCTATTTCTTTATCCAGCTGCAGCTGCGCATCCTCATCAAATGCCCCATCGCAGCCCGGGTAAGCGCCATCCTTATCCAGATACGCCGCACCGCCATTCAAAAGCGCATACAGCATATAGTCCTCCTCACCTTGCGGATAATCCATAGGCCATGGCAGAATCATGCAATCGTGATAAACCAGATTGAACAGCGGCACAGGGATCCCCTTTCGCGGTGTGCCGGGTGGCTGGAGCATAAAATCGTATGGCCCGTAATGTGCAAACACCAGATTCTTCATCGCCCAATCCGTAACTTCTTCGGAACTTGGCAGTATTCCTTTGGAGGACAGATATTCAAAGCACGCACTGCGGTATTCAAAGCATTCTTTGCGTGTCATGCGGTGCCTTGGGTTATCACATTCGTCCCCTTCATTGCAGGTAAACACGTCCAGATACGCTGCTTGCAAATGAATTCCGTGACGCAAGACCTCTTCAAAATTGCGTTTGACGTAATATGGTGCCTGTGTTGCACACAAATAGCTCTGACGTCCGCCCGCCCAGCGCGACATGTCAAAAATCGTTCCATCCGGTGCCTGACATGCAAACTCGCGGTCAAATGTGGGTGCATCAAAATAATAATCCCGGTACTGATCGTGCAGCCCGAGCATATACCCACATTCTTCGATCGTATCGGAAAGCTCCTTGAGCCCCTTCCAGCCTCCGGCTGCTCTGCACGCGGGCAGATAATCCGGATGTTTATTATCGTAGCCCGGGTCTCCCCAGCCATCGAGGTGGAGGTACAGCTTTTTCACGCCTTTTTCCTTATATTTTCGAATTTCCGCAGTACGCTGTGCAAACGGAACAAGCTGGTCGTTTTTTTCCGGCTGTGCATCATTATAATAGTATGATCCCGGCGCTACATGCGTTTTGATGCCCTTATGCACTACCGCCGAACCAATCAGCTTATTTACAAGCGGATTTTTTGCTGCTTTTTCTGCAAGAGAAGTGAACAAGCCCGTCTCTTTTGCATAAGTGCGATACACCTTGCACAAATCGTTATAGCTGCATGCTCCAAGAAACGTATACCGCATCACACGGCGGTACGCGGTTTTTCCTAAGCTTGGCAGCCAACGCACCGATACATGGGAATACGGGCCATTTGCAGGATGTTCCACCTGATAGGCGGCATCCCATGGATGTTTGCAGATGGCAATATACCCTGCATTGGGTCTAACCTGTCCAAACCACGGCATATATGCGCTGCTGGTACACATCTGCCCTTCAAACGCAAGCTTTGATACCTCGTTTTCCCAGTTGTTGGGCACGATCAATCCCTGCATTACATTCAGCACACTATACCAGTCTGCACTGTTTTGGTCAAATTCCATATAGCCCGGCCAATATATTGCCTTCAATTCCAGCCCTTCCTCGTGTAAGGGGATAAATTCAAAATACACATCCCCTGAAGCATCCTCGACCCAGGCTATCGTCTCAAAGGAAAACGGAACGCTTTGTCCATGAATGGTAAAGCCCGAATAGGTAGAGCGGATTCCGCTGCCCACCCCTGTTTTCCACGGTGTATGTACAATCGATTCCGAATCAGAAAAACGGATTCTTGTTTCATCTTTCAGCACAAATTCTGCGCAGTACTGTTTCGACCATTTCCATTCTTGCCCGTTCGCAGTCACTGTATAAGACAGCGCCGTTTCATCCAGGCACAACGTTACTGTTTTGCTGCCTGCAGTAATCATCCCCATAACATCCCCTCGCATTTTCCGTCTTATGTTGCTTTATCGTACTACATTTTGCCCGCTTTCGCAATCTCGCATCGAAAATTCCTATGTTTTTGTCACTTTTTGTTATTTTTGTTCGCTCCGTGTTCTTCCTATGAACGGTATGGTAAATTGCCCTTGTGGCAGCAAAATAAATTTCTCAATTAAAATGGACATATTCCATAATTATAATTTGTATGTAAAAAAACTCCAGATTGAAGTCATATAGACGGCATCAATCTGGAGTTTTATCTTTCATTGCCTGCTCTTATCCCTTGAATTTTATTCCTTGGCTATTGCTATTTTTCCAACAAAAAGATATCCTATCGGACGGCATTGCTGATATGGAGCATGCTTTGCAGCAAGCACTCGCCCCATTGTCGAATGGATGCGAATAAAAGCCTGTGGCTGCAACCGATGCCGGAACTCTTTGTATCATTATGCTTCAAGTGATTTGCGCAGATACGGTGCTGTGACGGAAGCTTCGGATTCCAGCATCTGTGCCGGAGTTCCCGCAAAGATCACTCTGCCGCCTTCATCCCCGCCGCCCGGGCCGATTTCCACTACATAATCTGCCGCTTTCAGCACCTCCAGATTATGCTCAATCAAAAAGACTGAATTTCCTTGTGAAACGATCCGATCAAACAGCGCAATAATATTCTGCACGTCTTGCAGATGCAGGCCGTCGGTAGGCTCATCCAAAATCAAGATCTGCTCTTTTTTACCAAGATAAGAAGCCAGCTTCATGCGCTGCAGTTCCCCGCCGGAAAGCGTAGAAAGGGCTTGATTCAAATGCAGATAAAACAGCCCCACATCCGCAAGCGGACGAAGCTTTTCTGCAATCGCCGTGCCGGAAAACCGTTCCATTGCCTGTCGAATCGTCAGGTCCATTACCTGCGCGATATTCAAACCGCCCACCGTATACTGCAACGCCTCATTGGAATATCGCAGCCCTCCGCATGCTTCACACACGGTTTCAATGGAATCCATAAATGCCATTTCCGAAACAATAACGCCCTTTCCCTGACATACCGGGCATGCTCCTGCACCATTGAAAGCAAACAAGCCTGCTTTCTGTCCGCTTTCCTTTGCGAACATGCGCCGGATATCGTCCGCTACCCCCAAATAGGTTGCGGGTGTAGACCGCAGACTGCTGCCGATGCTTTTTTGGCTGATGAGCGTCACTTCTTCCTGACACTGCTTAGCAAATGCTTCCATAAGAGAACTTTTTCCAGAGCCTGCTACGCCTGCAATCACTGCAAATACACCCTTCGGCAGATCTACCGATACATCTTTCAGATTATGCAGGTTTAAATGCTCCATTCTGAACCATTCCTGTGCAGTACGCAGCTGCTGCTTGAGTGCATTCTTTTTACGCAGCAGCTGCCCTGTCAAGGTATCAGCCTTTACAAGCTCTTCATAGCGGCCTTCAAACAAAACCTCGCCGCCTTGTGTTCCGGCTCCCGGCCCCATATCTATGATATGATCGGCGATTTCCATCATTTCTTTGTGATGTTCGACCATAAGCACGGTATTACCGCGATCCCGCAATGCAATCACTGCTTCACTCAAACGGTGTATATCATGGCTGTGCAGCCCCACGCTGGGTTCGTCCAATACATATAAAAGATCCGAAAGGGAGGAATTATTGTACTTTGCAATTTTGCAACGCTGGGATTCGCCGCCTGAAAGGGTGCCCATTCCTCGGTCTAACGTCAAATAATCCAGCCCGATATCAATCAGTGCACCGATACGGCTTTTCAATGCAGCTGTGATATCCACTGCAATCGGATCGTTTATCGCATCCAGCCAAGCAAGGATTTCATGCAGCGGCATTGCCGTGACTTCGGCAATATTTTTCCCTGCAATCTTACAGGAAAGGATCCGCGGATTCAGCCGTGCCCCATGACATTCCGGGCAGATTCCCTGATCCACTAAGGGTTCCAGGCGTTTCCAGTGCACCTTTGCATCATCACGTCGCAGCATACGGTTCATGCGATACATCAAGCCTTCATAGGTTGCCGTTTTATAATAATCCGGCGGCGGGTTTTTCAGCTTCATCGGTTCCTGATACAAAAACAGCTGAAGCTCTTCCTGCGTGTAATCCCGTATCTTCTTATTCGGGTCAAAAAGACCCGAAGCACCATAATACAGCCAACGCCACTGCCCCGGTTCATACGCCACATAATGAATCACACCCGGATCATTGAGGCACTTATCAAAATCGACTAATTTGTGCACATCGATTTCTGTAACTTCACCAAGACCATCACAGCGCGGGCATTTTCCCTGCGGATGGTTAAAGGAAAACGAATCGGAATATCCAACAAACGGACTTCCCACACGGGAAAACAGCAGGCGAAGCAGTGAATAGGTATCGGTATACGTTCCCACCGTGGAGCGCACCTGCTGTGATGGCTTTTTCTGATCGATTACGATTGCCGTTGGAAGATGTTCGATTTTACCGACATGCGGCCGTCCGTACTTCGGCAAATACCGCTGGGCAAAGCTTGGAAACGTATCATTGAGCTCTCGGCGCGACTGTGCCGCTATGGTATCCAGCACAAGCGAACTTTTACCGGAGCCTGAAACCCCTGTTACCACGGTAATCTTGTGCTTCGGGATTTCTACCGACACATTTTTCAGATTGTTTTGCGTTGCATCCTGCACACGAATGGTATCATGCACCATATCCGCTCCCTGTTCCTTTCTTCTATTTTTCCGGCTGGATCAGTTCCAAAATGTTTCCGTCCGGATCATAAAAATAAACGGCACGGCTTTTACCAAAGCCGTATTGTGTGCTATCAAACGTCTGGGGCTCGGAAAGAAAGCGGACGCCCTGCTTTGCCATGCTTTGATATTCCCGATCGATATCATCTGTCGCAAAACACAGTTCTGAAATCGAGGTTTTGAACAGATCCGGCGTATCTTCTTTTGCAGGAAGATCGGTAAACTGAATCAGCTCCACCAAAGCTGCATTTGCATCTGCGGTACGCAGATAGGCAACTCTTGCACGGCAGCCTTCTCGTTGGAAGAGTGCCGCGGTTTCCGGCCCTCCCATTTCCATTTCCCCAACATACTCCAGCCCCAAAACATCTTTATAAAAAGCAACGGAACGCTCCAGTTCCGAAACGGTCAAGCCGATATGTGCGATTGTTGTAAACATAAATAACCCCCTGATTTCAACTGTTTTGATTTGTTTTGCTTTGCTGCAGGCGATCCGGCCTTTTATCGGTGCACTTATTTCTTATTCTTTCGTACTGCGCATCAAAGCACGCATCAAAGCAAATAACCCGATTGTCAAAAGAATGTGCCCGATACCGGCAAAGCCGCCTATCATATGGTCCCATGCGCTTGCGATTGAAATATCGAACAGCTGTACTACACCGCGGATGCTCATAAAGCCCAATGTCATCACAAGCCCGATATTATAAAACCACATAAACCAGCGGAAGCTTTTTTCTTTTTGGATTTCGAATACCTTCATCAGCAGCGGCATAACCAAAAAGACACCTGTCCCCAATGCCAGCGCATGCGGGTGCACCTTAGAAAGCACGGTATAGCCCCGAAAATGCATCCAGTAGGCTGCTTCGTGATAAAAAAGCCCCGCCGCCAAGCCGAATATCAGATATGCTGCTGCGATTTTATACATTTTTTTCATGTTGATGATACTCCTTTTCAAATTGCGCCTTTTCCTCATCTGTACAGTACTCCTTGTGCAGAAAATCAATCAAACCCCGGATTCTTTGATCACAAATCGAATAACGGATATACTGTGCTTGTTTTTCCGATTGTATCAACCCTGCGCCGCGCAGCTTATGTAAATGCTGGGAAAGTGCCGGTGTACTGATACCCCTTACCCTTACAGCAAGTTCTGTTACTGTCAGCGGGCCGGGCAAAAGTGCCTCGAGAATCAGCAGCCGATTTTCGTTTGCAAGTTGCCCCATAATCGATGCTACCTTTTCTGCATGCTTTCTCATCCCGATCCTCCGTTTTTGCAAAACTGTTCCGCAGTTTTCTGTACTTAGGTGAACGCTTAATTAAGTATTCGCTTAAAAGATATCAGATTTTTACTTTACTGTCAACACTCTTTGCTTTTCGAAGGAGAAAAATCTCGATTTACCACATAAATACCAATGCACACCAGGATCAGTGAAATAAGCCCGCGCAGCGTAAACGCCTGATTTTGCTCTTTGAGCAACACTGCACTTAAAATCACTCCAAATACCGGGTTCATAAAACCGTAAACCGCTACCTTGCTGACCGGATTATATTTAAGCAGAATTCCCCACAAGGAATAAGCAACGGCCGAAATTACTGCCATATAAATCAAAAGCAGCACAGAGCCCACTGTAAAGCTGTGCAGCTTTCCACCGAATACAAGCCCTACGGCTGTCATGATGGCGCCGCCGAAAAAGAACTGATATCCGCTGAGCGTTACCGGATTTTCCATGCGGCTGTATTTTTTTATCAATACCGAGGAAAACGCATACGATACGGTCGAAAGCAGCATAAAGCCCTCCCCCGCAAACGACATGGAAGCATCCAGCCCCGCATCCGTTAGATTAATGAGCACAACCCCTATAAACCCCAGCAAACAACCGATCATCTTGCCAGCCCCAAGCGTTTCATACCGAAAAACCAACGCAGAAATCAATATGGCAAAAAACACATTCGATGCAACAATGATCGATCCCTTTACCCCGGAGGTATTGGCAAGGCCAATGTAAAACAGCAGATACTGAATCACGGTCTGTACCATGCTGAGTTTGAATACCATGCCCCACGAACCGTTTTGCGGCTTTAAAAATTTTCGGGATAGTGCGCTGCCGATCAGTACAGTGAGCACACCCGCCAGCGTAAAGCGTGCGCCCGCAAACACGATCTGTGAAGCGGTATCTGTCGAATCAATGCCGAACATTGCATAGCCAATTTTCACACACGGGAACGCGCTCCCCCACAAAAAGCAGCAGATCCCTGCCAACAGGGCAACGACCCAGCCCTTGTTCAAAACCGTTTCTTTTTCTTCCATTTTCTTTATTTCCTTTCTGATTTGCTCTGAAACAGATTGCAACGCATTATAGTACCACAGAATCGATTGGTTTTAAAGAGCTGTTGCATAAAAATTTTGTCCGGCAGTCACTCGTTAAAAAGAAATGCGGCATACAGTATCCTGCATGCCGCATCATAAAGCCTATTTTCTTGTTTCAAAACGGATTACAGCTTCAGCGCACATTCATACCCCTGCCGTACCGCAGCCGCAATCATGCCCGCTGATGCACTGTCCCCTATATTATACAGTTCCGGAACCTTGCCTTGCAGCTGTTCATACACCGTAGTTTCCGGACGGTCACCTATTGCAAGCACAACCGTATCTGCCGGAATTTCGGTTTCGACTCCATTGGCATCCATGTAAACAATCGAAGCTTCCCGCACTTCCTGACATTTGCATGAGGTGAGCACCGTGACACCCAGCTCTTTCAAATGCCCCAGAACGATCGTGCGTGTAACCTTGACCATACGCTCGGCAATGACATCCAGCATCTCGATCACTGTTACATGCTTGCCTTGTTCGGCAAGGAGTTCTGCCGTTTCAATGCCTACACTGCCGCCGCCGATGACCACAACATTCTCGCCGGCTGCCGCGCCATCCAGCACCTGTTTTGCGTTAACGGCACGTTGCGCACCGGGAATCGGAAGCGAAACCGATTTTACGCCTGTCGCACAAACAACGGCATCCGGTTTCAAATCGAGCACATCCTGTGCCGTAACCGCCGTTCCAAGGTGGACATCCACTCCGGTCAATTCAAGCTGACGCTCCAGATACGGAACAAGCGCCTGCATATTCTGCTTATGGGGCGGCTTTACCGCATAGTGCATCTGACCGCCGATTTTATCCGATTTTTCATACAGCGAAACGGTATGCCCGCGCTTTGCCGCAATCCGCGCCGCTTCTACCCCGGCTACGCCGCCGCCGATCACAACGACCTTTTTTCTTGTTTGTGCCGCAGGGATCGTATAATCATTTTCCCCATGACCCAAAACCGCATTTCCCGAACAGCAGCCGCGCTCCCCTTCCTGCAGCTGCGAATCCACACACATGCCGCAGCCGATACACGGGCGGATCTCATCCTCGCGATCCTCATCCACCAGCTTGACGAAATCCGGCTGTGCCAAAAGCGCATGACCCAGGAAGATGAAATCGCACTGTTTATCCGCAAGCGCCTTTTCTGCCGCCGCTGCACTATCCGCACGCCCGCCGCCGATCATCGGTATCGTTGCGGGTGCGCCCGTCATTTTCATGATGCCGAATTTCAGTGCCGCACACAGCCCAACCGCTTGGCAATAGGGTGCTGCCGTAGCCGGCAGATCATCCAGACCCGCTTGTTTTTTCCACGTTCCTGCAAGCACTTCCAGCGCATCTACGCCCTCATCCTGAAAACGTTTGGCAAAATACATGCCATCCTGCATTGTAATGCCGGCATCTTCCCCGGATTCCACCGCGCTCATTTTTACGATCACGGCAAAATCGCTGCCGCACAGCTCGCGAATGCGCCGAATGATATTCAAATGAAAACGCACTCGATTTTCGGGATTGCCGCCATATTCATCGGTGCGGATATTGGCCTTAGAGGAAAGGAACTGTTCCCCCATATAATAGCCGACGCTGTGCAATTCGATTCCATCGAATCCTGCCTTTTTTGCACGCAGTGCTGCCTGTGCGTACTTTTCTTCGATTTCGTGGATTTCCGGAATCGTCAATTCACGCGGCTGCTCATTTTCCAGCCCCATCATGAAGGAATACGGCATTGCCACTGCACTGGGGCCGACCGGCTGCATACCGGTAATGGCACGGCGGGCACCACGCCCGGTATGGCTGATTTGCAGCACACAGCGTGCGCCTTCTTCATGAATGGCCTGCGCAAGGCGCGCCATGCCGGGAATATATTTGTCATCATCAATCACCAGCATGCCGGCGGTATTCAGCCCCTGCGGTGCATCCACACAGGTCACTTCCACGACAATCAGCCCAACGCCGCCCTTCGCGCGTTCCACATAATGATTTACAACCGCATTATTTACAAAGCCATGATCCGATTGGCTCATGCCCATTGCACACATAACGGTTTTGTTGCGAAGTTCCATGCTGCCGATTTTGCCGGGCGACAGCAAATTAGGATACTTGGAATTCATATTCTTTTCCTCCGTTTGTAGTTTGTATTTTTATGCACTGCAACATGCACTCATATCAAAACGCATTGTCTTTCTCTTGCATCCCGCTGCTGGTTTTGCTAAGATTATAGTAAAATCACAATCAGGAGTTTTCATTATGCTTCAAGCCGAAAAAACAGACAGAACCCATCGCGAACTGCTGAAATCAGCCTATTGCCTTTTTACTGAACGAGGCTTTGACCGCACAGCAATCTCCGATATCGTTTCCCTTGCCGGATACTCCACCGGTGCTTTTTACCGCCATTACAAATCGAAATCGGATATTCTGGACGAGCTGTGGACTGATTTTGTCGAAGACTTCATCTCCGATTCCATTGCCGGAGCCATGAATGCCGATTCGCTTGCACAGGCGATGGATTTTCTTGTACAGCGCAGCATTACATTTTTTAATCACCCGTTATGCAGCTGTTATTATCAGGCAGGCAGCATTTCGTCTGCTCCTATGCACTTCCATATGCCGGCAGCCGCCAAGGATTTTACAAATATGCTGTTCTTGCTTTTGCAGCGAGAGTACCCGCATGCATCCGAAGCGCGGCTTCGAACGTATGCCAGTGCACTGCACGCCGTGATCATTGCCTATTCTTCCAAAGCTGAACGTGACCGGGATTTTTCATTCGAAAAAAACACGATCCGCGAAATATTCCTGCTGCTGGCCACACAGGCAGGTCGGGAAGATTCGCAATCCCCGAAAAAGTGAATCTGATTCTCTTTTATGTACATTATACAAACCCCTGTATTCGATTTCAACCGAAATTCGGCAAAAAAGGATTTCGATTTCAACGATTTTCGGCATGTTTTTTTGTGCGATTTGTCGAGTTTTCTATTTTCATTTCCGGATATATCGGTCCTTCTTCGATTCATCGCGCCTTGTGCATGCGCATCCTGTTACCGATTTCTGCCAGCTTGGAAAGGGTGATGTTTTATCTACTGGAATTCACTCAACGATTCATTAAAATCGCAATACGGATGTAAAGTATACAAGCTTTCCCTCTCCTCCGGATGCAGCTGTCCGAACCGCGATGCCGGTGGACGCGGCTGCATTTTCTGTGATGGTTCCGGTGCATTTGCCGAAACGGGCCGTGTGGAAGATCAGCTTGCCGCTGCCCGCAGGCGCATTGCCGCAAAACAGAAAGGGCCTGCGAAATACATTGCCTACTTTCAATCCTTTACCAACACATATGCTCCTGCCCAGACGCTTGCCCCGCTGTTTTTTGCCGCGATGCAGCCGGATGATATCGTTGCCCTTTCCATTGCAACCCGTCCTGACTGCCTTGGCACAGATATTTTGCAGCTTCTTGCGGAATGCCGCCGCATCAAACCGGTATGGGTGGAGCTTGGCCTTCAAACGATTCATCCCAAGACAGCAAAGTACATCCGGCGCGGCTACGATCTGAGCCTTTACGATAAAGCTGTTTGTGACTTAAAAGCACTCGGCATCACGGTGGTTGCGCATCAGATTCTCGGCCTTCCGGGCGAAACCCCGGCGCAAATGGCAGAAACCTCTCGTTACATCGGCCATTCAGGGGCGGACGGCGTAAAACTGCACCTGCTGCATGTACTGCGCTCCACCGATCTTGCCATCGAATGGCAGGCCGGGAAAATCACACTGCCTACTTTGAACGAATATATTCAAATGCTGGAGCTGTGCGTTGAAAGCCTGCCGCCTCATGTTGTGATCCACCGTCTAACGG
The DNA here is from genome assembly GCA_020025255.1 of Ruthenibacterium sp. Lineage (GTDB taxonomy): Bacteria > Bacillota > Clostridia > Oscillospirales > Ruminococcaceae > Ruthenibacterium. Next base: position 4,865 of record JAHHSK010000022.1, on the reverse strand, counting down.
GGGACGGAGCCAAACGCAATCTACTGGCTCCCCTTTGGAGTGCCGACAAGAAACATGTGCTGAACCAGATTCACCGCGCGTTTCTTGCCGATGACGTACAGCAAGGAAGACAGTTTTATTGAATCGTAAACAGCAAGGCTGAAGCCGCAAGCTTTTTCAGCTGTTTGCACCAGCGGTTTCAGGATAGGATTTGTTTGCGCAGCATAAAAGGGAGTGTATCGCAATGATACACTCCCTTTTTTCTGCGGCATCTGCCTTGCGGCTGCTTTATTCACTTTTGCTTGCGCTGTGCTTTGCCGTTCCCTGTCTGCGTCTATTCTTGTTCCAATTTCCGATCACCTGTCCGACGGTTGTTACTGTAATAAAGGCGGACGGATCGATTTGGTTTACAAATTCAAGCAAATCAGCGTATTCATTATTCTGCAGGATCGTGACAAGCTCCGTTCTTCCGGTTTTTCCCCATGCCCCGTGCACCTGATAAAGGGTTGCGCCACGATCCAGCTTTTTCACGATAAATTCCTGTATCTCCTCGTGCCGACTGGAAAGGATGCAGACTTTTTTCCGTATATTGAAGCCATCCAGAAAATGATCCAACACAATACCGCCGATATAGGTGCCGACAAGGCTGACGATCAAGGTTTTTTTATCATAAACCAAAATGGAAAGTGATGCGGTTACAAACCCCGCCATCGCTGCCCCCTTGCCGATATCAATATGCAAATATTGATTCATTATCTTTGCTATGATATCAAGCCCGCCGGATGACGCATTGATATTGAACAAAAGTGCCTGCCCGATGCTTACTACCAGAATATAGCAGGCTAGATCAATAAAAATATCGCCTGTGGGCGCTTCCACATTGGGAGTGATGATTTCAAAAACGCGAAGATACAGCGGCATTAAAATGGAAGCGATAACTGTTTTTCCCCCGAAATCCTTTCCCACAAAAATAAATCCAATCGTCAAAAGAACAACATTCAATATAAATGAGATGGTTGAAAAAGACAGCGCAGGCACATAATGGGATACGATCATCACCACACCCGATATGCTTCCCACAACAAACTGACACGGGATCATAATATAGTAAACCGAAAAAGCTACCAGAAACATACCCAGCATCAAAATACCCCATTCTTTCAGGGTGATTTTTTCCTTCATAATCCGTCCTCCTTTTGCTTACATGATCTATCATATCATAGATTTTATCCCGCCACCAGTGCAGCGGAACCGTTTTCTTCAAATCTTTTCGGCATAAGTGTTTGTGCTTTGCCCATACTGCTTATGCAGTAAAGAAAAACAAAGGAGGAATCCCTATGAGCCAATACGAGGGAACCGAAACCGAAGAAAATCTAAAGAAAGCTTTTGCGGGGGAATCGCAGGCATACACCAAATATACGTTTTTTGCATCCGCTGCACAAGCAGACGGTTACGATCCGATTGCGTCTGTTTTTTTGCAGTCTGCCGCCAACGAGGCCGCTCATGCTAAAATATGGCTGAGCGAACTGGAGGGGATCGGCAATACCGCTTCGAATCTTCGAACTGCCGTCGAAGGGGAAAACTTTGAATGGACCGATATGTATGAACACTTCGCGCAAACGGCCGAGGAGGAAGGGTTCCCTTCGCTTGCTGCGAAATTCCGCATGGTAGGGATTATTGAAAAGCGTCACGAAGAACGCTACCGTTCCCTGCTGGAACGCATCGAAAATGGCGGCGTTTTTCAAAAAGGGCACATCTGCATTTGGGAATGCCGTATCTGCGGGCATATTGTTATCGGCACGCATGCCCCTGAAATCTGTCCGCTTTGCCGTCATTCCCGCAGCTTTTTCGAGCAAAGTGCCGAAACCACCTGAACCGTGTGCGGCTTTTTGTGCAGCCGTGGTCTTGAATGAACACCGGATTTCTTTTCCGGCGGCTGCGGTCATATCCTGACAAAACAAAAACACCCATTCAACAGAACGGGTGTTTTTCGATATGGTGGAGACGATCGGGATCGAACCGACTACCTCTTGAATGCCATTCAAGCGCTCTCCCAGGTGAGCTACGCCCCCATAAACGGCCACTTGTGTTTCAAGTGCTTTATTATAATAACAAATCACCCGCACTTTGTCAAGTATAATTTTGCAAAAAATGCTCTTTGCTGTTTTTCTTAAAAAAATCCGATGCCGTCGCTCTATAAAAAAGCAAGCTGGCATCGGATTTTTCATTTTGTATTATTGCCTATTTCCCTTTATCATTCGGGACGATGCGCATATTTTCTTACACGTTCATCCTCGATCACGCCGTTCCAGTTCAGGCCATAGCCAAAATCATAGGTGTGATTTTCACTATCCACATAGCACACCATATCGAACGGCACGTCTTCATACTGTTCTTCCACGGTATCCATGTTTTCCGGAATCTGCAGCGGAAGCAAACCGGAGGGTTCTTTTCTGCCGCTGACGATTTCCAGCAATGCCTGCGGCAGATTGCCGAATGTGGCAAGAATCGCATCGGCTTCCTTTTCAAATTCAGACATCACCATAGGTGCCGTCATGCTCACACAGGCAATCACCGGCTTTGCACCCATTTTGCGGCGGGTTTCCAGCAGGGTATCCAAATCTTGTTCATTATTGACCGTAACTGTTTTTCCCTTATAGCTGCGATTGATGAAATCCTCCTGCGGATCGCCGCCGGCAATGCTGTGCTCTCTTGCCTTGTCTGCCGTATACGGACGATACTGCAAGCTGACAGGGATGTATCCGTTGCCGCCCTTTTCACGATCCGCTACATCATAGCCGCCCTGCAGGCTGAAGCCTGCACCATTCGGCTGGCGAAGCACACACAGTGCCGCATCGGCTTCCTCTGGTGTTTCCACCAGTGTGAAATATTTTTCCAACAGTGCCGGGCTGATGGCATCTTCCCAATGATCGAGGGTATGGATACCCATCCAGTCGGTGTTTTCCGGCACGTGCAGCTTCGGAACGTACAGCTTTGTCTTTTCTGCAAGCGGAAGGACGTGATCTTTGTTTTTCAGCATCACAACCGATTTTACCTGTGCGTCAAAGCCCGCCTGCATGTATTCCGGACAGCCTACGATTTCATCCGCCTGTTCGGGCACAAGATACGGATTTTCGAACAGACCGGTGCGGAAAATATTGCGCAGCAGTCTGCGTGCGGAATCTTGAAAACGCTTACGCATAAATTCTTCGCCGTGCTCTTTCACACCGATCTCATACGCAGCAATGATATTTTTCTTTTCGTTCAGACCGCCGAACTGATCCACGCCTGCCATCAGAACCTTATAGCAGCGCTCCGGCTCTGTCAGATGTTCCACACCCCAGCATTTGCCGCTGTACATGCTTTCGATCGGGCCTTCATCGGCAGTAATGCTCCAGTCGGTACATACGACACCATCATAATGGCATTCTCCACGCAGCAAATCATGAATCAGATATTTGCTGTAGCTGCAGCCCACGTTTTCACCGCCCGGCTGCCCGTACACGATCGTATAATACGGCATAACAGCACTTGCCTGCTTTGTTTTGCCTTTCAGTTTGAATGCGCCTTCTGTAAACGGAATCAGATGCTCTTTAAAGTTATTTCCCGGATAAACCGAATATTTACCGCACGGGAAATGGGCATCACGGCCGCCTTCCACTGCGCCGCCGCCCGGCCAATGCTTTACCATGGCGTTTACGCTTTCGTAGCCCCAGCCGTCTTCCACTTCGCTGTCGCCCTCAGAGGTTTGGAAGGCATCGCAGTATGCTTCTGCCAGCTCAGCACTCAAAGAAGAATGTTCCCCGAAGCTGCCGAGGTATCGGCTCCAGCGCGGCTCTGTGGACAAATCGATCTGCGGTGAAAGCGCCGTATTGATTCCCAGAGCGCGATATTCTTTCGATGCAATTTCACCAAAGCGTCTTACCAGCTGCGGATCGAATGTAGCAGTCAAGCCCAAAGGCTCCGGCCAATGGGAAATATCCCCGCCGGCACCGGCATCGAATTCAAACGTCACAGTCGTCCCGTGGCGCGGGTCAGAACTGATCGAAATAGGGATACCCCATTCCAGGCTTTCGGCAAGCTGCTGCAAATTATTGTTCCAGCGTGCCGAATCCCCCGCCGACTGAACCGCCACAACCAACACATGGCGCAGAAAATCGTTCGTAATAAATTCCTTCTGCTGATCAGACAATGCCGATACCGGCAGACCCGCCTGCTGAATCGATGTTCCATTATACGTTACGGTTCCAAAATAATCCGCAGTAAATCCCGGTACAAACTGGTGCTTGCTGTAAAGCATCAAGCCTGCAATCTGATCGATCGTAAGCCTTGCCGCAAGATCCGCCGCACGCTCATCGCTGGACAGTCGCCAGTCCTCATACGGGTAAAACACACCATCCTTTGCCAGATCTTTAAAATAAAGGCCATCCTTTTCCAAAAGACGAACACCGGAATCTGCTGCCCATTTCAACAGCGGTCCTCCGGGATTTTGTTTGCTTAATACATTCAGTTCCAAACAATCCTTCTCCTTTCTGCTGCTCCCCGGCCGTTTGAGCAAACATCAGGCTTACCCGAAACCGGTTTGGGGGGCATGTTTTTTCATGGCAAATCCTACTTTTTAGATTTTAGCACGAATCAGTTCAAACATCAATAGAATATCCGTTTTGTTTCGATTACCGTACCGGGTCACACCGTCCATATCGAGTGTTTTCGATTGAACAGCGGCAAGCATCACAGGGCAACATCCGGTGTATTTTAGTCTAAAATGCGGATTCTCCAAAAGGCAATGCTTTCCCGCTTCCAAGTGTATGTAATCAGGATATCTGCACCATCCGCCACAACCGCCGGGTATGAAAACTCTGCCCGATACTCATTTTTTTCGCACG
>JAHHSK010000021.1 GCA_020025255.1 Ruthenibacterium sp. | reverse complement strand
AACCACAAATATAGACTACCATTGTATTCCTTTTGTTGCTGCTGCTTTTCATAAGGCCTTCCTGATACTCAAAAGCCTTGTCAATTTCCGATTTATGATCGATATACATCTTTTGACTTACATACTCAAAAACGTTAAACCGTTTAATCAGTCCTGCCTGTATATCGTCAAGAATTTTCTGAAGCGACTGATGTTCTGAGCGCCTTTCTTCGCTTTTACGCCTTACCTCCTTCCAATCGTATCCCGGCTTTGCTTTCACTTCTGAATCATCGTATTGATAACGGTCGGAAGCATTTCGATGTGTCAAATACGACAATGCACCGCCAATATCGGCAAACCACTTTCGACCTGCTTTATATTGCTGTTCGATCTTCATGACGTATTGAGCAGCAACGCCAACGTAATTGCCAACAGTTGAAAACTTAACAGCATCGACAAGTTCAAGAACAATATGCACATGGGGTTCTTTGAGGCTGCCATCAGTATCGATATCCTTATCATGCAGAATATACGCCCAAGTACGAATATTGGGTTCCTGTTCGAGACGTGTCTCCAGTTCTGTCTGCCAGTTGTCAGGAAAGTCGGGAAGATATCTAATCTGCTGTACAATTTCACATTTTCTAATTGAACTTTCTGCCATTCGAATTACCACACTCCTACCTCAAACTTATTCCCTAATTAACAACCAGTCGGTTGGACAAGCCCAAACCGACTGGTGGGAATGTCTATGCATAAAGCCGTTTTACATCAAATTTCGTCACACAAAAAACTTTCTGTTTCTGCAGCGGTTTTACCTTACCACACAGGGAAAATATTACTGCTGCAGAAACAGCGTTTTTGGGGTTAATCGGCGGCGACGAGAGAATCCAATTTTCCATAGCGGTTAAAATATGCATGTACATTTTTACCCACCAGGTTTTTCAAATTGATATTCTCACGTTCCATTTTGGCGTCAGAGAGATACAAGCGATCAGCCGATACCCCAGCACCAACACGCGGGTCAACTTCATTCGAAAGATACACGTTGCAGCCAGTAATCGTCTGCCCCTCTTTCGTGGTGAAGTCTGCGCGCTTGTAACCGATAAGCTTTGCCATATTGAATCACCCTCCTTTCTTAATAAATTTGCTGCGTTAGGAAAACAAACACCTATCTAACCCCAGCACTTTATACAAGCTCTATATCTACAACCAACATTAGTCTGTAGATTGATTTGCACCAAAGTAAGCGATTATATCTTCAACAGCAACCAAATATTTACATCCGGTACGTGTATAAGGTATAAGCTCCGCTTTGATCAAGTGACGTATACAATGTGCTGTGATTGCACAATTTATGTCCATGTCATGCAGCATCTGTGCCGCACCATTAATGGTGCGTATGTGTTTCATAATCTCTCCTCCTTTCTGTTTTCCTGATTTAATTATCTCACTTTTAAGGACCTCAATCTAACGAAAACAAAACTTGTGTCAAAAGTGCAAAATGGTTTTTTTACATAAAAAAAGCCCTGCTATCATCCATTTACAACAGAGCCTTTTGTTCAGTTTTTATTCAGTTTTTATTCAGTACATTGCAAAAGTCATATCAAAAAAGCGAAAATTACGACAACTTACGAGTGGCTCATCTTCAAAAAACGTTAAAATACAACAGCGAATACAAAATATTAAATGTAGCATCATCCTAAAAGGGTCACTCATAACCCGAAGGTCGTAGGTTCAAATCCTGCTCCCGCAACCATAAAAAAGCCATGAAAACAGCCGTTTTCATGGCTTTTTCTTTTTGCCTCAGCACAACAGCTGATATTTTTCCCGTATCGTTCCGCTCCTGTCACGGGTCCGCTCCGCGTACCGAAAGCAACCGCGCGGATTCTCACGCAGTCTTTTGCTTTCAAAGCTTTTTGAACATCACAAAAACAAAATGAGGTCGGCTTTTATAAAAGCCGACCTCTCTTTCTTTCCTTTTGGCTTGTCCTGATCCCAGCACTCGAAACGCGTGTGCCGGTTCAGGAGTTTTCCTTTATCACGGCGTTTCCGCGGTCCATAAGATTTTGAATGGTATCCTCCAGGGATTGCGAGCCCAGCAGGAATTTATCCGTTTCTTCTGTTTGAATGGATTCGATCTCGCTTTGGAATACCGGGGTATATTCTTCAAAGCTGTCAACCCATTCCGGATCGTTCATCAGCTTTGTCAGTGCATCCATATCCAATTTGTCGGTAAAGCCGTTCACAATCGCCATGACGCTGTCCATTTTGTCGGCGCCCTTTGTATTTTCAATGAACATGCCTTTCAGCTTTACACCCTCTGTGCTCCAAAAGCGCAGGAAATCATAGGCTTCCTGGGGATGCTTGCTGGTGCGTGCAATACTGAACAGGTTTGCCGATGAAACTGTGTAATGCGGGTCATCCGATTCCCATGCCGGAACACGGGCAAAGGTGGTTACAAAATCCGGAGAATACTTTTTGTTGCCGATATCACTCAGCAGGTTTGTGCCGATCGGCAGCATTGCGATCTTGCCGCTGAAGAACTGATCGCGATAGTTCATGTTCAAGCTCTTGACATCTGCCAGCGGGATCGAGCACTGATCCACATTCTCCATATCATACCGCAGCTGCAGGAAATCGGCATAGGCGGGATTGTCAAACGTCAATGTTTTGTCTTCGTTGAAATACAGGCTGCCCTTTTTGACTGAAACCAGGCCGTTCTGATTGACATTTCCCCATGTGTGGAAATATGAGCCGTAGATTTTATCCGCGCCGGTGCCCTTCGTAAGCTTATTGGCATAATCGCGGTAATCCTGCCATGTCCAATCCAGCTCCGGAACCGGAAGATTTGCTTCATCCAGCATATCTTTGTTTATCAGCACGATATTATACTTCATCTCGGCTGCAATCCCGTAGGCTCCGCCGTCCACGCGCACCGCACTGTTATAGCAATCTTCAAAGGTAGTGCCTTCGGCTTCAAAATACGGGTCCAGATCCAGATAGGAGCCCGATGCCGCACGGGCAGCATAATCCTGCCAGCCCGGCGTCATTACGATATCCATTTCCTCGCCGCCCATCAGCATGATATCGGTTTTTGTCAGATATTCCCGGCTGCTCATATCACCCAGATACTGAAACTCAACTGTCACATTCGGATGCAATTCGTGATATGCATCCGCTACGCGGCGGTTTCCTTCATCATGATTTGTCTGCCAGCTGACAAAGCGCAGTGTGATCGGTTCCTCTTGCGCCGAGTTATCCGGATTATTCGTTTGTGCTGTCGTGCTTTGTGTTTTATCTTTGCCGGATGAATCCGGTGCATCCGCCGCACAGCCGGTGAGCAATGATATGGACATCAGCGCGGCAAGTGCAAATGCAAGTGTTTTTTTCATGGTTCGTTTCCTCCTGTTTTTTATTGTTCGGGCCTTGTCCCGATCATTACTCTTTTACTGCACCCGAGGCAATGCCATCGATAATATAGCGCTGCCCCAGCAGGAATACCAGAATGAGCGGAAGGGTTGAAGAAACCGCCGCCGCCATTGTAAGGGAATAGATGCTCCCGGATTCGGATGCGAACACCTTCATGCCAAGCTGGATCGTAAAAAGATCGCGGTTGCTCAAAAAAATCAGCGGCGTCTGATAATCGTTCCATGTCCAAACAAATTTCAGCACAGCCAATGTCGCAATCGAAGGCGTGATCAGCGGAAGGATGATTCGCAGGAAAATGCGCACATGCCCCGCACCATCGATGCGCGCGGATTCGCACAGGGAATCCGGAATGCCCAGCATCGCCTGCCGCAGAAGGAATACACCGTATGTACTGAGCATGGTCATCAGGATAATGCCGATGTGCGTATTATACAAGTGCATTTTCTGCATGATGACAAAACGGCTTACGATCATGACCTGCGGCGGTATCATCATCGTGGCAAGATACAAAAGGAATACCTTGTCCCTCAGCTTCCAATTTATTTTGGTGAAGCTGTACGCGCCCAGTGCGGAAATCAAGATCTGAAATGCCGTGGACAGCACTGTGATCTTGATGCTGTTCCAGTAAAACCTTCCAAACTGATACTGCTGCCCCCACACTTCACGATAGTTTTCAAATCCGACACCGTTTTTCGGGATCCACCGGATCGGAAATTCAAAAACCGTGTTTTCCGCCTTGAATGATGTGGAAATCATCCACAAAAGCGGCGCAAGCATTGTGATCCCGATGAAGAAGAACAGTGCTGTCAAAATGACCTTATGCACCTGCAGCCGGCTTCGTTTGATTTTCAGCATATGTGTCCCCTCCTGTTATTCATTCGAAAAATTTTTCTGGAAGTGCCACTGTACCATAGTGACCGCAAAAATCACAACGAACAGCGCCCAGGCCAATGCACAGGCATATCCCATTTTGAAATCCAAAAATGCTGTTTTATAAATGTAATACGCCATAACCGACGAAGAATTTCCCGGCCCGCCGGATGTCAGCACGCTGATAAGGTCAAACACCTTGAACGAACCGATGATGCCCATAACCGCAAGGAAAAAGGTAGTCGGCCTTACCATGGGCACCGTGATCGAAAAGAACTGGCGCACACCGTTCGCACCGTCGATCGCAGCCGCCTCGTAAATTTCATTGGGCACATTTTTCAGTCCGGACATATACACCGCAACATAATATCCAACCTGTGTCCAGATATTGATGAGCATGATCGCCGGCATTACCCAATGCTCATCCACCAGCCACTTGGGCGGATTTTCAATTCCCAGCGACATAAGGAACTGGTTCACCGGCCCATAGCTTGGCTGCAGCATCACCTGCCACACGGTACACACGGCAACGATGCTTGCAATATAAGGTATGAAAATCAGCACGCGCACAACGGTTCCGCCGTATACATGGCGATTGATGACCTCTGCCATGACAAGCCCCAGCACCAGCAGCACCGGAACCGTGACCGCAGTAAATAAAATATTGTTGCGGAACGAAATGCGGAACCAATCATCCTGAAACAGGCGCATGTAATTGTCCAGCCCGGTAAATCGGATTGCACCCCATCCCTTTAAAAAGTTCCAGTCGCAGAAGCTGATCCCCAGGGCCATCAACACCGGAACCAGAATAAATACAACGAACCCCAGAAAACTGGGAAGCACAAAAGCGATCCCGGCAAGCGTTTCCCGCCTGGCCTTTCGCCTTTTCCCCTGTTCCAGCCGCTGTTCGATCGTCATCGTTTTTGCCGCCTGCGGCATACTGTTCATCCTCCCTTATCGTTCTTTTCCAAAAGATGACATCCTATGTGCAGATTTTTGTTTTGTTATTATTTGCTATTTTTTTCGTCATCCTCTGTGATTTTTAGTTTAACTTGCATGCTCTCAAAAGTAAAGATGAACTTCCTTCCCCATAGTGACAATAGTACAATCTTGCTTGTAATTCCCTTGACAAAGCATTTTTTGTTATTTATGCTTAAATCATGCAAATGGTGCAAGGAGATATCTGTATAATATGATGACAACAGACAAAAAAGTTTTTTCACAATCTGCTTTATCCTATCTGACCGTCACTATTATCATTTTGATCTGCATTTTTCCGGTTTATCAGGCGTTCGATTCTGCCCAGCGCGAAAAATCCGTCCATGCGATTGAAAGCTACGGCGAAATCGCACTGTCGGAATTTGTTGCCGGACAGGCCTCTATTTTAAACACCGCCCGCACTTTGTATACCGACCCGGAGCTCAGGCGTCTGTATTACGAATCCCCTTCCCAAAAGGATCGTTTTTTTCAAGCCACTCTCGTTCAAAAGCGGCTGAATGTATACTTTGAGAATCTGCCGAATATCGAAAACGTCATTTTATATCTGAAAAAGTATGATTTTGTTATCACCAGCCAATATCTGTTCCCTTCCAAGGAGCTTTTGCATCACTACATCCATCCGCTGGATCTTCAGGGGGAAACGGAAGGCATCCCGCAGGACTGGCTGACGGAGCTGCCCGATCTTGCCCAAAACAAAATCGGATTTTTTCATTCCCGCATACACGATACGATCAGCGGCACCATATCCAACGGCCTGCACTATGTCTATTCCTTCCCTCTGGTCGGCGATCATGTTCATTTTGATATCCAGCTGATCGTATCCCGCGATGCCCCGACAGCGGCAAAAGAATTCCTTCACCCGGATCTTGCTCAAACCGGATATGCGCAGCTTGTGTCCAAATCCGGAAAAATCCTGGCCGAATACCGGGGGGATCCTGCGTCCGGGCCGCAAGATCCCGACGCCTTCACCGTGCTTTCGATCACGCATCCAAGCGGCCTGTGCGTCAGACTTGGGGTACCAAACAAATACCTGCGCAGCTTTCGGCACAATTCCCTTCGTTTTATCATCACCAATTTTCTGGTCGCACTGCTGATCGGGCTTGTCTTTTCCCTTTGGTTTGCCTATCAGCGCACAAAGCCGCTGGAGCGCATTATGTCTGCTCTGCGCGCTTCACGCGACAGCACCGAGCTTTCCAGTGATCTGCACGACCTGGAGGGTTCGATTTTGGATATGATCGATGAGATCAGCAGCTGCAAATCAACGATCAACGAATTGGATCTTATGGTTTCAAACAGCCTGAAAAACCATCTGTTCTACACCGGCCTGACAGAGGATCAGACGGAATCCTTTGCAAAGCACTTTGGTTCGTTCTGCTTGCCTTGCGTTGTATTATCGGTGTTCGGCCCGGATTTAAAGCCCGCAGACAGCGAAGCAATGCAATCTCTGGCCGATCGGCTCACCGCACGCCCGTTCCTGCTTCATACCACGGCACAGGATTCTTTGTGCCTGCTTTCGGCAGAGGATGCCTGCATCCCGCATGTGTCCGCCGTGCTGCGCACGCTTCGCAGCGAAGCGCATCGGGTGCTGTATGTCGGCATCAGCATGCCGTTCAGCGATCTGCGTCATGCTGCGGATGCCGTGCGCGCAGCACGGCGGCGGCTTCACAGCGGGGTCAAATTTCCCGGTGTCTATCTGTTCACGCATACCCACAGCACCCATTCCCTGAGCGCGACTGTATGCGTACAGGATCTGGAACTGCTTGAGCGGGTGCTGCTGGCCGGGGAAAGTGATTCTGCCGATAAAATCATTTCCCGCATCATTGAAACCTCTGTTTGCGACAAGTGGGACAGTGTCGAGCTGCAGCAGCTTTTCTTTCTTTTGCGCACGGTGTATTCTTCGGTTTTACGGCATATGGGTTCCGAAGCAGAGCGTCTTGGCACCCTTTGGCACGATGCTCCGCAGCTTGCCGACGAGCTGGAGGAATACGACCCCCGCATTCTGGAAAGCTTTTGTCTCGAACTGAACGCCGCTCTTTCCGCACAGGCGGTATATCTTTCACAGATCTCTTCCCACAATTTAGGGGATCAGATCGTAGAGTACATCAACCAAAATTTTGCAGATACTTCTTTGTGTGCCAGCGCGATTGCCGATGCCTTCCGCATTTCTGAAAAATATGTGTTCCAGCTGGTAAAGAACAGCTGCGGCGAAACATTGAACATGCATCTTTGCACCCTGCGCATCAATGAAGCCATTCGGCTTTTGCAGACAACGACTCTTTCGGTTTCCGAAATCGCACAGCGCACCGGCTTTACAAGCGCGAACAGCATGTACAAGGTATTTATCCGCATCAAGGGCATTTCCCCTTCCTCCTACCGCCCCAGCAAATCGCTGCAGCAGCCTTGATGCAGACTATGATTATACAGAAACGAGGTATTTTGTATGAAAGCCATTCTGATCATGTTCGACTCACTCAATCGTCATTTTCTTCCAAACTACGGCTGCACCTGGACCAAAATGCCGAATTTTGAACGCCTTGCACAGCACACGGCAACCTTTGATTGCTTTTTCGGCGGCAGCATGCCCTGCATGCCCGCACGGCGCGAACTGCACACCGGACGCTACAATTTCCTGCATCGCAGCTGGTCGCCGTTGGAACCGTTTGATGAATCCATCTGCCGCAATCTGCGCCAGTCGGGAATCTATTCTCACATCACAACCGATCATTTCCACTACTGGGAAGATGGAGGCAGCCGTTATCTGACGCAATACGACAGCCACGAAACGGCACGCGGACAGCAGGGCGACCCGTGGATCCCCTGTGTTGAAAAGCCATACTGGCCGGATACCTATTCGCTTCGCACCGCAGGGGCCAACTGGCGGCACGACTGTGCCAACCGTGTGTATCTGAACAGCGAAGATCGGATGCCGCAGACGCGCACTTTTAAAAACGGCATTGAATTTTTGGATGCCAATGCGGGCAGCGACAACTGGTTTTTACAGATCGAAGCATTCGATCCGCATGAGCCATTTTACTCGCAGCAAATTTACAAAGACCTGTATCCCCATGAATATCATGACAAACAAATGGATTGGCCGAATTACGGCCGCAATGATCTGAACCCGGCTGCAACCCAGCATCTGCGCTATGAATATGCCGCTTTGATGAGCATGTGCGATACATATCTTGGCAAGGTGCTGGATAAAATGGACGAGTACGATTTATGGAAGGATACCATGCTGATCGTAAACACCGACCACGGCTTTATGCTGGGCGAAAAAGAGTGGATGGGCAAAAATGTTCAGCCGTTTTACAATGAACTGATCCGCCTTCCGTTCTTCCTGCATGATCCAAGGCATCCTCAGGCAGATGGCACGCGCCGCAGCAGCCTTGCACAGACCATTGATATTCCTGTGACCCTTGCCGAATACTTCGGCGCACCGCCGCTGCGCCACGCGCAGGGTGTTTGCCTTGAACCGGCTGTCAGCCGCGATGAAGCGATCCGCGATTATGCTCTGTTCGGAATTTTCGGCGGACATATCAACATCACGGATGGACGCTATGTATATATGCGCGCGGCATGCAGCAGCCATAACGCCCCCTTGTACGAATACACGCTGATGCCCTGCCATATGAACGCACCCTTCACACCACAGGAGCTGAAAACTGCACAGCTTGTTCCGGCGCCTTTTCCTTTTACGGACGGCGTTCCGCTGCTGCGGATCGAGGGTTCTGCCGGTTCCAACAGCTATTGGTACGGCACGCGCCTGTATGATTTGGAAACCGACCCCGATGAGCTTCACCCGATCACCGACTGTCCCGAAGAACACCGCCGCATGGCCGAGCTTTTGGTGCGCGGCATGCGCGAAAGCGATGCCCCGATCGAACAGTATGAACGAGTGGGCCTGCCGCGGGAAGGGCGGATCCCGGATGAAGCGCTTCTTTCCGGCGATACAAATTACGAAATACCCAAAGCCGGCACACTTTCCTTTACGCCGAAAGGCGAAAAAGCGCTTGCAGTCTATCTATCCATGCAGGTACAAGCATCGGGTGAAGCTTTTATCCGGCGTTTGATCGACAGTTACCCGGAGCATTCGGTTTTGACGCAAGAGGATATTTTCGATCAAATGCGAATCGTGGAAGATCCCCGTTTCAGGGAAATGACGATAAAAAATGTGCGCATCTTCCTTTGAGCGCATGATTCCCCTTTCCCTTTTATTTCTTAAAAAACACCCCAAAAAACGCCGGTTCCTTCGAACCGGCGTTTTTGTATCGTGTATTTTTTTGCCCTTGTCTGCTTATTCGTCAAACAGGTCGGTAGACAGATATCGTCCGCCGGTATCCGGCAAAATCACCACCACGGTCTTTCCCGTGTTAGCGGGGTCTTTGGCAATCTGCAATGCCGCATATACCGCGGCTCCCGATGAAATGCCCGCGAAGATGCCTTCCTTTCTGCCCAGCGCGCGCGCTGTTTCAAACGCCTGCTGCTTTGTAACCGGCACGACCCGATCATAGATCTGCGTATTCAGCAGTGCGGGCACAAAGTTTGCCCCGATGCCCTGTATGGCGTGCGGCCCCGCTTTGCCGCCCGAAAGCAGCGGGGAATCGGCAGGCTCCACTGCCACGACGCAAAGGTTCGGATTCTGCTGCTTGAGGTATTCCCCCGCGCCGGTAATGGTACCGCCGGTGCCGACGCCCGCAACAAAATAATCCACTTCGCCGTCGGTATCGCGCCAGATCTCCGGCCCGGTCGTGGTGCGGTGCGCCTGCGCGTTTGCCTCATTTTCAAACTGCCCCGGAACAAAGCTGTCCGGAATCTCGCGCGCCAGCTCATTTGCCTTTTCCACTGCGCCCTGCATCCCCAGCCTGCCGTCGGAAAGCACCACCTGCGCCCCGTAGGCCGCCATGATGCGCCGACGCTCCACACTCATGGAATCCGGCATTACGATGATCGTCCGGTATCCGCGGCAGGCTGCCACAAAGGCAAGGCCGATGCCGGTATTGCCGGATGTCGGTTCAATGATGACCGAACCGGGCTTGAGCTTACCGGATGCCTGTGCTTCGTCCAGCATGCTTTTTGCCGCGCGATCCTTGACCGACCCCGCCGGGTTGTGGTATTCCAGCTTTGCAAGAACGCGCGCACAAAGCGGCTGTTCCATGCAGCGCAGCTCCACAAGCGGAGTATTGCCGATCAGCTGTTCTGCGGATGAATAGATCTTTGCCATAAAAACGGCCTCCTTTGCCTTTGTTTGATAGTGATTATACGGAATCCCCCTGCCGCGTGTCAATCCTGACTTTTCGTTTTTATTGACAGTGTTCCCGGATTGTGATATAAGTTTCTTACAAAGGAGAACACCGCATGAAAACATTTGAAGAACAAATTGAAGATATCACCGGGGAAATCCTGCTGGATTATCAATCCGGCCGCGCGATCGACCACATGGAGCTGTTCCGTCAGCCGGATAAGGAAATCGTGATCGACATGATCGGCAAGCTGCGCCGCATCATTTTCCCGGGCTATTCCCGCGAAAAAAACTTCCGCATCTACAATGTGCGGCACAATCTTTCCATGCTGATCGAGGACGTGATGTTCAACCTGACGCGTCAGATCGCACTGGTGCTTCAGGGCAGCGGCAGCGAGCTGACCCAGAACGAAGCCGAACTGCGCGCACAGCAGCTGGCACTGGATTTTTTCCGGCAGATCCCGCAGATCCGCGCGCTGGTGCAGACGGATCTGGACGCCGCCTACGACGGCGACCCGGCGGCATCCTGCCGGGATGAGATCATCTTTTCCTATCCGGGGCTTTTCGCCATTACGGTTTACCGCACCGCCCATGTTTTATATGAGCTGCATGTTCCGATGCTGCCGCGCATGATGTCCGAATATGCCCACAGCATAACCGGCATTGATATCCACCCCGGCGCTTCGATCGGGTCGTATTTTTTCATCGACCACGGAACCGGGGTCGTCATCGGGGAAACTGCCGTCATCGGCAGCCATGTCAAGCTGTATCAGGGCGTGACGCTCGGCGCGCTGACAACGCGCGGCGGGCAGCGGCTGCGCGGCTGCCGCCGCCACCCCACGATCGAAGATCACGTCACCATTTACGCCGGGGCTTCCATTCTGGGCGGGGATACAGTCATCGGGCGCGAATGCGTGATCGGCTCCAACGCCTTTATCACCTCCTCGGTTCGCCCATGCACCACCGTTACGATCAAAAACCACGAGCTGCAAATGAAGCCGCGCCCGTGCGCGTGCGAAGATTCTTCGAACGAATCGTTCGCGCCGGCCGCAGCCCAGCCGAACACAACCGAATAATCCCCTTTCGGGCGCGGCTTGTTTTGCCGCGCCCGTTTCATTTGTGCTGTGCCGGTTCCTTGCGCGCATGTGCCGCGCTGCCGTGCAGAAAGGACATCACGGTGCGGATCGGTGCTGTCAGGCTTTTGCCGCGGTGATACAGCAGCTGCTTCCAGATTTCAAACGAAAGCCCCGTCACCGCAAAGCGGCAGATCCTGCCCTGCTGCACCGCCGGCTCGGTCACATAATCCGGCAGGAACGCGACCCCCAGCCCCTGCTCCACCAAACGGCAGATCAGATTTGTATTTCCGATTTCCAAAATCGGGTCGATCTGCAGCGAATGCTGCGCCAGCTGCTGATCGAGCAGCCGCCGATAGCTCATTGCGCGTTCGGTCAAAATGCACGGCAGTTCCACCAGCTGTTCCATGGAAAGCACCCCCTGCACCGCAGGCATGCTTTGCGGTGCTGCCACAAAATGCATGCCGACGCGCTCTTCCTGTGCGATCACATAATCGCGGCTGTAAACATGGCGATCCAGCGTATAGGCAAGATCCACTTCGTTTTGATCCAACAGCTGCAGGATGCCTTCGGTGCTTTGCGGGATGATGCGCAGCGTGATGCCGGGATACTGTGCGCGCATGGCGGCAAACTGCCCTTCCATGAGCCAGCTGCACATGGAATCCGACATCCCGATGCGAACCAGCCCGTGCACCGGGCCGCTTGCGTGCACGGCGTTTTGCAGCTCATCTTCCTTTTGGCAGATTTCGCACGCATAGGCATACACGGTTTTCCCCTCGCTTGTCAGCGCAATGGAATGGTGGATGCGGTCGAACAGACGCACCTGCAGCTCCTGCTCCAGCTGGCGGATCTGTGCCGAGACGGCAGGCTGCGAATAGCCCAGCTTTTCCCCCGCACGGGTAAAGCTGCCCAGCTGCACCGCCGTAATGAATGTGTTCAGTGTTTTGATATCCATAGTTTCACCATAAAATTTTGTTATGTATATGATATATATTATTCGTTTTACAAATCCTTAGCACTACTATATACTGGAAGCAGGCTTTTTGCAAGCCAATTCGGCCGACAATCGGAATTTCCCTTTGCCGCAAAAAGGAGTATCGCCATGAAAAAGAAAATCCTTTCCTTTGCCATGACCCTGATTTTGGGGCTGGGTCTTGCAGGCTGCAGCTCTGCACAGGACAGTGCTTTCTATACCGTCGGCATCTGCCAGCTTGCCCCGCATCCGGCACTGGATGCCGCCACACAGGGCTTTCAGGATGCACTGAACGAGGCACTGCCCGGACAGGTGGTCTTTCAGCTGGAAAATGCATCGAACGATATCCCCACCTGCGGTGTCATCTGCGGCGGGTTTGCTGCGAATCAGGTCGATCTGATCCTTGCCAACGCAACGCCTGCCCTTCAGGCGGCAGTTTCGGCAACCGATCAAATCCCTATTCTTGGCACCGCCGTGACGGAATACGGCGTAGCGCTTCAGCTGGATGCTTTTGACGGCACAGTGGGCGGCAATGTTTCCGGCACATCCGACCTTGCCCCGCTGGAAGAACAGGCTGCCATGGTCCGCGAACTGTTTCCCGAAGCGGAAAACGTCGGCATCCTGTACTGCTCGGCCGAGGCAAACTCCGTATATCAGGCGGATGTGGTAAAAGCGGCACTGGAACAGGCAGGGCTGCGCGTTTCGGTGTACACCTTTTCCGATTCGAACGATGTTGCCGCTGTAACGGCTGCTGCCTGCGCGGAAAATGATGTGCTGTATATCCCCACGGATAATACGGCCGCAACCTGCGCCGCCGCGATCCACAACATCGCAGAGCCTGCGGGCGTGCCGATCATCAACGGCGAAGCCGCTCCGTGCCGTGTATGCGGCGTGGCGACCCTTTCGATCGATTACTACGCCCTTGGACGCACCACCGGGGAAATGGCGGCAAAGATCCTGACCGGGCAGGCCGACATTTCAACCATGCCGATTCAATATGACCCGAACCCGAAAAAGTTCTATAACCCCGTTTTGGCGGATGCGCTGCATGTCACGATTCCGCCAGACTATATCCCATTGCCCGCTGATTGATTGTTCCACCGAAGCTTGGAACAAAGCACCAAACCTCATGCGCACATTCCGTTGTTTTGCATAAATTTTCGAATCTTTGCGATTCTTGTTCTTGACAACGCCGAAAAAACGCCCTATAATCGAAGCTAATTACAGCGCCGAACCCTCGGCAGAAAGGAGCCCGCTATGATGAATCCCCGCAGCGCACGCGCTGAGCGCAACGGCTCCTATTATGCATTTCCGGCTCGATTTATGGGCTTTTTTCCCTGCGCCATAAATCAAAAACCGTCCGGAAAACGCTGGCTGTAATCTGCATTCTTTGTATCAAAGAAGCGGCTTCGTCCTGCATGGACGGGGCCGCTTTTTTCATTTTCTACAAACCCGAAAAGGAGTGTTTCTGATGAACCCGAAAAAGACCCTTCCCGCTTTGATTCTTTGTGCCGCACTGGTGATCGGCGGCTTTACGGGATGCACACACACCGCGGACAGCACCGATTCAAGCGGCGCTGGCGCCAATGGAAAAAACGCTCCCCGCTTTACGATCGGCATCTGCCAGCTGGCACAGCACCCTTCTTTGGATGCCGCCGCCAAGGGCTTTCAGGATGCGGTGGAGGATGCGCTGCCCGGTCAGGTACGCTTTGATGTGCAGAACGCATCGAATGATATCCCCACCTGCGCTGTCATCTGCAACGGATTTGCGGCAAGCGGGGTCGATCTGATCCTTGCCAACGCAACGCCGGCTTTGCAGGCCGCCGCGTCGGCCACGATCGATATCCCGATCCTGGGAACTGCCGTTACGGAATACGGCGCGGCACTCAATCTGGATGCTTTTGACGGCACGGTGGGCGGCAACATTTCCGGCACATCCGATCTTGCCCCGCTGGACGAGCAGGCCGCGCTGATCCCACAGCTTGTGCCGCAAGCCGAAACCGTCGGCATCCTGTATTGTTCGGCGGAATCGAATTCGGTATATCAGGCCGATGCCGTAAAGGCCGAACTGGAAAAGGCAGGGCTTCGTGTTTCGGTCTACACCTTTTCCGATTCCAACGACGTTGCCGCTGTAACGGCCGGGGCGTGTGTGGAATCCGATGTGCTGTATATCCCCACGGATAACACCGCCGCCTCCTGCGCCGCCGCGATCCACAATGCGGCATCTTCCTTCGGCACCCCCATTATTACCGGGGATGCCGGCACCTGCCGCGGGTGCGGCATTGCAAGCTTGTGCATCGATTATTACGAACTGGGGCGCACCACCGGGGAAATGGCCGTGCGCATCCTGACCGGACAGCAGGATATTTCCCAAATGCCGATCGAATATTCGACACAGCTGCACAAACAGTATAATCCCGAACTTGCCCGCGCCCTGAACATCGAGATCCCGCAGGACTTCGTTCCCCTGACGTAACTTCTGCCGTTTTTTGCCGCATCATCTTTTTGGAAAGAGGTATCATTTATGGCTTATCTGCAATCCCTTTCGATCGCAAATCTATTTTCCCGTATGCCGGCAGCCGCTGCACAGGGGCTGATCTGGGGCATCATGGCTTTGGGTGTTTACGTCACGTTCCGCATGCTGGATATCGCGGATCTGACCGTTGACGGCTCCTTCAGCGTGGGCGGCGCAGTGACCGTAATGCTGCTGCTTGCCGGTGTGCCTGCCTGGGCCGCGCTGCTTGCCGCCGCGGCAGCCGGGATCCTGACGGGGCTTTGCACCGGGCTTTTGCACACCAAGCTCGGCATCCCCGCCATTCTTTCCGGCATCCTGACACAGTTTGCGCTGTATTCGATCACGCTGCGCATCATGGGGCAGGCAAACCAGACGGCCTCCATTAAGCAGTTCGGTCTGATCTTTCAGCCCGAATCCCGCGGGCGCGGATTCCTGCTTTCTTCATTATATATCCCAAACGCCATTGCCGTTGGGCTGTGCCTTGCCGCAGTTCTGGTTGCCGTATTTTACTGGTACTTCGGCACCGAACAGGGCAGCGCGATCCGCGCCGCCGGGGCCAATGCCGCCATGGCGCGGGCACAGGGCATCAACATCCATACCATGAAAGTGCTAGGGCTTGCCATTTCCAATGCCGCTGTTGCATTTGCCGGCGGATTGATGACACAATTTCAGGGCACGGCGGATGTCAACATGGGGCGCGGCGCGGTTGTCATCGGGCTGGCCGCTATCATTATCGGGGAAGTGCTGTGCGATGCCGTTTTCAAAAAAGGATGCAGCTTTGCCGTGCGTCTTGCGTTCGTTGTTCTGGGCGGGGTGCTGTACTATGCCGCCATGACGGTGATTCTGTGGCTGCGGCTCAACCCCAATGATCTGAAGCTGTTCACCGCCGTGATCGTGGCGGTATTCCTTGCCGTGCCGCATTTGCAGGCACAATCCCGAAATTCATTCAAGCGCGCCGGGAAATCGGCCGCGCAACGCAAAGAGGAGGATTCCCATGCTTGAGCTTTCCCATGTGTGCAAAACCTTCAACGCCGGTACGATCCATGAAAAAAAGGCTCTGTGCGATTTGAACCTGCACTTGCAGCCGGGTGATTTTGTCACGGTGATCGGCGGCAACGGCGCAGGCAAATCCACCCTGCTGAACGCTGCCGCCGGTGTATGGGCTGTGGACAGCGGACGCATCCGCATCGATTCCATGGATGTAACGGGGCTGCCGGAATATAAGCGCGCAAAGTATATCGGGCGCGTCTTTCAAGACCCGATGATGGGCACCGTGCCCAATATGCAGATCGTTGAAAACCTTGCGCTTGCCGCGCGCCGCGGCAAGCCGCGCACATTGAAATGGGGCGTGACACGCGCCGAAAAGGAGCTTTATCACGAAAAGCTCAAAATGCTGGGGCTGGGGCTGGAAAACCGGATGTCCGCCAAGGTCGGGCTTCTTTCCGGCGGACAGCGGCAGGCGCTTACCCTTTTAATGGCTGCCCTGCAAAAGCCCAAGCTGCTTTTGCTGGATGAGCACACCGCTGCACTTGACCCCGCCACCGCCGCAAAGGTGCTGGAGCTTTCCGATTCGATCGTACAGGAAAACGGGCTGACTGCCCTGATGATCACCCATAACATGCAGGATGCGATCACGCACGGCAGCCGCCTGATCATGATGAATGCCGGAAAAATCGTTCTGGATATCCGGGGCGAAGAAAAAAAGCGGCTGACAAAACAGGAGCTGCTGGATCGTTTTGCCCAGGCAGCCGGGGCTGCGCAGGAAAACGATCGGATCCTTCTTTCCTGATCTCTGCCTGCCGCACCGGCCGCTGTGTCTCTTTTTTGCTTATTTGCTTTCGGCACGTTTCTTTTTCGGTGCCGCCCTTTACTTTCCCGGCGCAAATCGGTACAATAAAGATGTTTCGTTTTTACGGGCAGCGCGTTTGCGCCGTAATCCATATTGTTTTAAACCCAGCAAAGGAATGTGTCAATGGAAAATCTGATCGTATCGCTCAATGTTGTATTCCCGCTTTGCGCCATGATGGCCGTGGGCTTTTTCCTGCACCGCATCGGCATTCTGGACAGCCATACCGCCGATGGCATGAACAAGGTGACCTTCAAGGCACTTTTGCCCACATTGATTTTTTATAATATCTATCAGACGGATGTCTCTGCCATTTTCAACGGGAAGCTCATTTTATGGGCGGTCGCTCTGGTTCTCATCATGTTTTTTCTGTTGTGGGCGATCGTTCCGCGCTGGGAAGCCGACCACCGCCGCAAGGGGGTTTTGATCCAGGGCATGTTCCGCAGCAACTTCATCCTGTATGGGCTTCCGGTAACGGCCTCCCTGTTCGGGGAGGACAATGTCGGCACCGCTTCCATGCTGATTGCCTTTATTGTGCCCTTTTATAATGTGCTTTCCGTGATCGTTCTGGAATGGTACGCTTCCGGTCAGATCCATATAAAGAAAATCATCAAGGGCATCCTGACAAATCCCCTGATCATCGGAGCCGCCTTGGGCGCCATGATGCTGTTTTTAAAGATACCGCTTATTCCGGCTGTCGAAAAAACGATACGCAACCTTTCCGGCATGGCCACCCCTATGGCGTTCCTGGTTTTGGGCGCTTCGTTCCGCTTTTCGGCACTGGCCGGGAATCTGCGCCCGCTGCTGCTTTCTGTTTTCGTCAAGCTGATCGCCTTCCCCGCGCTGTTCCTGCCGCTGAGCATTCTTGCCGGATACCGCGGCATGGAGCTGGCTGCGCTTCTCACCATGTTAGGCGCGCCCACAGCCGTTTCTTCGTTTACCATGGCAAAGCAGATGAACGGCGACGGCGAACTGGCCGGGCAGATCGTGATCTTCACCTCCCTTTGTTCGGTTTTGACGATGTTTGTGTGGATCTTCCTGCTTCGGCAGTTTGCTTTCATTTAATTGATGCACTTCTCGTGCGCTCCGGCTGCTGCATGCCCTGCAAGAGCCGGGGCGTTTTTTCTTTGCGGCGACGGCATCCTCTGCCGTGCATTGCGGGCAAGCCCGGCATTTGCTATAATAAAAAGCGGCGGTGCTGCTTTGCATACCGCCTAGATGAACCCAGTGGGGAAGGGAGCTTTTTTCTATGAATGAACGGGTCGGGCGGTCTGCTTTGGAATTTGGAAAGCGGCATCTTATTCCGGTGCTGATCCCACTTTTTACTCTGCTTGCCGCCGCATGTTTGTTCGGCATTTATTATGAGGTAAACGATGACGCGACCCTCAGCAATATTGCCTCCGGCGCATACGGGCCGGATTCGCACTGTCTGATTTATGTCAATTTTCTGCTTGGGCTGCTGCTCAAGCCGTTTTATGCGGTGGTTCCCTCGCTCAACTGGTTTGTGATTTTGCAGCTTGCCGCAGATGTCCTCTGCCTTGGGCTGCTCTGCCGCCTGCTTTGGGAACGCTTCGGCGCGGCAAAGGGGTGGCTGATCGCCGCTGCGCTGATGCTTTGCTTCGGGCTGGATCTCTTTGCATCGTTCCAATATGTAAAAAACGCAGGGCTGTATCTTGTTACCGGCTTTGTGCTGCTGGCAAAGCATCTGGGCACTCTGCGCCCGGCGCTTTTCGGCGGCATCGGGCTGATCGTACTGGGCAGCATGGTGCGCTTTGATACGTTTTATGCCATTGGCGGCCTTTCCGCCGCACTGCTTTTGTGGTATTTTTTCCGCCTGAACCGCAGGGAAAAGCTGCGCGCCGTGCTTTGCATGCTGCTGGTTTTTGCCTTGGTGTTCGGCGCACGGCTTGCCGATCACGCCTTCTATCAGGCAGACCCCGTATGGAGGGATTTTACCCGCTACAACGAGGTGCGCACCACGATTTCCGATTTTCGGCTGCAATTTCTGGATAACCCTGCACTGGTTGCCGAAGAAGGCTACAATATGAACGATTACTGGATGATCGAACGCTGGGGATATTATGACCCGGAGGTTTTCCCCGTTGAAAAGCTGCAGGCCTTTGCCGATAAGATCCCCCGCAATTCCATTCGCCGTGCCGCATGGGAAGCTGCAAAAACCGGCATCCGTTTTCTGTACCGGGAACCGATGTTCCTGTTTCTGGGGCTTACCGCGCTGGGCTGGCTGCTGTGTTCCGATAAAAAAAGCGCACCCGCCGTACTGGGCGTGTGCGCTATGCTGGGGCTGCTTTTGTTTTATTTATGCTTCAAAGGGCGGCTGCCGCACCGTGTGGAATGGGTGCTTGCCTTCGGAACCGCTGTATTCCTGCTGTTTTTATGCCGTGCAAAACCCGTTCCCTGCAAGAAACGCATTTTTGCGGCCGGCCTTGGCGTGATATGTGCCGCATCGGTGTTTTTTTACGCCGGCCTGTGGCGCGAACGGCGCAGCTTTCCCGTACAGCGCCCGGCTGTCAACGAATCCTACAACGCCATGAGTGCCGATAAGCAGCACCTTTATTTCGCGGATATCCTTCTTTTGGACAGCCTTGCGGGCTATGATGTTTTCCATGCAAGGCCGCGGGATTATTTTTCGAATATCGTTGTCACCGGCGGCTGGACAAGCGCAAGCGCCTTTGATGCCGATACCCTGCACCGATACGGCTTTGAAAACCCGTATCGTGCGCTTGCCTCAAACGATCCGCGTGTCCTTCTTGCCGATTTTTATTCTACGGAAATCAAAGCGACCTATCTTCACGATCACTATGGGGTATGCGGCACCTTCGAGCCGATTGCCGAGCTTTCGCCAAAGCCGTTTGCCGTATACCGATTTGTTCCTGCCCCGGCTGCCCAGTGATGCGCAGCGCATAGCCGTACGCAAAACAGGGCTGCCGCACATTTACAGCAGCCGGCTGCCGTGCCCGCGCACTTCCTGCAAGGTGGGGATGCTGCCCGCTGCGCCGGGGCGCGTTACACTGATGCCCGCTGCCGTCACCGCGAACTGCACCGCCGCTTTCAAATCCATGCCCTGCAGCAGCGCGGCACACAGCGCGCCGTTGAAGGTATCGCCCGCACCGGTGGTATCCACCACCCTGCCGGCACAATAGGCCGGTATGCGCGAGCAGCCGGTTTCATCCGATACCAATACGCCCCGGCCGCCGAGCGTGACCGCCGCCCGCTGCACTCCGGTGCGGTGCAGTGCGGCGCAGAGCGCTTTGTCTGAAACGTCCTGCCCCGGCGCAAAGCCCGCAATGCACTTGGCCTCTTCCTCGTTGGGCGTTATGAGCCAGCAGCCGGCATAGATCTCTTGCGGGATCCCGCCCGCCGGGGCGGGGTTGAACACGACCCTTGCGCCGGTTTGCTGCGCCAGACGGATGACCGCCGCAAGGCACTGTGCCGGCACCTCGTTTTGCATCAGCAGGATTTTGCAGCCCTGCAGCGCGCTGTATCCGTCGCCCTGCAGGATATCCTTCGCACACAGCTGCGCCGCAGCGCCCGCACAGACCTGTACAAAATTTTCGCCGCCTGCATCGGTAGATACCGCGGCAAATGCCGTCGGTGCCTCTTTTTCAATCAGGCAGGGCTGCACCCCGTCGTGCCGCAGTGCCTTTTGGCAGATTTTTGCATTTTCATCCCGTCCGACGCCGCCGACAAACACCGCCTGTGCGCCAAGCCTTGCACACGCGACCGCCTGATTGTGCCCTTTGCCGCCGGCTTCAAAAAACATTTCCCCGCATGCGACGGTCTCGCCGGGGCGCGGCAGGTGCGGCGTGCGAAAAAACACCGTCTGCCCGGTAAGCCCCACGATGCCGATGCGGTTTTCCCTCTCGTCCTTCAT
Organism: Ruthenibacterium sp.; assembly: GCA_020025255.1. Taxonomy (GTDB): domain Bacteria; phylum Bacillota; class Clostridia; order Oscillospirales; family Ruminococcaceae; genus Ruthenibacterium. The sequence goes on along the minus strand of JAHHSK010000021.1, from coordinate 8,961 downwards.
AAAAAACCTCACAAGCACTTGATGCGCGAACGGTATGCTTCGATCAGGCTGCGGTTCTTTTCCATGCCGCCGCTCACATTTCCGCTGACATACACCGGCGCCGTGATGCCCTCGTTCCACAGATTTTCCTCTGCCTGCACCATGATGCTCTGCGCGATCATGCAGCCGGAAATCGTCGAGATCGGCCCCGCGTGCACGCCGCTTTCGCCCACGGCCACGGATGCATCGCCGTGGCACACCCCGTTATCCAGCACAATGTCCGCACAATCATGCAGCTTTTTGCCGCTGGGGTGGCGCGAAGCGTCCTTTTCGTATGCGTTGGAGACAATGGCGATCACCGGCACACCGGCCTGCTGCGCGCACTGTGCCATTTCCACGGGCACCGAATTGATGCCGGAGGTGGACACCACCAAAAGCACATCGTTTTTCGTCATGGGATATCGTTCAAACAGCGGCTTTGCCAGCCCGGGCATGCGCTCCAGACAGCTGCTTTTCACCGCGCCGTCGTGCAGCATCAGGGCAGAATCCAGCATGGCGCACACCGGCGCAAGCCCGCCCGCACGGTAGAATAGGTCTTCACCGATGATATGGGAATGCCCGCATCCGAACACATACACCATACCGTCGTTTTTAATGCTTTCTGCCACAAGCTGCGCCGCCTGTTCGATCGGCTTTTGCTGGGTGTGCATCACCTTTTCCAGCACCTGCAGCACCTGTGTGAAATATTCCTGATACAACATCCGCTTTCTCCTTCGCTTTGCGCTGCGCTTACAGCTTTACCGGCTGCCCGCTTGCAATGCTGTCATAGCACGCCAGCATCGCCTGAATGGTATTTCTGTGCCAGCGCAGGTTGATCTTGGGCTGCTTTTTGTTTTCGATGCAGTCCACAAACTCATCGATCAGCCCGATCCATTCGTCAAAATAGGTATACTGCACGGTGTAGCGGTCATCCGGGCCTGCATTGTGGTAGATGTTCGGCCCAAACAGATCGGCCGAAACAACGCCGTTATCGCCCACAAGCGTGATATCGACCTGCATGCGCTTGGGGTAGACCTCCCAGCCCGGGCCGGGGGCGGGAAGGCGTTCCTCCATGCGCGACCAGGACGGATCGAGCGAAAAGACCACGCCGTTTTTCATGCGGCCGGACACCGCAAGCATATCCTCTTCCTGCAGATCCTCACGCAGATTCGGCGCAACCTGTGCATAGATCGTATCAAATTCGCTGTGGGTCACCCAGCGGATCATATCGAAGATGTGCGGATGATCGCACAGCGCGCCGCCGCACCAGCGTTCATCGCCTTCACGCAGAGGGCGCTTTTTGCCGAAGCTCTGCTCCGGGTCGCCCTGCCAGGGGAACGCCCACACCGGGGAAAGCGTGATATTGGTGGCGGCAAAGCTGCGCAGAGTGCCGAGCCTGCCGGATTGCTCCAGCTCCTTGACGCGCTGCATCACGGGGTTATAGTGCAGTTCCAGCTCCACCTGACACACGATGCCCGCTTGATCGACAAGGCGGATCATTTCATCATATTCCGCAGGGTCAAAGGTAGGCACTTTCATCGAAAGGATATGGATGCCGCGTTCCGCGCACAGGCGCACCTGCCGCAGATGATCGCTGTTGGGCGAAGCGAGCACTGCCGCTTCGATTTCGGGGTGTGCATCGAACAGCGCTTCATCCGAATCATAGACCGGTATGCCCGGCACCGTGCTCTGGAACAGCGCCTTTACCCCGGCATCGGCTGCACTTGCGCCGACAAATTCCAGATTCGGGTTTTCGCGCAGCACCTGATAATATTTGCGGGTATGACCGTGGTTCAGCGAAAGAAGTGCGATCTTGATCGGTTTTTTCATGGCTTACTGCTCCTTTTCTTCCTTCACGGCAACGCAGCGATTCTGCTTTGCCGATGCGTTCACTGCCGCAAGCAGGTGTTCCAGTTCCGCGCTGCGTTCGATGCGGCTTTGCTGCAAACCGCCTTTCAGCACTTCGAACGCTTCGCGCACGACGCTCACCTGCTGTGCATTCAGGCCGTACAGCTCGAAATCCACATCGGTAAATGTTTTCTTTTCCGTATCGGTGAACAGATAGATCGAATCCTGCGGCACCTGCGTATCCACAGCGCGGTCGCTGATGACGCCGCGGCGGGTGTTGATTTCATGCCGGTCGATCGGCTCGCTGCCCTTGCCGAGTGCCGTCGAAACCTCCAGCGTGCAGACCGTGCCGCTTTCCATAGTGACGATCCCGTTGACCGCCGGGCCGTTTGCGGCGGCATAGACGGTTTTTGCCGGTTCGCCCAGCAGCCATTCGCACAGATCCAGCTCCCGGCGCAGCTGCGGCATAAGCGAACTGCCGCGCGCGACCATTCGGCCGATGCGCAGCGTGCTGGGCAGACCCGCGCGCCCGCTTTCCTTCAGCGCGCGCATTTCGATAAAGCGCCGTTCCTGCCGCCATGGCAAAAGCGGAATCTCCTGCCCGCCCTCATTTAAGTAAAATCCGTCTTCCCTTTCTTCCAGTGCAGTGCTGCCGTTTGCAGCAACACCGTACTTTTCCATAAGCGAAATGAGCATCTTTGTGCCCTGCTCCCAATTCATGGTTGTGGCTCCTTTCTATTCCATTGCATTTTGTTTACAGCATCGGTACGCGCGGGGCAAAGCGTTCCATAAGTTTTTGGTTCGCCGCTTGCCCCTGCGGTGTGTTTGCATTGCACCACACAGGCGGCATGATCCCCGCACTGCGGCATTGTTCCATGGCTTCCAGCTCGATCATCCGCACGGCGGCAAAGGTGCCGATGCCCGAAAGCGGCGCCACCGGCTGGCGCATCCCTTCCAGATGCAGCACGGCATCGTCCACGGTATTTCGGTCATCAATCCAGATATCCGCAATATCCCGCAGGTTTTTTCCGCTTTCGTGGCGCAGCGCAGCGTCCGGGGGCGTTTCATCCTGCCAGTGCCCGCTTGCCAGCCCGATGACCTGTGCGCCCAGTGCCTTGGCCTTCATCGCGGCATCGATGCAGCTTGCATTCACCCCGATCGTATGGATCACCATCAGCACATCGCCCGCGCCGATGCTGCTCGCTTCGATCAGTGCGCTGCCGATGCCCCGGCACCGTTCCAGCTGAAGGAACGTCCCCGCGCGCCCAAGCGCGGTCAGCCCAAGCTCGGTGATCGGATAATAGTTTGCAAGGCCGCCCACGCGGAAAAACAGCTCGCCCACGGCAAGCGAGGTATGCCCGCCCGCGCCGAACAGATAGATCAGCCGGTCTTCGCGCACGGCCTGCGCCAAAAGCGCGCCCGCTTTTTTGATTTGCCCGGCCTGCGTGCGCTGCAGCTCTTCCAGGCGGCTGCATGCCGCTTTGATGTACTGTTCCTGTATCATTTTTCCGCCTTTCCCGTTATTCCGGCTTTTTCAGCACGCGGCGGTAGCATGCGCCGATGCGGTCCCACAGTTCCAGTGCATCGGGTGCCGCCACCACGGTGCCATAGCCGCCGCGGTATGTCCATGCTGCCAGACGATCGACCCCGGCCTGCTCATACAGATCGACAACGTGATCGAGCTGCTTCCAATCGGCGGGGCGCTTATTGTAGCCCATGATCCAGCGTTCGGACTGCTTGCCGTACTTTTGCGCCATGGCGACCGTGCGGTTTGTAACATCCTGAAAAAAGCTTTCCGGCAGTTCCCAGCTGATGATCGTGCTGGAAAAAACATCAAAATACGGGCATGCGGCAACCATTTCCCAGTTATCGTAGCCGCGCTGTTCGGTGACATAATATGTATTGAGCGTGGCATGCACGCAGCAGGTGATTTCGAGCTTCGGGTTGTATTCCTTGAGATCGCGCGAAAGATCGGAAAGCGTTTTCAGTGCCTCTCTCCAGCGGAACTGCTTGACATCATCGTTCATCAGCCGCGGCATTTCATATCCGTAATACGCGCGGAATTTTTCCATGCATTCCGGGCAGCGGCACGCCCAGTCGTCCCCCGCGCCGCCGGTGATGGACGCATAGCTTTTCGGCAGGGCATAATGCGGTTCATCCCAGAAAAAGCCGTCCACTTCGGTGCTGCGCGCAAGCTTCATGCACAGCGCATGAAAATAATCGCGGAACGCATTTGTATTGAAGCAGGCGTTGGGCAGGGTTTCGCCTGTCATGGCCGAAACCTGACGGTGGTGGATATTGTTTTGCAAAAACAAGCTGACCTGTTCGCCGCCGAAGTATTTGCCGATGCCCCACAGATCGGCCAGAACGCGCAGGCCGCATTCATGCGCACACTGCACGATCGACTGGATGTTCGGGAACCAGAAGTCCATATCGAACTCGGTAATGGCCAAAACCACGGTATCGCATCCGTGCTGTGCCATTTCCTTAAAATCTTCCCTTGCGTGCTCCACATAATTCAGCCCGTAATAGCTGACGGCTGTGTGTTTCACAGACATTTCATTCACTCCCTGATTTGTTTGATTTTTTATGTTTCCTGCCGCATCAGCTGCTGCGCCAATGCGGTGCTTTCGCGTTTGATTAAGGTGGGCTCTACATAATAATTATCATGCTCTGCGGTTTGGCCGCGGATTTCCCGCATCAGCTGCTGCAAGGCGATTTCCGCCATACTGGTAATGCGGTAGCGCACGGTGGTAAGCGAAGGGAACACGCTGGTTGCGATCGGCAGATCATCAAAGCCCACGATGCCCACATCCTCCGGTATGCGCTTTCCCAAGCGGTGGCACACACGGCACAGTGCCGCTGCGATCAGGTCATGATAGCAGAACACGGCCAGCGGCTCGCGCGCTTGCTCCAGCAGCGGGTACAGCAGCAATTCCGCTGTCTGCATATCCTGCGGCAGCTGCAGCACATCCCGGCCGAAAAGCTCGTAGCCTTCACATTTCAGCCCGGTGCTAAAGCCGGAAAACCGGTCGTCCTGCACCAGCCGCATTGCCTGCGTGCCCAGATACGCAAAGTGCCGATAGCCCTGCTCCACAAGATGCCGCGCGATTTTCTGCGTGACCTGAAAGCTGCTGACCTGAACGGAGGAGCACTGCGAACCTTCCACCGCATGCGCGATGAGCACACACGGCACCGGGCAGCTGCGGTACAGCTGCGGGTCCTGCTGGACATCCGCCGGCGTGCTGATGATGCCTGCCACGCCGAAATGCACCAGTGCCTGCACAGCGTCTGCCTCCTGCGCGCAGGAATAGCCGGTATCCATGATGATCGCGCGGTATCCGCGCTCCTCAGCCAGAGTTTTCACGGCTTTTGCCATAGCGGCGTGGAATTCGTTGTGGATATCCGGCACAAGGATCCCGATGATTTTGCGATAGACCTGCTGTTCCAGCACAAGCTCCTCATGCGCCAGCACATACTTTTTCCCGCGCAGTTCGATCAGCCCTTCCTGCCGCAGCCCCACCATGATATGCTGTGCGGTCACAACCGATACGCCGCGGCGCTGGGCAAGAGCCCGCGTTGTAAGGAACGGTGCCCCCGGCTCGCCGTAATCGCCTTTTAGGATCTCTTCCCGGATCAGGTACTGCTCCTGCACGGCGCGCGGCAGACGCATCACAAGATCTTCGTTCATGTCTGCACCTCTTTCCAAAGCATGGCTGCTTCTTCCAGCTGCTGTGCGCCGCAAAGCAGCCTTGCGCCGCTGCACGCCTGACGCTCACGCGCCAGCATTTGCAGCGGTTTTTCCATATATGCCTGATACAGCCGCTGTTTTTGTGCGGCAAGCTCCTTTTGCGAAGCGGGGCTTTGCTGTGCCGCACTGCGCTTGAGCCATTGCAGATACGCGTCGTTTTCCGCGATGCACAGCCCGCGCAAAAATTCCGAAGCGTAGCCTCTGCAATATCCGTTGGCAAGATTGTGTTTCAAGGCCGGTTCAAAATAGGGGTTGACCGGGCACTCCCGCCCCAGCTCTTTGAGCGTTTCATACTGGGAATAATCCTCATGGCTATCCAGCACACCGCACAAAAGCAGCAGCGTTTCTTTGTATATTTGGCAAAGCGTTTCATTCCACTGACCCCGCGCCGCCGCCAAGATCTGCTTTAACAGCATGGTTTGCAAAGCGCGCCCAAGCGCCGTGCGCGCAAGATCGGCGCGATCGCGGCGCAGGAATTCGGATCGCGCCGCGCTGTCCCACACATCGGAAAGGATGCGCAGCACCTGCGCGCACTGCATCACGACCGCATCGGCATCCTGTGTCCGGCGCGCCCACTCCTCCAGCTTTTCCGCCGTCCAGCAGCGCAGCGGCGCATACCCGAGCACATCGAAGAAATATTCCTGATGGATATCCTCGATCGCGGCTTCGCGGTCAAGCGTCCACACATGCAGCGGCAAAAGCGGCTCCAAAGCCTTCCAAGCGCGGCGCATCGGTTCGTTTTCGCCGTAGCGAGCCGTGCAGAATTCGTCTATCAGCCTTTCCGGCGCAACGCTCTGCCACCCGCTTCGGACAAAGTATTCCAGCATCAGCGGATCGGAATGGGAAAGTTCCGGCCAGAACACCAGCCCCTTGCACATCGGGTCGCTGCGCGCCGCTTCGATGCGCTTTGATAGCGCGGGATAATCGCCGCGCAGTTCACTGTTCGGTTCAAACGCATGGAAGATGCCGAAGATCCACGGGTATCTTCCGCGCAGCCCCCATGTTTCAAAGTTGTTTTCCGGATCGACGGTATCGGCGGTATAATCCAAGATCACATGCCGCGCGGGATCCAGCTCCTGCAAAAGTGCCTGCACTTCATCGGGCATCCAGTGCATGGCAAAATCCCAGCTGGCAATCAGCACCGGCGCACCCGGCCATTCCTGCTCCACGCGGGAAAGGATGCGGTGATACGCCATTTTTTTATAGCGCATATTTTCTTCGCGATCCTGTGCGCACATGCGTTCGGCAAGGCCAATGGTGTGGAACAGCCGCGGCTGGCCGTATTGCTGCACATGCGTGCGTGTTAGTTGGAAATAGCGGTCCATATTTTCATCCCGGCGGATGTCCCACACAAGCCCGGTCGGCTGCCGGTAGACATCGGTCGTCTGCGGCATAAAATCCGGATTGTATTTTTCCAAAAACTGCCATGGCGTGCGGGTGTACCAATGCGTGATCGTCCCGCAGTCCTCCGGCTGCAGCAGATCGCGTTCAAACGCATATTCCAGCACGCGCTTTTGCAGCCAGCCGCGGTATTGCAGCGGCCAGAACAGCGTGCGGTCATCATAGCCATCCCCTGCTTCCGGCAGGATGCCTGCCGCATCGGGATATTCCACCGCATCCGGGAACGCACGCTGGAACAGATCATCCGATCCAATGCGCATCATGAAAAGGTTCAGCCCGCGCTTGAGCATCCAATCGATTTCCCGCTTCCAATCCCGCAGACCCCAGTGTTCGGCCTGAAACCGATGCAAGCCCCGATGAGCAAAATAACGCAGCCCGCGCAGGGCGAAATCCGGCTTTGCAAACAAATGCACTCCGGCAATCGAAAGCGCATCGCAGTGCGGGATCACATCGCCATCCCAGAAATAGCGGCAGCCGGCCTGTTTTGCAAAAAAGGCATACACGGCATACAGCGTGCTGCGCCCGCGCCCGCCCCACACGAACAGGATATCCCGCCCCTGCCGATGCACGCTTTCCACCGCATAGCTGTCGCTGCCCGGTGCCACGGGATACTGCGGCGCCCAGCCTTCCAGAAATGCCTGCCGCGCAAACGCGTTGACGGCATCGCTGCCGATGACGATAAGATCCCCCTGCCCCGCCTGCGTCTCTATGGGGATTTGCACGCCCGTCACCTGTTCATACATATCCTGAAAAGCCTGTGCGGCGGCGGTATACGCTGCCGATGCGTTCTGCGGTTTTATGATCTGCATGATCTTTCTCCCTATCTGATCCGGCCGCCCCTTCCGATGCCGCAGCACGGATGCTCTGCCGGTTTGTTTTGATCTGCTTTCATCTTAGCAATCCACAACAGGGCATGCAATAATATTATATGCATATATAACATTTTGTTTCACAAATTGTATCTTTAAACAAAGGTTCGGGGCAGAATCTGTATTGTTTTACCGTTTCCTTCTGCACGTTTGCCGCCATGCCGAACCTTCGCCGGCTGCAAAGCGAACCGCAGACACCGGCTTTTCGGTTTTGGCGGCGGGAAAGCCGAGCCGGTGCCCTGCACCGGAAACGTATTGCATTTTGGGACAGCTATGCTATAATGGCAGCAGAATATTCCGATTTTCACTGTCGTTTTCCCTGCATCGCTTTGTGAACAGGAGGCTTTTTATGATTTGCTACCGCTTGAACATAACGGATGAAATAAACCAAAAGCGTCTGGAGATTGCATATAAACACCCGGCTAACCGCCGCAGGCAGCGTCAGATTCGACGGCTGTTCGCTGTTCTGGGTTCCGCTTCTCTCCTGTTTGGGCTGTTTTTGATTTCTCAGGATTTCTCGCTGGGCAGGACCCTTCTGATTTGCGCTTTGATCTACTTTGTGATGCTGCTCATTCTGCCAAAGGCGCAAAAACACCGTCTGCGCAAGCAGATGATCGAGGCAGACCAAAGCTTCTCTTATGATTCTATTGATTACCGCTTTGCGCAAGACGGCGTTTCTATTTCGTCCTCTTTGGGCGAATCGCAGCTCCGCTGGGACGCGTTCTGTTCCTATGAGGTCGATGACGGCTTTCTGTGTCTGATGCGGCGCGACAACCACATCATCCTTGTGAAGCTGAGCGAACTGCCGCAGGCCGATCAGGAAGCTTTGCTGCAGCTTATCGCCGCAAATGTCAAAAACGCATAGCCGAATCGGCGGCTGCGCTGCATTTGATCCCCGCACCCACAAACAGGCATCCCGCAGGATTTTCTTGTGCGGCATGCCTGTTTTTTCTTTTTTCCATGAGCCTGTGCCGATGGTTCCTTTTTTCGATTTTTCTTATCGAAATGTATCAAATTCTAAGAAACACGTTGACTTTATTTTGTCGCTCTTGTATAATTTAGCAAATTGATCCC
>JAHHSK010000020.1 GCA_020025255.1 Ruthenibacterium sp. | reverse complement strand
GAGAACGTATTTTATTTTCTCCCTTTTTCCGAATTGGGGTTTATCTACAAGCAAAAAGCCGGAGTGCACTCTCCGGCTTTTTGTATTCCTGTTCTTTTGAACTGGGTTTTAATTTTTTTCGGTTTCTTCATCCCGCGCCATTTTGCTTTGCAATGTCTTTGCCGCTGCGCATACAACACCGCCTGCAAGCAGTGCACCGGTTATAAGCAGCATCACGCAAAACACAACCAGAAGCTGTTCCTGCGTTGCAATGCCGCACTTTGCTAAAATCGGGACGGCAACGCCGCGCATCAGCGGTTCTTCGGCTCCCTGCACAATTCCAGCGAACAAACACACCCCGATATCCGCCGAAAGGGCACCGAACAGCACAAACAGCACTGCGAGCAGAAACGGCATTTTCTTCCTCATTGCTTTTCTCCTTTTGGACGGCGCGAAACGATTTGAAACATCCACCCGGGCAGTGCAAGTACCAGCACGATGCCCACAGCAATCGAAACTGCAACCTGGATCGTTTCCACGCCTTGGCTTGCAGACATTGCCACATTCCCCATAATAAGATAATACACAGTATAGTAGATTCCCGCCCCGGGCACGAGCGCAAAGATCCCGCTGATGAGATACACTGTCGCGGGACACCGCCTTACCACGGAAAAAACGCGCGAAAGGTACGCCAGCACAAGCGCCCCGGCAAACGAGGCCGCGGCGGCAGAAAGCCCCGCCTGTATGCACAGCCAGTAGCCGCCCCAGCCCACGGCACCCACGATGCCGGCAAAGACGAATTCTTTGGGCGGCGCATTGACCAGCACGGCAAAGCCCAATGTGGTCAGGAATGCCATAACCAGCTGGATCGTAAGTTCCCCTATCACAGCATCACCCCCGGAATCAGCGCAAGGCCTTTCAGCACCACGCCTACCCCCAGCGCAATGCCTGCGGCAATCAGCAGCGCATCGATCGCACGGATCATGCCGGAAAGGTAATCGCTGTTTGCCACATCACGGATGCCGTTGGTCAATGCGACACCCGGCAAAAGCGGGATGATCCCGCCGATGATCACATGATCCAGATTGCATGCTGTCCCCGTAAAGGCCCACATCTGCGCTGCGGCAAAACTGGTTATCGCTACCACTGCTGCGCAAAGCATATTGGAAACCAGCTTGTTGACCGGCGTTTTGGAACGAGCCAAAAGCCGCGCAAAAAGCCCTGCGGCACAGCCGGGGACCAGCGCTGCAAATGCATCGGTAAAGGAACCGCCGAACAGATAGCAAAACGTCGATGCCGAAAGCATCGAAGCCAGCACCATCATCCTTGCCGACATGCCCTTCATTGCACGGATCATGCGCAACCGTTCAAACGCCTGTTCCAGCGGCACGCTGCCTTGCACAATTTCGCGCGAAAGCGCATTGACTGCGGAAATACGCCCAAGATTCATTTCCACCCGCGGTGTATTGCGCACCGCCGCACTTTGAAGACTTCCGTTTTCCTCCATGGAGGCAACCAGGCCGTTTGTCAAAACGTAAGCGTGAAAGCAATCTGCCCCGTAGCTTTTTGCAATCAGCTCCATGGTCTGCTGCACCCGATAGATTTCCGCCCCGTTTGCCAGCAGCGTTTCGCCCGCATCCACGCACAAATCCAAAATTCGTTTTTCGCCGCTCAAGCCTCAGCCCTCTTTTCTTCGGAGCGATCTGTCTTTTGCGCAGTATTCATTCGGTCGGATTCCCGGTCTGCTGCACAGCGGTTCCCTTGCATGCGCGATATTCCTCCACTTGTGTACCGCGGAAACCCAACCGTTCGCACAGCCGCACCGCATCGTCGCTTGATGCCTGCAGATAAATATCCGTATAGCCGCGCTCCGGCTGTTTTGCATAGCTGAGCATCATCAGCATCGCCGCTGCGCCGTATCCCTTTCTGCGGAATTTCTGCGAGGTAAACAAATCGCAAATGCAGAATGCTCCGCCGTATTCTTCGCCCACACAAAAACTTACGGGAATTTCGGCGTGATTATACGCAAAGGAAATCCGTCCGCCTGCTGCAAGCTGCTTATTGATGCGTTTTATGCCGTAATCCCGTTCCCCGCAGTATTCTGCAACCAGCTGTGCTTCTGCGCCGGTCAGCGGGGGCTCGGCTTTCAGCTTTACCGGGCATGCATGAATGCGGATCCCGGGGCTGGTGCGTGTCAGATGCATCATCCGCTGTGTTGCAAAGGTGGTAATGGTATAGCCGTGATTTTCAAAAAATTCCCGGCTTTCCTCCAGCGTTACGCTGTCGGGCTTGGAATGGAATACCGGGGTGATATCCATATCCTTATAATATTTTTCCACTTCCCGCAGGCTTTCCTCGGCATCCTCCATGCGCTTTAAAACGGCATAGTTGGAAGCTTCGCTTTCCGGGTTTTCTTTATCCCGAAACGCACGGTAAAAGGGTGTTTCGGTATATTCAAGATAGCGCTTTGCGCAGTGGATTTCATGTTTTTCGCTGGGTGTTGCCATATTCGTTTCACTTTCTGATGTTTTGTTGTATTGCTCCGAAATCAGGATATGCCGAATACAGGTAATGTGCGATTACCTCCATCAGCTGATAATCTTCTTCGGAATCGATATCAATGATGCCCGTATCGAACATCTGGTACACGCCGCATTTGCCGTCCCACAAAAAGCCCGTTTCATTTTCCACAAGAAAACGGCGCTCAAACACATAAATGGATGCGTTCAGATCATACACAGTCGGTGTCTGCTGGCGCGCCGTAAAGTGGTGGTCGATCACACGCTCGACATGATCGCCCGCAAGCTTTGCCATATTCATATACGGTGTACGGCGGGCAGGCGCGACCGAAAACACAAGATCCAGATCCGGACGCTGCTCTTTTACTTCATACGCGCCGGAAACATCGCCTTTCTGGCGCAGCGGGCTTGTGATATCCAGATCGATCAGATAATCATACCGGCTGCCGGTACGCTGTTCCATTTCACGCAGGCTGTGCTGATAGACCATCATCTTCGGCACAATGTCGCCGCACAGCTCCTGCGGGCGTTCGATGACCGTCACTTCAGGATATTTGCTTGTGACAACATCGATCAGAAGATCGCTGTCGGTGTTCAGGCACAGATCGACGTCGATCTCCGGGTGCTGCTGCATAAACAGCTGTGCCGCCGAAAGGCTGTAATAGGAAAGCGGCTGGCCATCGAATACTTTAAGATTCTTGTTTTTGAATCCCTTGCTTCCGGCACGGCCGCAAATGGTGATGAGCACACGCTTTTTTTCCATTTATAACTCCCCCAGTGTCAGTTTTAATACATCCAGCGCCATTTGAGGCGTATTGACGCTTTCGTTCGCTTCGCCTTGTACATAATCAAGGAAATAAGCCATTTCGCGCAGATACCGTTCGTTGACCGGCTCCGGATATTCCATTACGGTACCATCCTGCAAAGTCAGTGTCCCTGCGCCGAAATCAGCCGTGACCGTGCCCTCTTTGCAGAACAGCTCGATCGAACGGCGGTATTCCCTGCCGAAATAATCCAGATGCACTTCACACAAAAGCTTCGGATATTTTGCAATGTATACGGAAAGATCGTCCGAATCGATTTCCAAATGACTGTACGTCCCCTTGAAATTATACACCTGTTCGGGCTTGCCGAACAGCTCCATAAGGTAATCCCATTCATGGATGAGATCGATCGTTACGCCGCCGCCCATATCCTTATGCGCAGAATACACCGTGCGATAATCCACGTTTGGGCGCCAATCCGGCAGATACGAAGAACAGATCACGCGCGCAGAATATACCGAAAGCTGCGGCAGCAGCTTTTTGAGTGCCAGCATCGTGCCGCACCAGCGCATGGGTGCGGCAACATACGCTTTCTGCCCAGGCGCAAGACATTCGGCAAGCACGCGGTCTGTCGCTTCAAAAATCGGTTTTTCAATAAAAAGGGCATCCGCTTTTCCGCGCAGCATTTTCAGCGTATCAAAATGCAGATGCGTCGGGTTCGTGATGAACGCCGCATCAAAGTGCGCATCGTCCGGCAATGCTTCGTATTCCCCTGCCAGCAAAGCGCGCGTTTCTTCGGGCAGTTCCCGTGCCGAAGATCGCAGTGCCCATGCCTGTACGGATATTTTCTTTTGCTTGGCAACGGCGTGCAGATTGTTCAGATGCCGCGTGCCGATGCTGCCAAGGCCGACAAACAGAACTTTCACTCCTTACGCCTCCTCGATGCGTTCGATCAGCTCGATCACCTTTTTATCTTTTTCAAAGGACCAGCGCGGCGTTTCTTCCCCTTTGAGCATCCCGAAAAAGTTGGTGATTTCATCGGTATATGCATTTTCCACGATATTGTCACTGTACCGCGGGTCGTGCTCAAAGCTTTTATAGGTATTGACAAACTCTTTTTCCCCGCTGTCGTGATTAAAGCGGTACAAAGCTTTGGGATTTCCCTCCCAGAACAGGTGCAGCCCTTCCCCGAATACTTCAAAATTGCGAACGGCCTTCGGGCTTACAACGTCCACCGCAAGCATTCCTTTTGTGCCGTCCTCGTGGCGCAGCGTCACAAAATAGCTGTCCGGATAATCGATTTCCAGCTCGCTGATCTTATCCTTTTGCGCATAAACCTGTGTTACCGGGCCAAAGGCATCCAGCAGCCACGGCAGATCCACCCCAAAGATTTCACGCACGCCGCCCGTGCGCTTATCACCAACAAAAAAGTTTTTGTAATTTTCCCACGGATGCCAATCGGGCAAATACTGCCCAATATGATAAATATAGTTGACGGGCTTTGCAAATGCCTTGACTTCGCGCTTGATGTACTGCGTTTCGGCACGGTAGAGCATCGTGCTGCTGAGGAACAGCGGCAGACCCTTTTCCTTTGCCTTTGCCACCAGCTCATCATATCGGTCATCCACAAGGTTCAGTTCGGTAAACACCGGCAGGCCGGCGTCCAGCAGTTCACTGATGATGCCGGCATGCGTAATCGGTGCCGTACACACAAAAGCCGCGTCAAACGGCCGCGCAGCCACTGCCTGGGCAATGCTTTCATACGGTGTGATTCCCTGTTCCTGTGCTTCCTGCCTGCGGGCGGGGGCAAAATCCACACCCGAAATATGTGCTGTTTCATCCACGCCTTTGATCAGGCGTGCACGGCGCTTTCCCATACTGCCAAGACCAACGATCAGCAGTTCCATAGTTTCATACCTCCTGTTTTCCCACGGCTTTCAGCAGCCGGCCGGCACATCGAAGCCGCCTTGGGGAAGATCATAAAAGCGTTTTGGTTTCCCAAACTGCGGACTGTACAAAAATTCTTCCAGACGCTTCACGATGCGCCCCGATGTATCCCCGCCGTAATACGGGCTGACAGCGCGATGCGCCTTGTGCGCAAATTCCGGCGAAAGCGCACAGTGCAGCGCTTTTGCCACGGACTCGGTATCCGAACGGCAGCAGATGACATTTTCGCTGATGATGCGGCCTTTCTGGCGGTCGCCCACATTGACGCACGGCACGCCGAGCGTGGGCGTTTCCACAACGCCGGAGGACGAGTTTCCCGCCACAACGGCGCAGTATTTCATTGCGGAAAGATACCGCAGCACCCCCATGCTGGTGAATGCGATGTAGCGTTCCGGATGCTCTTTGCAGATTTCGTCGATGCGGTCGTTGATGCGGCTTCCGCCGGCATCGGCGTTCGCCTTAGTGAAGATTGCCGCAATGCCCTGTGCTTCCAGCGCACGGTAAAAATCCTCGAACTGCTGTGTGGGCGATGCGCCGCCCACCGTTTCGGGATGATAGGTTACAAGCGCATACGGGCGTGAAAGATCAAAGCCGATGCTTTCGGCAAGCTCCTGCCGGGAAAGCAGCGGCAGGCTGCGCAGGTTTTCATCCCCCAGCCCGCCTACATTTTCAACGGTGGCGGGGTCTTCCCCCATGCGGATGACACGCTGCGCATATTCTTCGCAGGAAGGAAAATGAAGCGATGCCATTTTCGTCAGACAGTGGCGGAACCAATCATCCGCCGCCCCCTGTGTAACATCGCCGCCGCTGATATGTACCAGCGGAATTTCCAATAGAGCAGCCGCTGTTCCGGCTGCGAAGATCTCATATCGATCGCCCAATACCAAAACGGCATCCGGGCGGCGGGCCGTGAAATAATCGGTGAAGGCTTCCAGCGTATATGCAACTGTGCGTGAGGTAGCCAGCGCAGAGCCCGTGCCGAATTTGAGGATCGGGATGCGCGCGTCGATCGGGATGTGATCGGCTTCGATCTCGCTGACGGTATTGCCGAACTGCGGGGCAAGATGCGCGCCCGTCACCACAATGCGCGGCTCGATCACGCTGCTTTTCAGCAGCTTTTGCATCACGGGGCGCAGCAGGCCGTATTCTGCACGTGTGCCTGTAATGACACAGAGCGTTTTCTTTGGCATTCTTGTTTCCTCCCATTGGGGCATCCCACCGATTTTGCGGCAGGCGCAGAAATTTATTTACAGCTCGATTTTTTCATCCTCACCGAAGGCGCGTTTTGCCTTCTGCCCCAACACCTCATGCCAGCGCATGGGCGAGATGCCATCCCCCGGGCGTTTCGTAGTCAGATTTTCCTCGGTAAAGATTTCCCCTTCTGCAATCGGACGGCTCGCAATGATGCTCTTGCGCGCAATGGTCATATTTTTCGCTTCGCTTTGCGTAACATGCTTGTGACGGCTGCCCAGCGCAAGCTCGGTATGGCGTATCGCACGAATCATCGCTGCCAGTTCATCCGGTTCCAAGCTTGCCTTGTGATCCGGGCCTTCCAGCGTTTTGTCCAGTGTGAAATGCTTTTCGATCACCTGCGCCCCCAAAGCCACAGCGGCAACGTCTGCCTCCCAGCCAAGCGTATGATCGGAAAACCCGACGCGGCAGCCGAACTGTTCTGCCAGTTCCTGCATAGCAAGCAGGTTGGCATCCTCATACGGCGTAGGATATTCGGTGTTGCAGTGCAAAAGCGTGATGTCTTCCACGCCGCCGTTTTCCAGAACCGAAAGGGCGTCTTCGATTTCCGGCAGCGTGCTCATCCCGGTGGAAAGGATCACCGGTTTTTTCAATGCGGCAATTCTTTCCAGATACGGCAGATTCGTAATTTCACCCGACGGGATCTTATAGATCGGCAGATCCAGCGAGGCAAGAAAATCGATGCTGGCAAGATCGAACGGTGTGGAAAGATAGGTAATGCCGATCTGTTCACAATATTCCTTCAGTTCCTTGTGGCAATCAAACCCAAAATGGATGCGGCGGGTCATTTCCAGCTGGCTTTCGCCCGCACCCGTCTGTTCCTTCTGATATTCGGCCTTTTCCGCAAACCGGCTTACCACCAGTTCCGGCACTGCCGTTTGATATTTTACGATATCGGCACCTGCCTGTTTGGCAGCGCGCGCCATTTCCTTTGCACGCTCCAGACTTCCGTTGTGGTTGACGCCCGCTTCGGCTATGATAAGAACTGACATACGAAATCCTCCCTGTTTTTTCTGTTGTTACGCTGTTTTTCCATTTTGTTTGCGATAGTATGCGATCATTCCTGCCGTTCCCGCAATACCCATCAGGCTCAAAAAAAGGCCCAGCAGACGGTGCGGCACCTGATAGGAAAGCTGTGCGTCAGCTTTTCCCTGCGGCACCGGTATTCCCATAAGCATCCCGTTCAAAATCGGCACGATTTGTGTTTCTTCCCCGTTCACGGTCAGCTTCCAGTTTTCATCATACGGCACAGCCAAATAAATAAGGCCCTGCGTCTTATTTTCCGCCTGTACGGAAATCTGTGCATCGGAAAGCGTGATCTCACACGCGCCCTCGCGCAGCTGCCGGATGCTTTGTTCCAGCAGGGTCTGATCGAGGCTCGCCGCCGCGGCACGGCTGATAACGCCCGGCTGCGTGCGCACCTGCACCACAATCGATTCGCCTTTTTCAAACTCGCCCAGATACACGGCACCGTTAAATAATGCCGTATCATAATCCGGCAGCTTTGTGCCGTTTACCGTCAGATGAACCCCGCTTGGAATCGGCGCATGCAGATGCAGATAGCACGCGCCCCCCGCCGGTGCTTCAAACAAAATTTCCACCATGCCGTCGGTTTTTACCGGCACGGTACACTCTTTGCCCTGTGAATCGCGGATTCTAAGCGGTGCCTGGGCATAAAGCGGTGTCTGCTTTCCCAGCAATGCCGAATAGACCCGGTTCTGGATTTCAAACAAGCTGTCGGTCTCCCGATCCCACACGCAATCCGCTGCCTGCGAAGCGGCCGTAAATGCCATAGGCAGCGCATACGGATTTCGGTATACGAAATACGGCGCTGCAATCTCCGTCGGGACATAATGCATCGGATGCACGCTTTCATCGTCCGTCAGCAGGTATTTCACTCCAAGGAGCGCTTCCGCCGAAGGCAGCGTCCCCGTTTGAAACGGCTGAAGATCATCCAAGCCCATACTGACAAGAAAATCTGCCGCATTGTCATCCATAGTCGAACCGAAATGGCGCAGGCCATGAAAGCCCAGCAGCATCGGATCGTTCCACGAGCGGAAATAGGTTTCTTCCATACGGTATTCCCCGTCATCCGCTGCGCGCACCGCCTGGACGGCAGCCGTGCCATCCGTATAAAACTGCTGGTAGCCGCTGACCGTGTATTTTTCAAACGAATCCATTACGATAAAGCCGTTGACAGCAAGCTCTGCAGCCACCAGCAGCGCACTGCACACGCCGGCTGTCTGCCGGAATCTGATTTTTTTTACTTGTTCGCTGCGGGAAAGCACCCACAGTGTCAGCGCTGCAGCGGCACATGCGCCGCCGAGCACAAGCTTTGTCATGGAAAGTGATTCATAGCGGATCAGGAACGACCACAGCCCGAACGCGGCAAACAGGCCGAGCCCAAGCATTACACCCCGCTTGGAACACCGCGCTTTTGCCAGCGTGCCGCACGCAAGCGTCAATACCACAAAATCAAATAAAAACGAATTGCGATACGGGAACCAGACCGGCTTTGCAAAGCCGTGCCAGATCAGATTGAGCCCTTCGGTCATAAAGCATGCCATAAGCACGGCAATCATACCGCCCCACAGCAGCTTTTCTTTCCATTTTACATTGCGGCACACAAAAAAGCACAACGCCAGAATAACCGCTGTCAGCCCGCAATATAAAAGCGGCAGGCCATCCTGTACGTTTTCCCACACAAAATTGCCCGGCCAGAACTGCTGCGCCGCCTCTTTCAGCGGAAAAAGCGATTCGAATGTGAATGCAAAGCGTTCTCCGATGCCTTTGCTTGCCTTAATGTTCAGCATCCACGGCACAAGCACGATGCCGCACAGCAGCCCTGCACACAGCGAAGAGGCGGCAAAGGAAAGGCAGCGCCCTGCCCAGAATTTTTTATATCCGCCCTCTTCCTTGCGGGGTGCCTCGCTCATCAGCATATGGATGCCGAAATACAGCACCGAAAAAATGCAGAGCATGTATGCGATGTAAAAATTGGAATAGATCGCAAGCGTCAGCCAGCCAAGGTACCCCAGCGGGCGCTTTTCCTCGATCAGGCGGTCAATGCCCCAGCACACAAGCGGCGTCAGGATCACAACATCGTGCCACATAATATTCTGCGCATAGGCCAGATTATAGCTCATGAATGCATAGCACAGCCCCGCAGGGACGCTTGCGCTGCGCAGCCCCCAGTGCTTTTGCGCATAAAAAGCAAACGCTGTGCCTGCACAGGCAATTTTCAATACCAGAACGATCCCCGCGATCTGCGCATAAAATATCGGCGGGAAAATCAGATACAGCACATTGAATAAGCTGGATGCATAATAGGCAAACAGCCCCAAAAGGCTGCCGCCCAATGATTTCGTAAAGCTATACGACAGGCTTTCACCCGAAAACAGCGCGCGGCGGAACTGCGCAAAATAGTTGATGTACTGCCCATTCAGATCGCCGGTGATCACACTTGTCGTTCCGAACGGCCACATTCCCACTGCGGCATACAGCGCAAAGCAAAGAACAGCGGCGGAAAAGAAGGTAATCAGCAGCAGCGGCCACACTTTTTTTTGCTGGGTTTCGCGGGAAATCTTCTTCATTTCACCTTTTCCTCTTTCTATCCAACACGTTTACTGCATTTCCAGCCGACGGCGCATATTATCCAGTTCCTCCAGCTGGCCCATATCCATCCAGCTGTTTTCGCTGACCGGGTACACACCAACGCGCTCCCCGCGCTCACGCGCATGCGCAATGATATCGGTAAACGGGATCGGCTGATTATATTCCAGCGATTCGATCACAGATGGCTCCACGACATAAACGCCGGTATTCGTCAAAAAGTTCATCTCCGGCTTTTCTGTGATATTGCAGATGCCGCCGTTTTCCGAAAGCTCCACCACACCATAGGGAATCGTAAAATGCTTCACGGCGCACACCATGGTGATGACGTTGCCCTCCTGCTTATGGCAGCGGTAGATGTCTGCGAAATCGGCATCGATCAGGATATCGCAGTTGGTCAAGAAGAAGGTATCGTGGATCTTGCCCTTCAGCAGGCTCAGCCCGCCGCCGGTGCCAAGCGGCGTATCCTCATCCACATACTGCACCGTATAATCCTTTTGCAAATCGTTGAAGTAGCTTTTGATCATGCTTTTTTTATAATTCACGATCATGGTGAAATCGCTGCAGCCGACATCTGCAAACCGGTGAATGATGTGTTCCACGATCGGCAGCTCTCCAATCGGGATCAGGGGCTTTGGCAGGATTTTTGTGTAGGGATACAAGCGCGTTCCAAGCCCTCCTGCCATGATGATAACAGGTGCCGGAACCTTTTCGCGCGTATCGATATCCGAACCGCCTGCAAACACAATATCCTGTACACAGCCGTTTTTATCCAGCAGGGGCATCGCACTGATCCTGCGCTGCTGCATCTGCTCTTTTGCTTCAGCGCGCCGTTCCATAGGAAGGGAGCACGGCGAATAGTTTGCTGCATCGCGCACTGCGCCATCCAGCGGGCAGCGTTTGAGAATATAGCGCCGGATATCCCCATCCGTAACCACCGCGCGCAGCACTCCGCTGGGTGCAATAAATAGCACGCCCATCCCGGTTTCGTCTAAGCGGCGCATCGCATCCAGCACCGAAAGCTCTTCATTGATGAAAAGGTCGTCCACCTTCATCCGTTTTTCCCCCTTTGGCGTCATACTTTTTTACAAGGCCAGCAGCGCATCCACAACGCGCTGTGCATCTTCCTTTGTCAAATTGGTCGAGCACGGGATGTTGACGATCTTAGCGCGGTAATCCTGCGCAAGCTCCAGCCCGTATGTTTCATTGCGGGCATAATCTGCCTGTTCATGAATCAGCGCCCAGACCGGACGGGACTGGATGCTGTGTTTTTTCAAATGTTCGATCACGGCATCGCGGTCATGGCGCGCATCCTCAAGGTACAGGCTGTAGAACCACTTGTTGGAACGAATCCCCTCACCGAACGGCAGGATCCGAAAGCCGTTTTTCCCATCCAGCTGTTCTTTATAGAACTCATACATTTCGTGCTTGTGGGCAATAAAGCGCTCCACCTGCTCCAGCTGGGCAAGGCCGAGTGCTGCCTGCAGGTTCGTCAGGCGGTAATTGTACCCGATTTCATCATGCAGAAACTGCAGCTCATCCGCCTTTGCCTGTGTCGAAAGATGCTTTGCATGTTCGGCCCATTCGGGATGATTGGATACCACCATACCGCCTGCGCCGGTTGTGATCAGTTTATTGCCGTTGAAGCTGTAAACACCGGCATCCCCCATGGTTCCCGCCATTTTCCCTTTCAGCGGGCCTTCGGTATAATAGGTGCCAAGCGCTTCGGTCGCATCCTCGATCAAAAGCAGATTGTACGCTTCGCACAGAGCGCGCAGCGCCGCGATATCCGCCATATTGCCGAACACATGCACCACAAGCAGTGCTTTCACATGGGCGCCCGTGCGCCGGTTGATGCATTTGCCCTGGCGCATTTCAGTGTGAGACGCCAGCCATTCCCCGGCCAGCTTCGGGCTCATGCACAGGCTGTCATCGCAGCCGATAAAGACCGGCTCTGCCCCGACATAGCGCACCGGATTGACCGCGGCAATGAAGGTGAGCGTCGGTGCCAGCACCTCATCGCCGCGCCCGATGCCGGCGATCATCATGGCAAGGTGCAGCCCGGAGGTACCGCTGTTGCAGGCAACCGCACGCGGCATATGCACATATTCTGCAATTTTTTCTTCAAATTCACCGACCTTGCTGCCCCCTGTGGAAACCCACTCGCTGACAACGGCCTCGTTTACATATTCTTTTTCGTTTCCTTCGAAATTCGGAACACTGAGCGGAATGAATTTTTCACTCATCTTGCATGCATCCTCTCTTTATCTATGAAAATAATGACGTTTGCATTCGATCATCCAGCGGATTACAGATGCCGCCAGACCCGGCAGCACGGCAAGATAAAACAAGCCGCCGCCATTGGGTACAAAGTATGTCCAGACAGGACGGGGCGGATTGAGCACAATGCTTTCCACATTCATGTGAAGTGCCTTCAGGCTGCCCGGATCGATACGGATTCCCTTTGCGCCGATCGGCAGATCGTACAGCGCGGTTTTGCTGTCTTCCAAATCGGTCGGCCACACACGCACCAGTGCATTGAACGGTGCCCCTTCTGTTTTTGTGTAATATACACACCGCTCATACGGTGAGCGATCGTATGTCACCTTCATGGCAATACGCCGCACCCGCGTGGGCGGCAGGTTCATCACAAGCTGGGGATCATCGCTTTCCGAAAGCAGCTCCCCGTTTTCCTGCACGATGATATTGACAAGCTCAAAATCCTGCGCATTCAGCGGGACCATTCGGATGCTGCCCGTCATTCTGCCGATAAAATCATAGCTGAAGTTGAATAGTCCGATCAGCAGTGCAATGCACACAGCTGCTGTATAGCACAGCACGGGGATCGGCGCAGACAGTTTGCTGATCCGTTCTTTGATTTTTTTCACGGTGCTGTCGCCTCCTTTGCCGGGCGAGGAACCGGCTCATACCGCAGCGGGGATTCGGACACGCGCCGATAGATCAAAACGCTGCCGTTCTGCGCACCTTCCAGTTCATCGGTGAACAGATCGCCGTACACATTGCAGAATTGGCCATCCACCTGATCGGTAAAGATATATTTACAGTCATTCTCGCGCAGATAATTGGTGAGTCCTTGCAAATCAAGCGGTTTTTCCTCGCCTTTTTTCGCCCCCTTGGGCAGATAGTAATCATGATAGTAAATGTTGCCGTTGACATTGTTTTCCGGCAGCCCGATCTCGCCGCCGCCGAAGCTCAGATCCATTTGATACGGCAAAAGTTCATAGCAATATTTGAAGAACTCAAGCCCGTTGTCCGTCTGGCGGACGTAAAATATCTTGCCGTCATTCGGGATCGTAGCACGGATTTCCTCTGCCGTTGTCTGTGCACGCTTCCATGCATAGAAATGACTGTCGGAATAGGCCAATACGCTCTGGCGCGGATTGACAAGGTATGCAACGCACAGCAGCACCGCGCAGGAAAGCGCCAGCAGCCCGCCCTTTGCTGCGCCAAACGGACGGCTGTTCTGCGCGCTGAGCGCAAGCATCATTACTGCAAGCAAAAACCACCCCAAATAATACGATTGCACATAGCGGTTATAGCTTGCCAGAGCAAGTGCATCCATTTCACGGAAAATAAACGCATAGCTGAGCGTCAGCACCCAGTAATATCCAACAAAGCCACAGGTGGAAAGCCCCAACGCCGTCCACACCCGGCGGCGGTGCAGCTTATCCGCAGCCGTAAGCCCCGCAAACAGGAAAATGACAAGGATGACAGCCGTCACAACCGCACCCGTTCCGATACCGGACAGCTTCGAAGTAAAAAACGCATCCCCCATGCTGTTGAGTGCGTGGGTAAAGCGTTCACTCCGGCTTTCGGGTGAAAAAAGCATCACGAATCCGCGGCGCACCACCTCTGTCAGCGGCAGGCTGGTGCTTCCGGTTTCCCCCACAGCCTCTCGCTGCCGGGCAAGGATCGCAATATGCCGGTTCCACACGGTATAAGCTGCAATGGGTGCCGCAAAGCATGCCAGCGCATAGGAAATGCGTTTTCCCCATTTCCGCGCTTTGGGCATCGTTTTATCGCCGTACCCCGGTCCAAAGAAGAAGAAATCGGCTGCAATGATACCGGCGCCCACCAATTCCACAACAAAGGTATTATCCTTGAACAGCGCAGAAGCCGCCAATACGAGCACTAAGCCAAAAAAGCCGCGCGGCAGGCACTTTCCTGATTCCACAACCTGATTGCGCCATGCAAAGTACCAGCACATCCCCGCCCCAAACATCATGCCGGCCGGGATATCTCCATAGCTGCTCAGATAAATATGTGATGTTTCGATGATGCGTGTATATACGGTCAGAAAATACGGCGTCAGCAATCCAATCACGCACACCGGCAGCGCAATGCTGTACTTTTTAAACCCAAAGCATGCGATCATCGCCGCAAACATTGCAAAAAACACAATATTGTATGCCAGCAGCACCTTCCAAGGCGCAAACGCTTGACCAAAAAACTGGATAAAATAAGTGAAGCTCACCAAACCCGGCATCTGCGAAGGAATCCAATCCCACGCGATTTCGGCCGTGGTGTAGATCGAATGATTCAGTTTCATCAGCTTTGCCGCTGTACCCCAGAAGCTTACCTCATCCCATTCGCTGAAAATCGGTTTGCGCACAGCAAAATACACAAAGCAGATCAGGCTTGCCGCAATGAAAAACCAAAATCCCGGTGAATCGCAAACCGCCTGTTTCCCGGCTGTTTTTTTATCCAACAAAGTGTACAGCCCCAGCCCAAAGCACAGGATATAATACGCCCACATCGCCGGATACAAAATTCCGGCCACTCCCGCAAAGCTTGTCCACAGCATGGTTGCCGAAATAGCAGCAAGCGGGGTCAGTGCGGCGTTCATCCCACAGCTTTTATAGAAAAACCGGCACAGGCACAAAAGTGCGGCCAGTGCCAGAAGTACATCCAGATACTGCATTATGCCTCCTTGTTTGTTGCGTTTATTGCGTCTGCTGTTTTTTTGGTTTTTTGCATCGTATCATTCCATTCCAGCACAGCCGCCCCGCACAGCGCAGGCAGCAGTGCCAGCAGCACCGCCTGATACAGCTTTGGAACAAAGCATTGCTTAAGCGAAAAGGCTGCATTGAAGGTCAGATCTTCCAAATCGAACAGGCATCCCGGTGTCGTAAGCGGATCGATCCGAATCAGAACGTTCTTCAAAAGACCCGTATCGAACACATATTCCCCGGTCTGCGGATCATAGGTCGTCGGCGCGATCCGGTGAAACTGTGTTTCATCCGGCTTGCGGTAGTACAATTCCGGCGTTCCCGTTGCCCTGAGCGCACGCAGGCGGAACGAAACCCGATTCACTGTAACGGGCTGCGGATACAGCATCCAGGGGTCACCGTGCACCGACACATACCGGTCGGTATAATCATAGTACTCTTTTTCCTTGATATTGATGCCATCCAGAATAAAATCCGATTCATCCGGCTGCCATGGCGCAAGCTTACTTTCCTGCACGGCGCACACGGTACAGCCGATCAGCCACACAGCCGCTGCCAGCAGATAACACAGCGCATAAACGCCCACTCTGCTGTTCCATTTTTTCTTCATCATGGCACACCTGCCTTTCCGGCCGGTTCGAATCGGTAGCATCCATTCTGCGTTACGGCGCGATACAAACGTACGCCATCCTCATAGAAGCTGCGCAATTCATCGGTAAACAATGCGGTATAGCCCTGTGTATCATAATCGACGGCATGGTCGATATAAAGATAGGTGCACCCGTTTTTCTGAAGCCATGCCCCAAGCTCCTGCGGGGAAATTTCCGTGACCGAAGGCGCATCCCAGGTTCCATCATCGTGCGCCACCAATGTTCCGCCCAGCATCGGCAGAACACGCAGCGGCTCCAGCTCGTGCGCGTACCGATACCACCGGTTTGCATCATCCAGCTGCGAAACCAGGAATATCACATCCCCTTCCCGGCACACGCTGCGGATTTCCTCACATCGCACATTGACCTGCACACGCATATCACTGTTTGCAACACCCGGCGCAAGCAGCGTGCGGGAAAGCGGCACCTTGGCAAAGCCAAGTACGCAGATAACCGCTGTCAGCCCCAGCACGGCGATCCGTGCGCGCGCTGCATGCGCTTCACAAACCAAAAGGCACACCGCGCCGAGCATCCAGCCGAAATAGTAAAAGCATAAATAGCGTTCGTAATCGATCAGCCCCATGCCGGAAGCCTCATCAAACACATAGACATAGGCAAACAGATTGAACAGCATCATGCCGCCAAGCCCGGCAAGACCCGCAGCCGCAAAGCAAACCGCTTTCCAGCGCCGGTTCTTTTTCATCACAAAAAACACAGCGGCACACACAGCCAGAATCCCAAGCGTTGTGACAAAGCCGCTGCCAAGCACCGATACGCGGCGCGTAAAATAGGCACCTGCCATGCGATGCAAAATCGTTGTGAAGCGTTCTGTGCGTCCGATCCCCAAAAGCTCCTGTAGGCCGGTAAGAACGATCTGCCCCATGGTCAAGCCCGCCGCACCATCGCCCGCAGTCCTGTCGATTGCCACTGCGCTGCCAAAATAGCGGTTCCAGCCGGGATATGCCGTTCCCGCCAGCACCAACACCAAACCCAGTGCAGCAGCCACCGCAGCCATACCGTGCAGCCGGCCGAACACAAATCGTCTGCGCTCGAAAATAAGCAAATCAAGCCCCGCGATCATCAGTGCCGCCAGCATCAGCACAAGCCCGGCATCCTTTGTCAGGCACAGCACCGTCAATACCAGTGCAAAACGCAGCGCCGTGCCGGCATTTTTTTCCGGTTCTGCAAACCATACCGCAAGGGCGCCGCCGAACAGCGCGCCCAAAAACATTTCGGATAACAGCGTGCGGTACACAAAGGAAAGCCCGCCCGCAACGGAAGCCGGTTCAAAAAAAAGCGGCAAAAGCAGGCACAGCACGCCTGCAAACAATCCGGTTCGTCTGCCGCGCAGATCCAATGAAGAAATCACCGCCGCAAACGCCGCACACAGCATCATATCATAGCCCGCCATGGCGGCCCAATCCCGGAACCCCGGCGACAAAAACTGCGCAAGATAGCTCACAAGCGGAATTGCGGGCGGATAGGCAAGCTTTCCATACATATTGCTTTCCACAGCAGGATACAGCGTATGGTGTATTTTCGTCAGTTTTGAAGCCGTACCCCAAAAGCTGAATTCATCCCAAGAAACAAACATCGGTCGGCGGATGCTCAAAATCAGGCACAACGCCAGCGATGCCGCGGCAAACAGCACAAAGCCCGGTGTAAAAATCTGTGCAGCACACGGCTTTACCCCGGTTTTTTTCATTTTCACTATGGTATATACCAGTGCTGCCCCGGCGCCCGCATACCACAGGATTCCCCCCGGCACCAGCATTCCCGCATATCCCCACGCACACATCCATACCGTGCCCAAACACAGCACAGCAAGCGGTGCTGTGCCCGCCGGAGCGCGAAAGCGAAGTGTCGCTGCGGCTCCGTATGCGCAGATTGCCAGAACCGATACAGCCAAAGCTGCTGTTGTCATTGCACAGCCCCCCTTCCTTCATTCAAAACCGGAGCACGCCCCGCACAAGGCGGGGCGCATCCGGCAGTTCGATTTTAAAACGGCCCAATATAGCAGTGCTGGAACAGCAGCACCGCCGAAAAGGCACCTGCAACATACGGCAGCCAGAATCCCGTTTTGCGGATTTGCTCCGCACGTTCCGGCCGCACTGCGAGCACATGCCCTGCAAGCCAGCCTCCCGCTGCCAGAAATGCCGGCAGTGCCGGCAGAAAATATCGTGTCTGAAGACCGATGATGCGCACCATCCCCACCGGCGTCCACGTTACATACAACGCCGCCAGCACAACACCCACATACAGCACCCCGAACAGCACAAGCCCGATTGCCGCATGTCCTGTATCCGCATCCTTTTGGTGAAGATCCAGCAGCATGCCGATCGAAATGCTCAAAAGGGAAAGCAGCATCACCGCCGGGATCGCGACATCCAGATTGCAGAATTCGCCAAGCCCCGGCAGATAGCACAGATTTTCATACAGCGTAAAGACGAACACTGCAAGCGTCCGGGGGAAATTTTTCAAAACAAACTCGATCTGCCCCGGAATGGAAACATCCGGATTCCAGCGTTCGATCGTGCCGTAATGGGAGCTGAATGCACCCGCATAGGCCGTCACGATGCCATAGCACAGCACGGTCGCCGCCAAGGCCGCCGCAACCACCAGCCACGGCGAAATCCTTTTTCCTCTGCGCGTTTGGACGTGCCAGCGGGATTCCGGAATCAACAGCCAGATCAAGAGCATGATCAGCTGCGGCATCTTGATGCTGCACGGCAGTGCCGCCAGGATCATGAACGGAAGATCGCGCCGTGTGATCTCGTTTTTTGCAAAAAAGCTGAAAACCAAAAACGCGCTGCCCAAAAGCCAGCTGTCGTACGAATTGCCTGCCACGATATGCAGCCCGATCGGCAGCATCATAACGCTTTGCAGGATGCCCCGGTAGCGATCGCAGTTTTTCAGTGCCGGATAGCACAGCAGCGCATACAGTGCGGCATTTGCAATGCGCGCCGCATACATCTGCCCCAGCGCGCCAAAGCCAACAAGGCGTGCCAATGCGATCCCGGCTGCCTGCGGAAGATACGGCCAAAAGAGCAGATACATCGTTTCACCGACATACATGGATTCCTTTTGGGCAAAATACTGTGCAAAATTCGGCAGGATGCTTTGCCTGTATCCGTTGTAATACGCGCTTGGGAACGCCTTGTATAAAACGCCCAGCTCCGCCGAATAATCCCGCGCTGCGTCAAAATCGAAATATCCTTTGGAAACCGCATAACTGCGCAGGAAGTGCGCCGTTTCATCGGGTGCCTGAAGCGGCGGCAGCACAAAGGCAAACACGATCCCCAGCAAAAAGATCAAAAGCGCCGCGCAGAGCGTTCTGCGTCTGCCGCACAGCTTTACGACCCCTGCCGTAACAAGGCAGAAGCCCCCCACTGCCGCCCCGGTTCCCAATGTCAGGGGCAGGGCACCGAATGCCGGTTCATATGCAACCCGCCACACATAGCTTACGCCCAGCGAAAACACGGTAATGCCAAGCATCCACAGCAAAACCCGGCACACGGTATGATTTAATTGATTGCTTTTGTGCATATTGTTCTGGTTTCCTTCCGCCCATAGTGCATCCCGGCATTACACATTATAAATATCGCTTTTATAACGGTTCAGATTGCCGCGAAGCCATTCAATCGTTTCGGCAAGCCCCTGTTCAAACGTGTAAGCCGGTGCCCATCCGGTCAATTTGCGCAGCTTTTCCGCATTGCCGAGCAGGCGGTTGACCTCGCTTTTTTCCGGGCGCAGACGTTCTTCTTCGCAAAGGATCTTTGCTTCGGGATTGATCTGACGGATCAGCTCGTTTGCAAGATCACCGATCGAAATTTCATGTCCGGTTGCGATGTTCAGTTCTCTGCCGATCGCCTGTTCACAATCCGCGATCGCCATAAAGCCGGCAGCCGTATCCTTGACATAGTTGAAATCGCGCGTGGGCGTCAGGCTGCCCAGCCGGATCTCGGTTTTGCCGGAAAGCAGCTGCGTGATGATCGTCGGGATGACCGCACGCGCCGATTGACGCGGGCCATAGGTGTTGAACGGACGAACGATCGAAACCGGCACATCAAAGCTGCGGTAAAAGCTTTCTGCCAGACGGTCTGCACCGATTTTTGTGGCGGAATACGGGCTTTGTCCCTGATACGGATGTTCTTCATCGATCGGAACATACTGTGCCGTCCCATACACCTCGCTTGTCGAAGTTACCATAAGCCGCTGTGTCCCCAGATCGCGCGCCGCCTGCAGGACATTGAGCGTTCCTTTGATATTGGTATCCACATAGCTGTCCGGGCTGTGATAGCTGAAGGGAATGGCGATCAATGCCGCCAGATGGAATACTCGCTCCTGCCCCTGCATTGCCGTACGCACACCGTTCGGATCCCGGATATCCCCCATGAAAATCTCGATTTCCTGTCGGATCTCCGGTGCAAGGGTATCGATCCACCCACAGCTGTTGAACGAATTATAATAGCAGAAAGCCTTAACTTTCTCTCCTTTTTTTACAAGCTCTTCGGTGAGATGGCTCCCGATAAAGCCATCGGCACCTGTGACCATTACGGTATGCGCCATTCTGGACCCTCCGTTTTCTGATTTTGGGCATATGCCCCGATGTTGATGATTCTATCTGTCATAGTATAATATAAATCGTGCGAAAATTCAACCTCTGATACACGGAGGGACTGTGTGTTATTCCCCTCTTTTTCTTTACAAATAAGGCAGATTCCCATATAATAAAGGTTGATCATTTTCCGCAGCCGCCTTGTGCACAGTCCGGATTCGTTTTCTCCTGTGCATTTTGCCGCTTCGGAACAAAAGGGGCCGCTTTGCCGCGGGGATTCAAGGGCTCCCCTTCCCACCAGTAATTTTAACAATCGGAGAGGATGTCCGCTTATGGCGTTCACCAGCATCGCATATCTTTTCTTTCTTCCCCTGTGTCTTGCAGCCGTATTCCTTGTGCCGCACAAGCTGAAAAACCCGATGCTGCTTATTGCAAGCTGGTACTTTTATGTGTGCGCAGGCAGCCCCGGCTATCTGTTTTTTCTTTTGCTGGGCACCTGCATTACATACGCTTTCGGCCTTTGGATCGAAGCGTCGTCCATGCACCGCACCCGCCTTTCCCTCTTGTGGTGCGGCATCGGGCTCCAGCTTGCGGTGCTCATTTTCTTCAAGTACGCCGGCGTTTTCGATTTCTTTGCCCGTTTTGCACAAACGCACGGTCTTTTTTCTGTTTCCGAAGCCGGCGGCGTTCTTTCGCTCGCCGCTCCGCTGGGCATCAGTTACTACACCTTCCAGACCGTAGGCTATCTGGCAGACGTATTCCGCAAAAAAATATGTGCAGAGCACAATTTCATCCGATATGCCCTGTTTGTAAGCTTCTTTCCCCAAATCACCTCCGGCCCGATCGCGCGGGCGGACAAACTGCTGCCGCAGCTTGACGGGAATTATCAATTCGAATACACTCGTACGATCCGCGCGCTGCAGCGCATGCTTTTCGGCTTTTTCAAGAAAATTGCGGTCGCTGATGTGCTGATGATGTCACTTGGCGAGCTGTACCGTGATCTTTCTTCCTTAAACGGAATGACGCTGTTCTTCCTGACACCGTGCTATCTGTTCTGGCTTTACTGCGATTTTTCCGGCTGGTGTGATATCGCGCTTGCCACGGCGCAGCTTTTCGGCATTGAACTGATTCGCAACTTTGAAACGCCGCTGTTTTCGTGCAGCATTCAGGAATTCTGGCGCCGCTGGCACATCAGCCTTTCCACATGGCTGCGCGATTACGTCTATTTTCCGCTTGGGGGCAGCCGATGCAGCACGCTGCGCCGCTGCATCAATCTGATGATCGTCTTTCTGCTCAGCGGCATCTGGCACGGTGCGGGGCTCAACTTCTTTTTGTGGGGTGCATTGTTCGGGCTGTTCCAGATTGCAGAAAATCTTCTGCGCTGCGCCCATAAGCGCACCGTGCAGCAGCCGCACGGCTTGCGCCGTGTTATCCAAAACCTCATCACTTATTTTGCGGTTTCCTTCGCATTCATCTTTTTCAGCACGCCTACATTTTCCGATGCCCTGCATGTTGCTGTGCAGCAATTTGCAAACTGGCAGCCGGCCGCGTTTTGGAATGATATCCTCTCCGCTGTGGGGCGCGGATTCAACAGCACACCGCTGCTGTGCGCAGCGTATCTGGCGTTTTGCGCCCTTGGTGCGGGCATTGTGTTTGTTGCCGATTACATCCAGCGCTTTCATCTGGGCGGCGCGGATATTTCCGAAGCCTTTGTCCGCCTGAAGCCTCTTGCCCGCTGGCTGTGCTATTATCTGCTGCTTGCTTTGGTTTTTGCCGCATTTTTAATGAACAACGGGTATTACGGCCGGGCTGTATCCACAGCCTACGGCGGTTTTTGACCGCTGCGTATCCACCTGCCATTACTTCTACGCTTAGGGGGGAGCCTTTGCTTTGAAACGACTGATTGGAAAACTGAGCCTGTTTTTCCTTCCCGTACTGCTCTATTTCTGCCTTTTTATTGCTTTTGAGCCATACAACTATTTCGGCATACAAACGAATAATTATACCGCTCAAGATCAGCTGATCTACCGTGTGCGTTCCTTTGATGCCGATCCGCAGGATGCGCTGATCCTTGGTGACAGCCGTTCTGCGCATTTTGATCTTGACCTGATCGAGCAGATCACCGGCCGTTCCTTTTCCACGCTTGCCTTCGGCGGTGCCGGCCAGAAAGAGATCATCGATCTATTGGAGCATGCACTGCGGCAGAATCCGGATATTGACACCGTTTACCTTGAAGTAAGCTTTTATCTATTGAACGAAAACTACGACCGCGACCGCATCAGCAATATCGAAGCGATTACACATAACCCATTTGCATTTTTGACGAATTTCAATTATCATTTGGAGGCGCTCAACCGCCTGAAAATGACCTTGGAGGGGCAGTATCTGGGCCCCGAGCATGAAACGGCCGAATATTCCGAACGCGATTATGCCGCATCGGATGGACGTCCTTTGCCGCATCGGCGTCAGCTGCTGCAATATCTGCATAACGTGTACCCGAATCTTTCTTCGGATCGCGACGGCCTGCCGTATCCGCTGACGCGCGAGCTTACGGATGATGAGCTGTTTTCGCTTTATGATTTTCTGACGGATCCTGCGCGCCGGGACAGTTCCATTTACCGCATCAGCGAAGAACATCTGGTGCGTCTGGAACAGACAGCCGCTTACTGCCAGCAGAACGGCATCCGCCTTGTTTTTGTTCTGCCGCCGATTGCCCAGGCCATGCGCGAGCTTGTCTGCGAGCCGCTGGGCATTGATAAAGCGATGCAGCCCGTTGTGGAACGGCTGCGTGCAACCGGCGCACAGGTGCGTGATTTTGAATGGTCTGACCCGCCGGATTTTACCGAGGATCTGTTCTTTGATGGGTTCCACATTGATACCGAACGCGGCCTGCCGCTGTATACCGAGCTGCTTTTTGGAGAGGAGACTTGATTTTGTCGCTTGATTTTTTAATTCTGTATGAACATACAGTCCGGGAATATGAAAGCATCCTGCTTTTAAAGGCAGAGCTTGCCAAGCGCGGCTATTCCACTGAAATCCGCCAGCTGCTTGACCGGAAAAAGCTGAAATATTTTACATGGAAAAAGCCGGAAGTTCTGGTGTCCAGCTGCATGTACGATGATGATGGCATCAACAGCCATGTTTACAACAACATCGGCCGCTGCAACAAGATCGTAAACCTGCACTGGGAGCAGATGCTCTCCGATACACAGGAGCAGGCACCGTGGTTCAACTTCAACGGCAATGCCAAGCACTGCGTGCAGACCTGCTGGGGCAAAAAAACACAGCAGCGGCTGATCGCACACGGAATGGAGGAAAAAAACTGTCCGGTGACCGGTGCGGTAATGATGGATTTTCTGCGTCCTGAATTTCATGGATATTTCAAAAGCAAGGAAGAGCTGTGCCGCGAGCACGGCCTTGACCCCAGCAAAAAGCTGATGCTTTATATTTCCAGCTTTGGCTATGCAAGCATGTCGGAAGAGGAAGTAAAGGAGCTTTCCGTCATGTCCGGCGAGGATTTTACCGGTTTTGCGCGCACCAACCGCATCAGCATGAAGGAAACGCTTGCCTGGTTCGATCGCTACCTTGGTGCGCACCCCGAAGTGCAGCTGGTTTACCGCCGCCACCCAAGCGAATGGAACAGTGCCGCACTGGATGCGCTTGCCCAAAAGCGTCCCAACTTCCATGTCATTTTTGCAGACAGCGTAAAGCAGTGGATCATTGCGGCCGATCAGATTTTCATCTGGATGAGCACTGCGATCGCAGAAGTGTATTTTGCCGAAAAAAACTGCCGTATCCTGCGTCCGGTTCCCATTGAACATGAATACGATCCCGTGATTTACAAGGATGCCGAATATGTAACCAATTATGAGGATTTTGCTGCGGCAGCCGATGCACCGGATGACCGCCCCTTCCCCATTGCCAAAGAAATCATTGAAGGCTATTTTGATAAAGATCAAACCCCCTCTTATATCCGCATGGCAGATCTTCTGGAGCAAGTGTACAAGGAGCCGCCGCGCGATGAACCGTTTGCGCCGCCGTTCAAGCCGCATTTCAACCTTTTGAAATTCTGCGCGCTGATTGGGGTGCACATTATGGATGCCTTGCATTTCGACCCGGCGAAGCTTTCCCGCATTGCACCCGGATTTTCCGCAACAGCCTCCCGTGTATACGGATACATCCAAAAAGCCAAGGTTTCCAAAGAAGAAGTACGCCAAATGGAAGAAAAAATCGCACGTTTTGTACGATGATATGTGCCTTGTGCTTGTACCCTGCGGCAAAATAGGGTACAATAAAACTGCAAACAATCCACACAGGCTCATTCTGTGCTGTTTTTGAAAAAGGAGTTTTATCATGAAATACTGCAAAAAATGCACCATGCCCGACACACGCCCCGGCATCACATTTGATGAAAACGGTGTGTGCAGTGCATGCAATCACTACGAACACCGCAAGCAGGTTGACTGGGATGCACGCTGGAAGGAATTTGAAGCGCTGTGCAACAAATATCGCGGCTGCAACGGTCCGGGCGGGTACGATTGCGCAGTTGCAGCCTCCGGCGGAAAGGACAGCCATTATCAGGTGTATATGCTGAAAGAAGTGATGCATATGAACCCGATCCTGTTCAGCGTAGAGGATAACTTTCCCATGACCGATGCCGGCCGCTATAACATGCGCAACATCAGCGAAGAATTCGGCTGCACGATCATCACCTGCAAGCCCAACATCAAAGCACAAAAGATCCTGATGCGCAAATTCTTTGAAAAATACGGCAAGCCCACTTGGTATCTTGACCGTCTGATCTACACCTTCCCCCTGCACATGGCTGCCAAATTCAACACGCCGATGCTTTGCTATGGCGAAAACGTCAGCTTTGAATACGGCGGCTGTGATGATGAAGAAACCTATTCCGCACGCGGCCAGATCAATAACGGCGTTGCGATCGGCATGCCCATGGAAGAACTGGTCGGTGACGGCGTTACCGAAAAAGATCTTTCCCTGACGCTTGCCCCTTCGCAGGAAGAGCTGGATAAGCTCGATCCGTTCTATCTGAGTTATTTTGTGCCTTGGAACAGCTATAAAAACTATCAGATCGCAAAGGCACACGGTTTCCATGATCTGACGCACGAATGGGACCGCACCCACCATGCAGAAAACTTCGATCAGATCGACAGCCGGGCATATCTGGTTCATTCGTGGCTGAAATACCCGAAATTCGGGCATGCTGCGGCAACCGATTACACGGCACGCTATATCCGCTACGGTATGATGACGCGTGAAGAGGCCATTCCCATTATCAAAGAACGCGATGGTGCCTTGGATCCCTTGTGCGTGCGTGATTTCTGCGAATTCTGCGGCTATACCGAAACGGAATTCTGGGCGATCATGGATCAGTTTTATAACCGGGATCTGTTCTATAAGGATCAGTACGGCCGCTGGATGCTCAAAGAGCCGATCTGGAATGAAAAATAATCCGCATCGAATCATTTTTCCCAAAGACGATACAAAGCGCGGTGCTGCTTTTGCAGCACCGCGCTTTGTTCTGTTTTTCCCTTTGCCAAAAACAAAAGGCATGGCGATTTTCCTCAACGAAAAAACGCCATGCCTTTTTTCTTTTCCGCCGCGCGGGATCTTTTATCTTTTTGCTGCATCAAAGCCTATGCCGCATGCTTGCTGCACATTTGCGGCAATGCCGAGCGCTTATAATACCCTTGTGCTGTGCGCCGGCATTTGGGTGTGGCAAGGCCGCCGGTTTCCTTACAGTACGTTTCCTCTACCACGCTTTCGCATCCCGGGAATTGCAATTCCGGCAGGTTTTTCTGTGCCTGTTCCATAACATATTTCCACGCAGAAGTCGGAGCATGCGTGCCGGATGAGGTATTGAGTTCAAACCCGGAATCATACCCATACCATGTTGCTGTCACATAATAGGGCGTCATGCCCACAAACCAAAAGTCCCGGTTATCCGATGAGGTGCCTGTTTTGCCGATGCTTTCCATTTTGCCGCGCACCGAATATCCCGCAGCCGTTCCATTGCCGCGCATCACCTGCAGCATCATGCGATTCATAATGCAGGCGGTTTCCGGGCTGATCACCTGCTTGGTTTCGATGGGGGGCGTCAGTATTTCGCGCCCGCTGCCCTGTGCTACGCGGACAAAGCTGTGCAGCGTAGAGTGTTTTCCTCCGTTGCCGAACATTGTATAGGCCCCGGCCAGTTCATAGGGTGAAATCCCCTTCGTCTGTGAACCAAGGATCATCGGCCCTGCGTCTTTATCATCGGGTGTCATATCCGAAAGCAGCAGCTCATTCTTCATAAAATTGTAAATGCTGCCTACGCCCGCCATTTCACCCACTCGCACCGCAACGGTATTGATGCTCTGTGCCAGTGCATCCACCACAAGGATTTCTTTCTGTGTGTACGTTTTGGTGACATTTGCAGGCCAGTCTTTCATTTCACCCGTTTTTTCGTCCTCGATCTGGCGCACAGGCGCATCCAGGATCGGGCTTGACCAATGGATCTTGTTTTGTTCCAGTGCCAGTGCATAGGCGCCGATCGGCTTCATCGTACTGCCGACCTGACGGGGCACCATTCCGCGGTTCAGCCCGCGGCTGACCTGCTTTTCCCCAAGGCCGCCGACAACGGCACGCAGCGAACCATCGTATCCCACGCTAACCATAGCCGCCTGCGGCATTTCAACCACATCGTCCAATATCGGATTTCCCTGTTCATCCCGATCGATCTGCCCGTTGGGCAGATACCGCGTTGCCTTCGTTTTGACCCCCAGCCCATATGTGGGGAAAAAGCGGGCGTGGTTTTTTTCCATGGTGCGCTCCATTTCTGCCTGTAATACCGGATCGACCGTGGTAAAAATACGCAGTCCCCCATTATACAGCAGATTGGTCGTCTGTGTCTTATCCAGCCCGTACATTTCAGAAAGCTGCTGCGATACATCCTGCAGAACCTGATCGGTAAAATAGCTTGTAACCTGCGGCTGTTCCGTTTCCACTGCACCCGGCGAAAGCCCGATCGGCTGTGCACAGGCATCCAGATACTGCTGCTCTGTGATGTATTCCTGCTGCCACATTTCATACAGGATGTAGTTGCGGCGCGCAAGATGTTCTTCCGGATGGCTGCGCGGATCATATCGTGTGGGATTTTTGGTAATGGATGCAATCGAAGCGCACTGCTCGAGCGTCAGCTCTTTTGCCGGCTTTCCAAACAGCTTGATGCTTTCCGCTTGCACGCCCGCCGTGTTATCGGTAAAGCTGATGACATTCAGATATGCTTCCATAATGGTATCTTTATCATATTTTGCATCCAGCCGGATCGCACGCCACAGCTCGCGCACCTTACGCATATATCCGTCAAATCCGCCGACGTCGTCATCGCGTGTCAGATTTTTAATCAGCTGCTGGTCGATTGTGGAGGCACCCTGTTTGATGCCGTTATCGAAATAGGTACCCGTCAGCATCCGTTTCACTTCATTGAGCACTGCATAGACCGTGCGCTTGACAGAAACACCGAAATGCGTATAGAAATGCCGATCCTCCACTGCAACAAATGCATGCTGCAAATTTTCCGGAATTTCCGAAAGCGGCACCCAGATCTTCTGCTGTGTAGCAAGCAGCCGGGCATATTCCTGCCATTGTCCATCCGCCCCCTTAGCGTAAAGGATCGTCGCATCCCGGTACGGCAGCTGTTCCAAATCCAGCCAAAGGAAATCGTTTCGTGTAGAATAGCCCAGATAAGCCCCCAAGCTGACGCTTACCACAATAAACAGGCACAGCAAAACCGTGATCACACGGTACAAAACCGGATGATGCCGGTGTTGCCTGTGTTTTTTTTCTTTGCGGCGGATGCTCCATGTGCGCACGGAGCCTTCCTGCTGCTTTTTTTCAAGATAGCTTTCCGGCAAACGAATCTGCCTTTCGCCATCGTTTTTCCATTTCACGCAAACGCCCTCCTTTCACCGGCTGAACGGTTACGGCTTTTTCGGCTTCAGGGGTGTGCGCTTTCCGTTTGCATCAACAATCACTGTATTGTCCAGCTGGCTGCGCAGTGATGTTTTGAAGGAATCGATATATTCTCTGCGTAAAACCGCCTGTTCCTGTTTTTCCTTTTCGGTAAGGCCCTCGCGCGTTCGGCTCTTTTTTGCCAGCTCGTTGATCCGCGCGATTTTTTCCTGTTCCATGAAACTCCTCTTTCCCGGCATCCTGCCGACTGTATTCGTCTTTTAGTATAACACAACTATGCGTCTTTGGGGCAGGCTTGCCCCGTTTTTTTCAAAATTATTCTTTCTTTTACAATAAATTCTTCTCTGTATTTTCCGGCTCTATCCGTATAACGAAATATGCGGCCGGCATTTTTCAGCCGACCGCACAATTCCCAAAATGAAACGAAAAAGAAACATGGAAAAGCGAGAGCATGGATTCTATCTTATATAAAAACCCGAAGCCATTGGCTTACAGGAAAATCTGTGGCCGCCGGGCAGGCTTTTTGCGGCCCGGCTTAGATTCAAAAAAGTGATAACAGTGAACTTCACTGCGCGCTTTTGACGAAAGATTTCTTTGCGTCCCACGCTTCAGGCTGGTTTCGGCACCGCTTTGATGCAGCCGCCTTCCCTCCTGTGGCATGTTTTTAGTATAACGGAAAGATGTGAACAAAGTTTGAGGAATGTTTATCCGTTTTGTAATATTGCTCTGTTTTTCAAATCATGATACAATACCTATCGGAAAGGCGGCGGTTTCATGCCTGTTAAAATCAATTATCAGCTGGAAATGGAAAAGGTTCTGCGCGCAGAGCAGGGGAATTTGCCCCGGCTGCTTTTGCACTGCTGCTGTGCCCCGTGCTCCAGCTTTGTTCTGGAATCTTTGGCTTCCCACTTTGCAATTACGGCACATTATTATAATCCCAATATCGATACGGCACAGGAATACGCCCTGCGCAGTGCGGAGCTTCAGCGCTTTGTAAAGGAAACCGTATATGAAAATCCGGTTGACGTCCTGTGCGAAGCGTATGACCCTGCATCCTTTTACGCCGCAGTAAAAGGGCTTGAGGCAATTCCGGAAGGCGGCGCGCGCTGCTATGAATGTTATCGGCTGCGCTTGCTGCGCACAGCGCAAATCGCACATCAGGGCGGCTATGATTATTTTACCACCACACTCTCGATCAGTCCGCATAAAAACGCCGAATGGCTCAACACCCTTGGCCAGCAGGCTGCGGAACAGTTCCATGTAAAATGGCTTCCTTCCGACTTTAAAAAGAAA
Organism: Ruthenibacterium sp.; assembly: GCA_020025255.1. Lineage (GTDB taxonomy): Bacteria > Bacillota > Clostridia > Oscillospirales > Ruminococcaceae > Ruthenibacterium. The sequence goes on along the minus strand of JAHHSK010000020.1, from coordinate 412 downwards.
AACGGCTTCAAGCGCAGCACGATTCTGGCTGCCGAGCATGGTTTGTATCGTCAGGATTACTGCGGATGCGTTTTTTCCAAGCGCGAAGCAGAAAACCGCGCCCGCCAAAAAGCGCAGGCAGAAAACACAAAGCGATCAACCGAATAAAATGCATTTTTCAAAATCCGGCGTTTGGTATCCTTTCGAATGCCGGATTTTCCTCTGCGCAAAAAAAACGATTTCAAATAGGCCGGCAGCCTGCATTCAAGCCGGAAATACCCAGCCCCTGCGATCGAAAGCGCCCTGCGCGGTTTCCGCGAATCGCCTGTTCTTTTCTCCTTTACGATGTTCCTGCATTTTTCCTGCAACAGGATCTGCGGATCTTCTTGTGCAAAATCACAGAGGAAGCCTTCGCATATGCCGTTTACCGAAA
>JAHHSK010000002.1 GCA_020025255.1 Ruthenibacterium sp. | reverse complement strand
GAAATGTTGCTGCGAAAATGGAATATTGTGGTACAATAAAAACAAGAAATAAGAGCGGGACATCCAAATGTTCTGCGCGGGAGGATTATTGTGCAACGTTTTACGGTTGAGGAAAGGACAAAGCCGCGGCTGGATGCTGCCATTTTAAAGCAGTTTCCGCAGTTGACGCCGGGCAAGCTTCATAAATATCTGCGTGAAAACAAAATCAAGGTGAATGGGAAAAAAGAGCCGCTTTCCACACGGCTGGAACCGGGCTGTGAAGTGTGCATCTATTTGCCCGACAGTGTGCTGGAAGTGCCCGCAGGGCCGATTTTTCTGCGTGCGGGAAAAGGGCTGAACGTTGTGTACGAGGACGACGAGGTGCTGTGCGTGGATAAGCCGGCGGGGCTTGCGGTTATGGATGAGCAGGGGAAAACAGCCGATACGCTGATCAACCGGGCACTTGCGTATCTGTATCAAAAAGGGGAGTACATGCCGCAGCGCGATTTTGAGCCGAAACTGTGTCATCGGCTGGATACCGGAACATCCGGTGCCGTACTGATTGCAAAAACGTGCAGAGCACAGGAGTTTCTGCTGAAGCTGGTGAAGGATCGCCGCATTGAAAAACGATATCTGTGCGTTACGTTCGGACACCCCCAGCCCAAGCAGGCTGTGCTGGAAGATTACCTTATCAAAGATGCCAAAGCGGGCAGAGTTCGCGTGCTGCATGCCGCAGCACCGGCAGCCAAAAAAATTATTACAAAGTATAAAACGATCGCAGTCAGCGGAAAGCTTGCTCTGCTGGATGTGGAATTGGTGACAGGCCGCACGCATCAGATCCGTGCACACATGGCATCGATCGGATGTCCGATCCTCGGCGATTCCAAATACGGAAACAATGCGGCAAACCGGGAACGAAAGCTCAAATATCAGGCACTGTGCGCATACAGCCTTCGCTTTCCCAAAATTGAGGAAAACGAACCGTGTGCAAAACTTTCCGGCAAAACGATCCACACAGGGCGTCCATGGTACTATATGCAGATTTTGGACGGAACGCTGCAGTAAATCCCTTGCAAAAGCATGATTTCGTTGCTATAATAAAATAATAATCGAATCACATGTGCAAGACTTTTGTGCATGCTGTCAAATAAAAGGAGAGGATAAAAGTGGTTGATTTAAAGGCAAAGCCGTATTATCTTTCCGATGATGACGTCAAATGGGTCGAGGACACCATTGCCGGAATGACCGATGAAGAAAAAGTCGGGCAGCTGTTTGTGAATATGGTGCTGGATTTCAGTCCCGAATCCATTCGCGAAGTTGCGGAAAAATATCATCCCGGGGCACTGCGTTATCATAATAAATCGGCGCAGGAACTGTATGAAATGGTCAGCACATTTCAAAAATACAGTAAGATCCCTCTGCTGGTGGCGTCCAACTGTGAGGCAGGCGGCAACGGCGGTGTCGGCGGCGGCACAGCGGTTTCCTGCGGCGCTTCCACCGCAGCTTCGCGCGACCCCGAGGTTGCGTACAAAACCGCAAAAGTCAGCGGAACAGAAGCAATGGCAATCGGTTCCAACTGGAACTTTGCGCCGATTGTAGACCTTTTGCAGAACTGGCGCAATACGATCGTGCAGACCCGTTCGTTCTGTGCGGATCCGGACCGCACGATCGATTATGCCAAGGCGTTTATCCGCGGAACGCAAGAATGCGAAATGGCAACGACCATTAAACACTTTCCCGGCGATGGCACCGAGGAATGCGACCAGCATTTGATGATGGGCATCAACGACCTGGATGCCGATACCTGGATGAACACGTTTGGGCGTGTATATCAGGAATTGATCGATTACGGGGTCAAGACGATCATGGCCGGGCATATTGCGCAGCCGGCTTGGCAGCGCAGGCTGGCGGATCACCCGCTCAAAGACAGCGAAATTCTGCCTGCAACACTCTGCCCCGAACTGATTACCGGCCTTCTGAAGGGAAAGCTTGGCTTCAACGGGCTTGTGGTTACGGATGCAAGCCATATGATCGGCATGTTTGGAGCCATGCCGCGTTCGCAGCAGGTTCCGGCTGCCATTGCAGCGGGCTGTGATATGTTCCTGTTCTTCAACGATATGGATGAAGATTTCGGCTATATGATGGACGGCTATAAGAACGGGGTTATCACCGAGGAACGCATGCAGGATGCACTGCGCCGGATCCTTGGCGTAAAGGCAAGCATCGGCCTGCACAAAAAACAGGCCGCAGGTACGCTTTTGCCGCCAAAGGAAAATCTGAGTGTAGTCGGCTGTGAAGAACATCGAAAAATTGCGAAAGAATGTGCCGATCAGTTCATTACGCTGGTGAAAGATACGCAGAAAATGCTGCCGCTGGATCCCGTGCACAAAAAGCGGCTGCGCGTGTATTTCCTGGAAGGCGATGGCAAGGTGATTGCCGGCAAGCTGATTCGCGATGATTCCGGGGCAAAAATCAAGGCGCAGATCATCCAAAAGCTGCAGGCGCGCGGATTTATCGTGGAAGATGGGGACGCGGTCGCGGCAAAAGGAAGCATGGAGGATTTCACGAAAAATACAGACGGTGTGCTGGTATTTATCGATCAGGTCGGTTTTGCCCAGTACAATACGATGCGGGTGAAGTGGACCATGCCCGGTCAGCAGCCGTGGTACGTCAGCCAGGTTCCGACGGCGTTTATCAGCCTGTATCTGCCCAATTATCTGATCGATCTGACCATGAGCCATACATATGTCAACTGTTATATGGACAGCCCGGAAGTGATTGATGTGATGATCGAAAAGCTGTGCGGTGACAGTGAATTCAAGGGCGTGCCGGAGGAAAACGTCTGGTGCGGCCGCTGGGATACCAAGCTGTAAACGCGCATTTGCCGAAAATAGAAGAAAATAAAGAAATACGGCACAGCCTTTTTCGGGCTGTGCCGTATTTTTTGCGGTGGGCAAGGAGTCGGCGGCTTTGCGGGGCGAAATTGAAAAGAACCCGAGCCATTACACAAGCCGTTTCCAGAATTCTCCTTGAAAAATCAGAAAGAAAAGAATGAAAAGCAGCGCCGAGAACCAAAAACCGGGCAGTGCAGTGTGCAGGCCGTCAAGCAGCTGAAACCCGCGCTTGATATTGCAGATTTCCTGCCACAGCCCCAAAACTGCTACCAGAACGGCAAGATTTGCCGTGACACTGAATTCGGCTGCCACCAAAAGTGCGTTATTTTTTTTCGGCATGAAAAGATACACGCCGATCACAAGAAGAGGTATGGCAAACAGCTGGATGAAGGTAAAGCCAAAGCGATAGCCCATGACCGGGGCATGATAGGTGAACCACGGCAGAAACAGGGAAAAGGTGCACACGATGAAGAAAATACGAAGGAAGATATCCCACCGGGTCGATTTGCGTGAAAGCATAAAAACACCGCCTTTGTTGTGTAAAAGTAGGAAACCGTCTGCCGGTCTGTTCCGAACGGCAGACGGCGGTATCGTTTATTGAGGGAACAAAAAGAGAAGATCAGAACGTGCTTTCGGGTTCTGTGCTTGGCACTGCGGGCAGGGCGTTGGAATCGACGCTTTGCTGCAAATCATCAGCTGCTGCCGGGCTTTCCGGTTCGCAGTCGGGCGCCAATGCCCATTCGACTTCAGCCTTGAACAGATCGCCGTCCACCGAAATGCGCAGGGTGCCGTGCTGCAGTTCCACGAAGCTTTTCACAATGGCAAGTCCCAGGCCGTTGCCTTCCGTGTTGCGGGATTCATCCCCGCGGACAAAGCGTTCGGTAAGCTTTTGTGCATCGGCGGGGAGCTCGGCGGCCGAAATATTGCGGAAGACTGCACGCACGGTGCGATCCGATGCGGCAAGGCTGATATATGCGCGGGTTCCGGGCAGGGAGTACTTGGTTATGTTGATGATCAGATTTTCAAAGATGCGGCAGGTTCGGTTGCCATCCAGCATCACGAAGACCTTCTCCTGCGGGATATCCCAGCGGAAATCAAGGCCGCTTTCTTGGATTTTATCGCCCAGTTCATATCGCACCTGTTTTAAAAGAGCGCATAGATCCAACCGCTCCAAATCGAGCGTCACATTTTGAGAGGATGCCTTGCTCACTTCAAAAAGATCTGAAATCAGCTGCTTGAGACGCTGACTTTTGTGATCCAGCGTGCTGATATATTCGCGGCGCTGTTCGTCCGAAATCGTTTCATCCTTCAGCAGATCGATATAGGTGATGATTGCAGTGAGCGGCGTTTTCAGATCGTGCGATACGTTTGTGATCAGCTCGGTTTTCATATTCTGGCTTTTCACTTCCTGATCCACTGCTTTTTTAAAGCCGCTGCGCACCTCGCACAGCTCGGCTCTCAGCGGTTCAAACACGCCGGCATTTTCCTCCATTTGGAAATCGAGATTGCCTTCGGACATCTGGGAAACCGCATTTTGAATGTTTTGATAGTCGGACTGGAACGCAATGTATTTCTTTTTCAGCACAAGGTACAGGAAAATCGAGTACACGGCGACAAGAGGAAGTGCATAGACCCAAAGCAGGCAGATGCCGGTGCAAATAACCGTATGCAGTGCAACCAGCTTCAGAATGGTGCTGTGCGCAGATGCTTCCAGGCGGATATCGAAAACCGATGTCCAGATCTTTTGACAGAATGTGCGGATGATGCGCCAAAGCCACAAAAGGATTTGCACGCACCAGCTGCGTTCGGTCAGATAGGCGGCAGGCCCTATGCGGAATATCTTGGCATAGGAAAGGAGTGAAACATAAGCAGTTGCAGCAAAAACGATCCATACGGCAAAGTTTGCGGCAATGGTAAGAGCCTGCGCAGCGGCAGGGGAAAGGAGCATGTTTTTTGTCAGGAACAAAGAAAACGAGCCGTTCAGCGTCGGGATCAAAAGGAGTATCAAAATTTTATATCCGGCCATAGCAAGGGTGATGTCGGCCGCAAGCAGCAATTCAACCGGAATATTCCGCAGCAGTCTGCCGCTGCCGAGATTCCAAAAGCGGAACAGCCCGAATACAAGGCCGGCCAGTGCACCGATGCCCAGAACCGCGATGAACACCAAAGGGAACAGGGTGCGGCCTAAGTTTGCCTGCAGGCTGGAAAAAGCGATGTCCGCGACAAGATCGCCGGCAACGATCTCTCGGGGTATGGCAAAAACAGCGGTGATGCCGCGCGGGAGAATAGATTGCGCGTTCAAAAACGAAGATTCGTTAAAAGCGTATTTTTTTAAGGGGGAAGTGCCGAAGCGGGAAGGAACACCGTGAGTATTGAGCATACGGAAAGGGTAATTGCGGATCGTGTTTTCAATCGTTACCCTGTGGCCCTGTGCATATTGGGGGTCTTCTGTCAGCAGATCGCGGATCGTGAAATTTCCGTTTTTGTCAAATTGCACGCGAATCAAAAACTGATATGCTTCCGGCAAGGAAAGGCGAGGGTCGGCGGATGAAAGCAGGCCGGAAATCACACCGCTTTTGTCATTGGTTATCGCCGTGCCGCCGTCTGTCTGCACGCTGAAAATAATGTTGTGCGGGTTGAAAACAGCCTCGTTGACTCGGGAAGAGGAATAGAAGAAATCGGAATCAAATTCGCTCAGGATCTTGCTGCGCTCCACAAGATCGAGCCCGCCCTGCACAAGATCATCCTGCGTAAGCACCAAAGGCTTTCCTGCGTCATCCGTGGCATTTTCAATGGAAATAGTGTTATCCTGTTGTGCATCCGGTTCCCGGACGGGGAATTCCTGCGAGGGAACGTTTTGTACCTCATCGGATGGCAGATTGCGTGCCCCTTGTTCGGTTATATAGAAATTCTGGTTCGATAAATCGGCAAGAAGCTCGCTGCTGATATTGCCGGATAAAGCCGCATCGCGCACAAGCTTGCGGTATTCCTGTTCATATTGAAACGTTTCCTGTGTAAATTCAGGCAGAAAAACCTCACTGGGCGTCAAAGTTTGGCCGTTGCTTTTGGTAAAATAATAAGTGCCGTAAATAAAATCGGTAAGTTCATCTTCAAACCATTCCGAGTTGTAAACAGGAGATTGCTGCATTTTCAGCTGATCCGAAATGGAAGGATAAGTGCCGACAGCACCAACGGCAAGCCCCAGCACCAAAAGGATGCTGAGCACAATGCCGATTGCTTTACTGCTTTTCGATTTTGTATCCAATTCCCCATACCACCTTTAAATATTTTGGTTCTTTCGGGTTGATTTCAATTTTTTCCCGTATATTGCGTACATGCACCATAATGGTGTCGGTGTTCACGGCGCGTTCATTCCAGACTTTTTCGTAAATTTCATCTGCGGAAAAAACCCGCCCCGGATTCTTCATGAAAAGAAGCATGATTTTAAATTCCAGCGGCGTCAGCTTTACCGGTGCGCCGTCCACCGTAAGCTCAAAGGTCTGTTCGTTCAGCTCCAGCCCGCCTACGGTGAAAACGTGCTCGTTGGGCGCAGCGGCTTTTTTCAGGGCACTTAGATATTTTGTGTACCGCCGCAGCTGGGAATTGACGCGCGCCAAAAGCTCCATAGGAACGAAGGGTTTAGTAACGTAATCGTCCGCGCCGATGTTCAGCCCTGTGATCTTATCAATGTCTTCGGACTTGGCGGAAAGCATGATAACCGGGAAATCATGGCTTTCCCGCAGCTTCATAGTCATTGTCACGCCGTCCATAACGGGCATCATGATATCGACAATGGCAAGGTGTATTTCGTTGCGGGCAATCAGATCAAGCCCTTCCTGGCCGTTGGATGCCTTGAACACCTCATACCCCTGATTTTTAAGATAAATGGCAATGCCGTTTAAAATTTCCCGGTCGTCCTCCACGACAAGAATGTGATACTCCATGATGAAACTCCTTTATGCCAAACAAAGTGCCGCAAGCAGCTCTGTTCGATCGGTTTGATTATCTGCTATCCAGTATAGCATGGAAACGCAGTCTGCAACAAGAAAGGAAACTTGTGCGGAACACAAAAGACGGCAGAATAAAACAAGTGCACTCAACGCATTCCCCCTTTTTTAAAACCGGCAGGGGAACAAAGCCCCAGCCTTATGTCTTCAAGGATATCGTGCAATTCTAAAACGGTGCAGCAGGCAAATCAAAAGAATTTCTTAAGAATACCGGCAAGCGGCACAGGCTTGAAAAAACACCGCTGATTTGATACGCTTTCCTCAAAGAAAAATTTATCAGATTTTCGGTAATATTCCGGTACGGTTCCATAGTAAATAGATGAGGGGCAAAGAAAGGCGGGGAAGGAATGCAGGAGGATCGTACGATTTTGGAACTGTTTTTTGCACGGTCGGAACAGGCGGTCACACAGCTTGCACAGAAATACGAACAAGGCTGCCGGAGAATTGCAAAAAACATCCTACATAGTGATAGGGATGCAGAGGAATGTGTAAATGATGCATATCTTGCGGTGTGGAATACAGTTCCCCCGCAGCGTCCGAATCCGCTTTGCACATATCTATATCGGATCGTCCGCAATATTGCAATAGCACGATATCATAAGAACACGGCGCATAAACGCAACAGCAGCTATGATGTTGCTTTGGACGAACTGGAAGGCTGCCTTTCAGCGGCTGATACAACCGAATCAAGCTTTTCAGCAAGGGAATTGACACGAAAACTCAATCAGTTCCTGGCACAGCTGGAAAAGGAAAACCGAATCATTTTTGTGCGCCGATACTGGTACGGCGATGCAGTCGGTGATATTGCCAAAGCAATGGACATGCGCAGCAATACCGTTTCGGTTCGGCTGACCCGGATGCGCGGTGAGCTGAAGGCTTATCTCGAAAAGGAGGGAGTGACCGTATGACGCGGGAAGAAATCAGTCAGGCCATTGGGGATATCCGGGAAGAATATGTCGAAGAAGCGGCACAGCAGCCAACGCACCGAAAAAAACACAGCAGACAAGGCGTCCGCCTGATTCTAGGGGCGGCAGCCTGCATGGCGGTTGCCGTCGCCGCGCAGGGGCTTTGGGAAAGAGAAATTTTGCAGAACGAAACGACAGTCGGCGCGGCATCGCATTCTTGTGCGCAGCCGGCAGAGAAAGCACCCGCGGAGGGCGCCGCGGAAAACGGCACAGGGGAGCAGGCGGCAAGCGTACTTCGCGTGCGTATTGAAACGCGCAGGGATACCGGGTTTACCGCAGCCGTGCTGAGCGAAACCGAACCGTTCCGGGCAGGGGATGTGGTGGAAATCACTATCCGGGAGGCCGGTGCGGATAAACAAGAGGATACAGCGCGTGCAGTGATCTATGCGCAGTATCCGCAGGTGCTGGATAAGGCAGCCGAGGGGGATATCATCGACATTATGCTTTCCCCCAATGGGGATGAGGAAAGGATGCTTAGCATCCGGCTGAAAAAGGATGAATAAAAGGAGGCGGACAGAATGAAAAAACGAGTGAGACAGGGTCTTTCGGCAGTGCTGACCGGTGCTTTTCTTATGGGCATGACGGCATGCGGCGGCCGCATGAACAACAGCGTGGATCTTATGGAAAACATCCGTGCAAATGCGGTGAGCGAACGGGTCACACCCACGCAGGAGGAAACGGTGAAAATCACGGATTTTGCGGTGCGTCTTGCGCAGCAGACCGCACAGGCGGGGAAAAACACGCTTGTGTCCCCGCTTTCGGCGCAGGCGGCACTGGCGATGACGCTCAACGGCGCAGCGGGCGAAACACAAAAGCAAATGGAAGAAATGTTCGGTATGAACACGGAAGAATTGAACCAGGTGCTTTCCGGGTATCTGAAAAATCTGCCGCAGGGCGCTGGATACAAGCTGATCCCCGCTAACGCGATCTGGTATCGGAACGAGGGCTTTCAGCCGAATGAGGTGTTTTTGCAGACAAATGCCGACCGTTATGGCGCAGAGCTGTACGCGGCACCCTTTGACGAAGCGACCCGCGTGGATGTAAACCGCTGGGTAAAAGAGCGCACCCAGGGGATGATCCCGGAAATCATCCGTGAATTTTCACCGGATACAGTGATGTGTCTTGTAAATGCACTGACATTTGAAGCAAAATGGCAGAATGAATATAAAGAGGATCAAAGCTATGAAGCGGAGTTTGTGCAGGAGGACGGCACAAAAAAGCAGACGCAGTTCATGCGCAGTGAGGAAGCGGATTATCTGCAGGACACCGGCGCAACCGGATTTTTGAAAGATTACAAAGGGGGGCGGTACGCCTTCGCGGCACTTTTGCCGAATGAGGGAACGACCGCTGCGGAATATCTGGCGGGGCTTACCGGGGAGCGCCTGCATGAAATGCTTGCAAATCCTGCGCACGAGCCGGTCAGGGTATGTATCCCGAAGTTCAAAACACAGTCGGAATATCTGCTGAACACTCCGCTGCAGCAGCTGGGCATGACGGATGCATTCGATGAGCGAAAGGCGGATTTTTCCGGTATGGGTACGGTGGAAAGCGGGAATCTCTATATCAGCAAGGTGGTGCAGAAAACCTTTATCGAAGTGAGCGAAAAGGGTACGCGTGCAGCCGCAGCAACGGCGGTTCAAATAGAGGCAGGATGCGCCGCGCCGCAGGAAGACCCGAAAGAGGTTTATCTGACAAGACCGTTTATTTATATGATTATCGACCGGGAGACGGGAGTGCCCGTTTTTATCGGAACCATGTACGATCCGCAGGGATGAACGGGGGCATGAGCCATGAAAAAGATATGGATCGCGCTTTTTCTGTGTACGGCGCTGGTGCTGACAGGCTGCAAGGCATCTGTTTCGCAGCCGTCGGAGCCGGTGAAAACGCCGGTTTCAAGCGGCGAAGAAGGCATGCAGCCAAACGATTGCCGTTTGGCGATCATGGTGGACGGAACGCTTTATTTTGACACCGGTGAATGCAGCAGTGAAGCGCGCTGTGGAGTGATGGACGGCAAAATCAGTTCCACGGTTCCGCAGACGCAGCTTCCGGCAAAGGATAATGAATCCAATTTCGGCAAGTACGAATATCAGCGCTGGAATGAAACCCGGATCGATGTGAAGATAGGCGATTCCTGGTGTATTTTCCAATCCGAATAGGCACAAAAAGAAAACGAATCCGTGCAGATGTTGCCGCTGCTGTTTTCAAGGATATAGAAAAAACTGTTTGAATCACACCGCGTGAAAATCAAACAGTTTTTTTCTGTAACAGGCAGCTGTAAAATGTGCTTTCCGTGCCGCACTCCTGCATTTCGGTAGACCCGCAGGCCCACGCCGTTCCGTTAATCAGATTACCCGGTACGTCTTGATCCTTGCGGACAGGGTATCGTATTTATGGGTTGCTCAAAAAAATATGGCAGTCACACTCGAATTATCTTGCAGAAAAGAAGAAGGGTATGATAAAATGAAGAAGACAAAAAGATAGGAATCGGAGGTGGAGCGGTGAAAAGCATAAAACCGGGCAGAGGACCCTCTGGAATGAATGGGATCGGTGCACTGGCTGCGGTGCTGTTCGGAATTGTTTGGACGATTGGAGTGGTTCGTGCCGGCGCACCGCTTATCTTCCCGATTTTCGGAATTCTTTTTGTGATTCTCGGTGTTGTGCAGATGATGTACCACTACAAAAACGCAACAGGAAAGAACCGATATTCTCTTTTTGATATCACAGAAGACGAACGCGATCCACTGGAGGAACGCTTCGGGGAAAGCCGTGTGGTGGATCACAAACCGGATCAGAGCGATGCAGACGGCTTTTGCCCATACTGTGGAAAAGGAGTAGAGGGCAGCTACGAATACTGCCCTAAATGTGGAAGGAAGCTGCCGAAGTAAAAAACGCCTGTAAAGTGAAAGAGCATTACAGGCGGGTGCGCAATAGGGATTCCCTGCCTGAAAGACAGCAAACGCAGGCAAAAAAGCGTTTTATCGCTTGAAATCCCTCGAAAATGTGGGATTTACTAAGGAAAATCCGATTGCGTGTCTTTTTTATAAGGAATGAGCCGAACCGGAACAGCAAAGTGAAAATATACGGTGTAAAGCAAAATGGCTTTACACCGGGAAACACCGAGACTGCGGCTTTGGCTGCATAGGATGCGCAGGCCGTAGACATAATAACACCGGCAGAAAGAAACGCGCGCAGCTGCGCAAAGCGGATCTTGATGTATAAAACCAAGAATAAGGAGGCACTTAAAATGAAAAAATATGTATGTACGATTTGCGGCTATATTTACGATGAGGAACTGGGCGATCCGGATAACGGAATCGACGCAGGTACGCTGTGGGCAGATGTTCCCGAAGACTGGGTATGCCCGCTGTGTGGTGTCGGCAAGGATCAGTTCGAGGAAGAATGATCATCGAACCCCGCAGATGAATGATAAAAAGAACCGGCTTGCGAAGAAGCCGGTTCTTTTTTGATGCGGGAAATGCGTCAAAATCAGTTTTCGCTGATTTCGGTGTGGCTGCGTGCGTGGATCAAAAGCTTTTCAAAGGTTTCCTGACTCAAATCGTGCTCGATCCGGCAGGCATCCTGTTCGGCTGTTTCGGGATTGACGCCGATACGGATGAAAAACTGTGTCAGAAGCCGATGCCGATCATAGATATTGGATGCAATCTGATAGCCGGCATCGGTAAGTGCGATAAAGCCTTCTGCGTCTACTTCAATATATTGATTTTCACGCAGCTTTTTCATTGCGATACTGACACTGGCTTTGGAATAATTCAGCTCATTTGCAATATCAATTGAACGAACCATACCATTGCGCTCTTTCAGCATCAAAATGGTCTCAAGGTAATCTTCCGATGATTTGTGAATTTGCACAAGGCAGCCCTCCAGTGACTTCAGATATGTATTAACACTAACATAAACCCGGTACTTTAGCAAGCATAAATGCACATTTCCTGCACACCGATCGGAAAGCGGGCGTATTTTTCGTTCTTTTGTTTGACTTTTGCTTTTGGGTGTGGTATAAATAAAAGCATACAGCTAATTGTTATCTGCGTTGATGGAGACAGTATGCATTGTGCAAAATCCAAAGCGAATCGGGGATAGTGCAAGCCCGGTGAAAGTAGCATTCTGCGGAACATCCCTCCGGAGCTGCAGGCTGAACGTTCAGTAGGCCCTGCCGGTGTTTCACCGTTATCGAAAGAGCGTATGTTGGTACGCTGCAAATAGGTGGTTGCGAGGTAAGCCTTCGTCCTGTTCGCGGGAGGAAGGCTTTTTTATTTGCTGTACAAACCGATAGTTCGAGGGAGGATTTTAACGTGTTGTATGATAAGGTTTCAGCGAATCTGAATTTTGTCGAACGCGAAAAAAAGGTGGAAGAATTCTGGGAAGAAAACAAAATCTTTGAAAAAAGCATTGATTCCCGCCGGGAAGGACCGACCCATACATTTTATGATGGCCCGCCGACGGCAAACGGCAAGCCGCATATCGGCCATGTGGAAACACGTGCGATCAAAGATATGATCCCGCGTTACCGTGCTATGAAAGGGTATATGGTTCCGCGCAAGGCCGGCTGGGATACGCATGGTCTGCCCGTAGAACTGGAAGTCGAAAAGCTGCTCGGCCTTGATGGAAAGGAACAGATCGAAGAATACGGTCTGGAGGACTTCATCAAAAAATGCAAGGAAAGCGTCTGGAAGTATAAGGGCATGTGGGAGGATTTTTCCCATACGGTCGGCTACTGGGCGGATATGGAGCATCCGTATGTCACCTATGATAACGATTATATCGAATCGGAATGGTGGGCGCTCAAGCAGATTTGGGACAAGGGTCTTTTGTATAAGGGCTTCAAGATCGTCCCGTACTGCCCGCGCTGCGGAACACCGCTTTCCAGCCATGAGGTTGCACAGGGCTATAAAGATGTAAAAGAGCGCTCTGCGATTGCAAAGTTCCGCGTTAAGGACGAAGATGCCTTTATCCTGGCATGGACAACGACCCCCTGGACGCTGCCCTCCAACGTTGCATTGTGTGTCAATCCGGATGAAACGTACATCAAGGTACGCATGAAAGAGGATGCGGCGGTTTACTATATTGCACAGGCTTTGGCGGATACGGTTCTTGGGGAAGACAGCTATGAAGTGCTGCAAACATACAGCGGCCGCGAGTTGGAATACAAGGAATATGTGCCGCTGTTCGATTTTGTAAGCCCGAACAAAAAGTGCTGGTATGTTGTATGCGATTCTTATGTTACACTCACGGATGGTACCGGCATTGTTCATATCGCACCGGCATTCGGTGAGGATGACGCCAATGTCGGCCGTAAATATGATCTTCCGTTTGTTCAGCTCGTCGATGGCAAGGGCGAAATGACAAAAGAAACTCCCTGGGCCGGAATGTTCTGCAAAACGGCGGATAAAGAAGTGCTTAAGGAACTGGAAAAGCGCGGGCTGCTGTTCAGCGCACCGGTGTTTGAACACAGCTATCCGCATTGCTGGCGCTGCGGCACCCCTTTGATTTATTATGCGCGTGATTCTTGGTTCATCAAGATGACCGATGTCAAGGAAGATCTGATCCGCAACAACAATACAGTCAACTGGGTGCCGGACAGCATCGGCAAGGGTCGGTTTGGCGATTGGCTGGAAAATGTGCAGGATTGGGGACTTTCCCGCAATCGGTATTGGGGTACGCCGCTGAACATCTGGGAATGTGAATGTGGTCATCGCCATGCGATCGGCAGCATTGAAGAGCTGAAAGCCATGTCGGATAACTGCCCGGAGGATATCGAGCTGCACCGTCCGTACATTGATGCGGTTACAATCAAGTGTCCGTGCTGCGGCAAGGAAATGAAGCGCGTTCCCGAAGTGATCGACTGCTGGTTTGATTCCGGCTCGATGCCGTTTGCACAGCATCATTATCCGTTTGAAAACAAGGATCTGTTTGAACAGCAGTTCCCGGCGGATTTCATTTCGGAAGCGGTCGATCAGACACGCGGATGGTTCTATTCGCTATTGGCAATTTCAACCCTGCTGTTCAATCAAGCACCCTATAAGAACGTTATTGTCATGGGGCTTGTGCAGGATGAAAACGGCCAGAAAATGTCCAAGTCCAAGGGCAACGCGGTCGATCCGTTTGAGGCACTGCAAAAATACGGCGCAGATGCAATTCGTTGGTATTTTTACTCCAATGGTGCACCCTGGCTGCCTAAGCGCTTCTCGGACAAAGCCGTTCAGGAAGGGCAGCGCAAATTGATGGGTACTTTGTGGAATACCTATGCGTTCTATGTCCTGTATGCAAATATCGATAACTTTGATCCGACAAAGTATACGCTGGAGTATGATAAGCTGTCGGTTATGGATAAGTGGATCCTTTCCAAGCTGAACTCTATGGTAAAAGCAATGGACGCAAATCTCGGCAGCTATGCCATTCCGGAAGCGGCGCGTGCGCTTCAGGATTTTGTGGACGATTTGAGCAACTGGTATGTGCGGCGCAGCCGCGATCGCTTCTGGGGCAAGGATATGCCGCAGGATAAGATCAATGCCTATATGACATTGTATACTGCGCTGGTTACTGTCAGCAAAGCGGCAGCTCCCATGATTCCGTTTATGTCGGAAAGCATCTATCAGAATCTGGTGCGCAATCTGGATAAGCAGGCACCCGAAAGCGTGCATCTGTGCGATTACCCCGCAGCGGAGGAAGCATGCATTGATGCACAGCTGGAGACCGATATGGATCTTGTTTTGAAAATCGTTGTGCTTGGCCGTGCGGCGCGCAACGGTTCCAGCCGCAAAAACCGTCAGCCGCTTGCCCGGATGTTTGTTAAAGCACAGGAGCAGCTCGGTGCGTTCTATCAGGAAATCATTGAGGATGAACTGAATGTCAAGACGGTGGAATTTACGCAGGATGTATCGAACTTCACCTCGTACAGCTTCAAGCCGCAGCTGAAAACACTCGGCCCCAAGTATGGAAAGAAGCTGGGCGAAATCCGCACATTGCTGGCCGAGCTGGACGGAAGTGCAGCGAAGAAAGAGCTGGATGCAAACGGAAGACTCAAATTGCAGCTTGCAGACGGAGAGATCGAATTGGCTCCGGAGGATCTGCTGATTGAAATGACACAGTCCAGCCGTTATTATACGATCGAGGATGGCAATGTGACCGTTGCGCTGGATACCCTGCTGACGGATGAGCTGATCGAAGAAGGCTTTGTGCGTGAGCTTGTCAGCAAGTTCCAGACAATGCGCAAAGAAGCCGATTTCAATGTGGAAGATCATATTCGGGCTTATGCGCAGGGAAATGAAAAAGTAGAAGCCCTGCTTGCCGCCCACAGCACCGAGGTGGGAAGTGATATTTTAGCCGACGAAGTGGCAACCGGCACTTTGGAAGGCTATACCAAAGAATGGGATATCAATGGCGAAAAGGTGACACTGGGCGTAAAGCGCGTATAAAGCTGCGGGATACAGCACCAAAGCAGAAAACCGTAAGAAAAACAAACAAGCCGAAGGATCAGCCGTTATCGATCCTTCGGCTTGTTCTGTTTTGCAATGGATGCAGGATATACGCTGCAAGGGGATGCGGCCGCGTTATTTTGGCATGTGTTTTTATAATTTGTTGGATAAGCTGTCTTTTCGACTTGTACATTTCATCGCTTTATATTATAATAATATCCTATATGGATACATATTGAATGTTCGGTACAGAGGATGTTTCCTGCGGGGAAAATATCTCTTGAAATAGAAAAGAGAGCCGATAAAAGAGATGAGAGGGGAAAGGAATATGGCAGATTATCTTGCGCTGAATAAAGAACAGCTGG
Source organism: Ruthenibacterium sp. (assembly GCA_020025255.1). Classification (GTDB taxonomy): domain Bacteria; phylum Bacillota; class Clostridia; order Oscillospirales; family Ruminococcaceae; genus Ruthenibacterium. The sequence continues at coordinate 43,461 of JAHHSK010000002.1, read as the reverse complement.
AACAGGAGCTGCATGCCCAGCGCACGGTGTTTGAAGGATATGTAAAGCAGGGGCTCAAGCTGGATATGTCGCGCGGCAAGCCGGCGAAAGATCAGCTGGAGCTTTCCATGGATATGCTGAAGATTACCGATCTTGTGGGGGATTCCGGGATCGATGCGCGCAATTATGGGAATCTGGCCGGTATGCCGGAAGCACGCCGCTTTTTTGGGGAAATGCTGGGAGCCGAGCCGGAGGAAGTGTTCGTGGGCGGCAATTCCAGCCTGAACATGATGTTCTGCGTGATAGAACTTGCGTACCGTGTCGGGCTTGTCGATAGTCCTGCGGCATGGGGCGGTGCAGCTAAGCCGAAGTTTTTGTGCCCTGCACCCGGATATGACCGGCACTTTCGAATCACGGAATATTTCGGCTTTGAACTTTTGACGGTACCGATGCTTCCGACAGGCCCGGATATGGATGTTGTAGAACAGCTGGTACAGCAGCAAGACGTCAAGGGCATCTGGTGCGTGCCCCTTTATTCCAATCCGGATGGATATACATACAGTGACGAAACCGTAAAGCGTCTGGCCTGCATGAAGACGGCGGCACCGGATTTCCGCATTTTGTGGGATAACGCATACGGAGCGCATCATTTGACCGATACGCCGGATCATGTTCTGAACATTCTGGATGAATGCCGCAAAGCCGGCCATGAGGATAGGGCAATGATGTTCTGTTCGCTGAGCAAGGTGACGTTCCCCGGTGCGGCGGTTGCAGCTATGGCGGCAAGCAAAAAGAACATCGACTATATGCTGGAACATATGTTCCCGATGACGATCGGCTTTGATAAGGTAAACCAGATGCGCCATGTGAAATTCTTGAAGGATATGGATGGCTTGGCGGCACATATGAAAAAGCATCGCGCGCTTTTGGAACCGAAATTCCGCATGGTTCTTGATACACTGGAACGCGATCTTGCCGAAAGCGGGCAGATCGCACATTGGACAAAACCCAATGGCGGCTACTTTATCAGCGTATATACTTATCCGGGCTGCGCAAAGCGCACGGTGGAACTGTGCCGCGAAGCCGGTGTGGTACTGACCGGTGCGGGTGCGACATATCCGTACGGAAACGATCCCGATGACAGCAATATCCGCATTGCACCGACCTTTCCGCCGCTGGGGGAATTGGAACTTGCATCCCGTCTGCTTTGCGTTTGCATCCGCATTGCAACACTGGAAAAGCTATTGCAGCGTCAGTAAGCCTTTTGCGCCATACAAAAAAGCTTACGGCGTATAGGATAGATAAAATCATTTCTGGAGGAAGACAATGAAGACAAAAGGGAAACCCTGGCAGTTTTTTGTTGTTGCCGTTCTGATTGCCGCATTCGCAGTAACTGCGTTTTTCGGCATCAGTACAAAGTACGGTGATACAACAAAAATTTGGGTGAAGGGCGCAAAGGATATCCGCTTCGGTATCGATATCCGCGGCGGCGTAGATGTCACATTTATGCCTGCTGATGATTTCGATGCAACCGATGAGCAGCTCAGTGCTGCGGAATCGGTTATCAAACAGCGTCTTGTCAACCTGAACATCACGGATAACGAAGTATATACGGATTACAGTAAAGACCGTATCATTGTTCGCTTCCCGTGGAAGGAAGGGGAAAGTGATTTTAACCCCGAAGCAGCAATTCAGGAAATCGGAGCAACCGCAGTTCTTACGTTCCGCGAAGGCAAAGAGGTGGATGCGCAGGGAAAGCCGTCGGGTGTCACAGCCGAGAATGTGATTCTCGAAGGTATGGATATCGCCCGGGCCGTTCCTTCGGTAGACAACAACGCAAACAGCCCGACGTATGGGCAGTACTATGTGTCGCTGGAACTGAACGATTCCGGCAAAGAAAGCTTTGCAGAGGCAACCACCCGTCTTGCGCAAACGCATGGCGTGATCTCGATTTGGATGGATGATACGCTTGTATCGTATCCTATGGTCAATTCGGCAATCACGGATGGCCACGCGATGATCACACTGAACGGCGCGGATGAAAAGACGCGGGATGAGGCGATCTCGCTTGCCAATAAGATCAACTCCGGTGCGCTTCCGTTTGCACTGACAGCAGAAGATTACAGCACGATCAGCCCCAGCCTCGGTGCAAACTCCCTTCAGGCAATGGTTTTGGCAGGCCTGATTGCATTTGCGCTTGTGGCGGTATTTATGATCTTCAATTATCGTCTGCCCGGTGTCGTTGCGGTGATCGCACTGCTGGGACAGACGGCGATGACACTCGCATTTGTATCCGGTTATTTCCCGGTTCTGAACAGCTTTACATTGACACTGCCCGGTATTGCAGGTATCATCCTGGCAATCGGCATGGGCGTGGATGCGAATGTTATTGCAGCAGAGCGGATCAAGGAAGAAATCCGATCCGGCAAAAGCATCGATGGAGCGATCCGCTCCGGTTTTGAACGCGGCCTTGCACCGGTTATCGACGGCAACGTAACGGTTATTATTGTTGCGGTGATGCTGATGGGTGCTTTCGGCCCGACCGATGGCTTCTTTGCAAAAATGCTCAAGCCGATATTCTTTGCTTTCGGACCCTCTACGGCAGGCACGATCTATTCGTTCGGCTTTACGCTGCTTGTCGGGGTTCTGCTGAACTTTGTGTTCGGCGTTATCTCCACGCGTATTATGCTCAAGGGGCTTTCCAAGCTCAAATGCATGCGTAACCCGGTTTTGTATGGAGGGCTAAAGAATGAAAAAACAGTATAATATCGTCGGGAACCGAAAAAAGTTTTTTATCTTTTCCGCCGTGCTGATTGCATTCATTCTTCTGAGCAGCCTGATTTTCGGCGTTGAAATGGACATTCAGTTTAAAGGCGGCGCAATGCTTACTTATAGCTATGAGGGTGAATTTGACCTGAATGCGCTGCAAAAGGATGTCAGCACAGTGCTCGGAAGCAATGTTTCGCTTCAGACGGGGGACAGCATTGCAAGCAATGCAAAAACGGTTACGATCTCGATGCCCGGCAGTGAAACGATCGACGCGGCCGCGGTGGAAGCACTGGGCACGATGTTTGACGAAAAGTTTTCGGAGCAATCGTTCCAGCAGCTTTCGATGAAGAACGTGAATCCGTCGATCGGAAACGAATTTTTCATCAAAAGCATCGTGGCGGTTGTGGCGGCATCGCTTTTGATTCTGGTGTATATCGCCATTCGCTTCAAGAAAATCGGCGGCTGGCCGGCTGGCAGCATGGCAGTGGTTGCGCTGGTGCATGATCTGATCGTGGTGTATGGTGTGTTTATCGTGATGCGGATTCCGCTCAACGGCAACTTTATTGCAGCGCTGCTTACGATTTTGGGCTATTCGATCAACGATACCGTTGTCATTTATGACCGCGTGCGTGAAAATCGGCAGCTGTATGGCAATTCGATGAGCTTTGAAACCCTTGTGAATACAAGCATCAATCAAAGCCTGCATCGTTCGATCAATACCACAATTTCGACCCTGCTTGCTTTGGGTACGGTGTGTGTTGTATCGGTGGTATTCGGGCTGGACAGCATTTTTACATTTGCACTGCCGCTGATCATCGGTATGATTTCCGGTGTGTACAGCACCGTGTGCATTGCAGGGCCGCTGTGGGTTGAATGGGAAACCCGCAAAAAAGCAAAACCCCGCAAGAAAAAGGCGTGATTTTAACGCAAAAGCGGATGCACCTTCGGATGCATCCGCTTTTTGCTTGCAAAAATATAATAATTATGCCATAATATGAATCATTGAATGAGGTGATTTTATGAAGTGCGGTGTTTCTACGGCGTGCTTTTATCCGCAGGAAACCGCAAAAGCGCTGGAACTTTTGCATCAAGGCGGAATCAGCAATGCGGAAATCTTTTTGAACACCTTCCATGAAATGCAGGCACCGTATGTGGAAGAATTGAAACGGATTGCGTGCCCGGATATGCGCATCACCTCGATCCACCCGTTCACCTGCGGGCTGGAAACACTGCTGTTCGCATCGGAATATGAGGGACGCTTTGAGGATGGGCTTTGCTTATACCGAAGATATTTTGAAATTGCAAGGCAGTTAGGCGCATCAAAATTCGTGTTCCATGGCTGTGCAAAACAAAGCCAGTTCCCGGTTGAAGAGTACTGCCGGCGCTATCGCAGGGTGCGAAAGGCGGCACGGGAATACGGCATTGATTTTTGTCAGGAAAATGTAGTGCGGTGCAAAAGCGGACAGCCGGAATTCATCCGTCGGATGCGGGAATACACGGAGGATGATATTTCATTTGTACTGGATGTCAAGCAGCAGCGGCGTGCTGAGGTGGAGCTGGATGATATGCTCGATGCAATGGGGGATCGTATTGTCCATGTTCATTTGAGCGATTACACACCGCAAAAAGATTGCGTTGCACCGGGAAAGGGCTTGCTGAAGATCGATGCGCTTTTCCGCAGGCTGATTCGCAGCGGCTTTCAAGGGGATATTGTGATCGAACTGTATCGCGATGGATTTTCCGAATTGGAAGAACTGTGCAGTGCCGCAAGGCTTGTAGATAGAATTTATGCCGAAAGCAGCACAGCTGTCGGCGCAGAAAAGGAGCAAAGCCCATGAAGTGTCCGTATTGCGGAGCCATTGATTCCAAAGTGATTGATTCACGACCGGCTGATGATGGGGAGCGCATTCGCCGCCGCAGAGAATGTTTGATGTGCAAAAGACGTTTCACTACCTATGAAGTAGTGGAAACCGTTCCGCTTGTTGTTGTGAAAAAGAATAAATCGAGGGAACCGTTTGACCGCCAAAAGCTGCTCAATGGCATGCTGCGCGCGTGTGAAAAACGACCGGTGGCATATCAAACGCTGGAAAATGCGGTGGATAACATCGAACAGACCCTGCTTAATTCGGCCGATCATGAAGTGGCATCGGTGCACGTAGGGGAACTGGCAATGCAGGAACTGAAAAACATTGACGAAGTGGCGTATATCCGGTTTGTTTCCGTCTATCGTGAATTCGGGGATATTACGACCTTTATGGAAGAATTAAAAGGGCTTTTGAATACGCGCTTGGCCGGTTCGGAAACGGCAGCGTCAGAGAATGCTGAAAAATAACTGTTCGGTTGCATTCAGCTGTTCGGTCAACCGGTCGATCTCTGCAAGAAGTTCTTGTGTCTCGCAGCTTTGCGCATAGGCGTAAAGCACATGCAGATTTACACAAACAGCCGAAGCGGTATCCCGGCGAAGAAAGACTTTCAGTGCGGGCTGGCGGCTTTGATATGCGTCGATCAGTCGCTGCAGTTTTTGTTCGGCAAGTTTGCAGTCGGCTTGTTCGGCACAGCTGCGGATGTCGGAAAGGGCATCCTGAAGCTGATTGGTCGTATCGAAAACAATGCGGTGGCCTACTGCGGAAGCAGCAATAAAAGCAAGCAGGATCAGCGCGGCGATATGGGTTCGGTTCATAAGGATTCCTCCGGTAAGAAAATGAAGGAAAGTCGGCTTATTGCCGGCTTTCTTTTTTTGTGATGCTGTATTCCATGGCATCATTGCAAAGAAAAAGCAAAACATCGGATCGGGAAAGATTTTGCTTTCGGCAGCGGCTGTCCACCCATTTTTCATCCACGCCGCATAACCGCATGTTATCGTAATTCAAATGTCCGTCCACAATCAGCTGAAGAGAAGGCTGCTTTGCTTCGGGTGCAGGAATGGAAAAATCACGGTTGCACGGCGTATCCGAATCAAATTTCCGCAGAACGCTCAGGCTTCCGTTTGTTTCGATCATGGCAAAGGAAACATCGGAAAGTTCAAATACATCTTTTTCATGCAGGGCTTCGATCAGATCATCGACAGTGAATCGAAGTTCGTATAGAGCCTTTTGATCGATCACTCCATTGCGGATCACCACGCGCGGCCCGCCGGATACAAGCCGGGCGATCCGCCGCGAGCGTATGCAGCAGTAGGATACAAACACTTCACATACCACAATAAGGAACACCGGCATGATGCTCGCAAGCAAAGGAAGCTCCGGTGTTTCAATGGAAATCGAGGCCAGATTGGAAATCATGATCGCAGAAACAAGTTCCGAAGGCTGCAGCTCACCCATTTGCTTTTTTCCCATAAGACGCATTGCGAAAATCGTCAGAAAGTAAATCAGCACGGTGCGGAAAATCAGAATAAACATAGCGCACTCCCTTTTTTGCCGCAAGCGGCGTTCTTATAGAGATTGTGTCCGGATTTGGATTAAAATATGCCTGCAATGACATACTAAAGGAAAAAGGGGGGGACAGCGTGGAAGAAGAGCTCAACAAGAGCCTGCTGGAAAACAAGATGATGCTTCGGGATGCATTTGGTTCGGCACCGGATTTTTATGTGAAGGATTTAAAAATCATGGGCTTCTCTTGCTGCATCTGTATGATGGAGGGTCTTTCCAGCACGCAAAAGCTGTGGGAGATCATGCTCGAAGAACTAAGCCATTTGGAATATCACCCCAAAACGCCCGATGGGCTTTTTGATTATATTCTGAAGGAAACGGCGATCCCTATGGAGAGCCGCACGGTACTGTGCCGCAATGATATCGTGGCACAGCTTACAGCGGGCGCAAGCGTGATTTTGATCGATGGGGTTGCGAAGGCTTTGGTGCTTTCCACGCAAAGCTTTTCGTATCGTTCGGTGCAGCAAGCAGAAGGAGAAGGAAATATACGCGGCTCCAAAGAGGGCTTTACAGAGCCTGTGCGCATCAATATCAGCCTTGTGCGGCGTTTGATCCGCAGCGACCGGCTGCGCATAGAAACGATGACGATCGGGGAACGAACCAAAACCGAAGTGGCGCTTATGTATCATGAGGACTTTGTCTCGAAGGAAATCCTCACAAAGCTCAAACAGCGTCTTTGCGCGATAAAGCTGCCGTTTCTGTTTGATACCGGCTATCTTTCCCCCTTTTTGCACAAGTACGGTTTTTCGTTCTTTCAGGCGGTTGGATATACCGAGCGGCCTGACACGGCAAGTGCTAAAATATGCGAGGGAAAAATCGTGATTTTGGCAAACGGAAGCCCGTTCGCCATGATCGTGCCGTATTTTTTCAGTGAAAACTTTCAAACTATGGATGATTATGCACAGAAGGCGTATTTTTCTTCCTTGATTCGGGTGTTTAAATATATCGCTTTTTTTATTGCGGTGATGCTGCCGGGGCTGTTTGTCAGCGCGGTGAATTTTACACCGGAACTATTCCCCCCGCAGCTGCTTTATAAGATTTCCGCAGCGGATCAGGCAACGCCGATGCCGCTTTTTTTGGAAACGCTGTTTGTGATTTTCCTTTTGGAAATCGTGCGGGAAGCCGGCTTGCGGCTGCCAAAGCCCATTGGCCATTCTGTGGGATTGGTTGCAGCTTTGATTGTAGGAGATGCGGCGGTCAGCGCGGGAATCATCGGCACGCCCATCATTATTGTGGCGGCAATGACAACGATCTGTACCTTTGTCGTTCCGTCGCTGTACGAGCCGATCACGGTTCTGCGGATCCTATATGTTCTGGCGGGCGGTCTATTCGGCCCGATTGGGGTTGTTGCCGTGACGTTTATCATGATTTTGAGCATTTGCCGGATGAATCCATTCGGGATTGCGTATGTGGCGCCGATCGTACCGTTCAGCCAAACACTGTTCCGCGATGGAGTTCTGCGCCAGAACTGGCGGATCCTCGCAAAGTCGGATTTTTCAGTAGAAAAACTTTCGAACCGTAAGAAAGAAGGGGAAGAATGAAAAAAGGGAAAACGGCAGCAGCCCGCCAGCTGAGTGTTTTGCTGTTTTTGAGTCTGGCGGTGGATATTGCCGTGCGCCCCTTTACAGCGGGAAGCCGCCCGAGTGCACAAATCCTGATTCCTGCGGCGGCCATAGATACAGCACTGGCCGTTTTGGTGTGCATCCCCCTTGTGCGTACCGTGAACAGCGGGGATTTTGCTGTGATGAAAAGCGGTGTGAATGCAGCTTCCCGGGTGTTTCTTGTTTTGGCAGCAGCGCTGTTTACCTGCGCGGCATCCGCGGCGTATCTGCGCACATGGGAATTCATACGCTACGTCAGCGATGAGCCTATGCCGCAGATCGTGATGATCGTTGTGCCGGCGCTGTGCATCTTTTATGCGCTTCGCTGCGGCAAAGAGGGATTGATGCGCACATTTCAGGTCGTGAATGCCGTGTTTTTGTGTTCGTTTGCGCTGCTTTTGATTTCGAATGTACAAAGCATGCAGTTTTCGCATCTGCAGCTGGAGGCATTCGATCCGAAAAAGATTTTTGAAGTATCGGGCAGAAGCTTTACCCTGATGCCGGAACTATTGCTTTTTTGTTTTTTTGCAGCGGAAAAAGAGAGCGGAACACAGAAAAGTCTGGTTAAGGTGCTGATCCTGCTGGCAGTTTTTTATATGGGCGTTACTTTTTTTACGGAGCTTGTGATCGGGACGAAGGCGCAGACACAAATGCAGACAGTCCATACGCTTTCGCGGCTGGGGAGCATATCGGTGTTCCGACGTCTGGATACCCTGCACAGTGCCGTGTGGCTCATGGCAGAATTATGTAAGATATCGGCTTTGTGCTGCGCTTCGGCAGATGCGCTGAAGTCTTTGTCCGGCAAAGAGCATGGCGATGCAGTACAAGCGGTTTGTGTCTTCCTGCTTTTGCTGACTGCAGCGGGGCTTTGGGTCATTCCGCCGCAGAGGCTCCATGTGTTTTTGACGATCGGCACAGGCGGGATGATGCTTTATGCCGTATGCTGGCATAAAATTATGGAGGCAATGCATGATAAAAAGAACGCTTGAGATTGCAGCTGCGCTCTTGCTGGTGCTGTCGCTGTGTGCGTGCGGATATGGCAGGCGGATCGGTGAGCGTGCCATCGTAAAAACAATTTATCTGGATCAAACACAGGCGGGGGTACAGGCAGGGCTGATTGTGTTTACCTGTGAACCCAATACAGACACCGCTGCTGTGCGGGAAACCGCAAAGCTTTATACGGGCGTAGGACGAAATGTGGAAGAGGCACTTTCCAATGCACAACAGCAGCAGAATAAAAAAATGTTTTATGCCCAGAACGAGCTGTTGTTTTTGGGGCCGGGAACACTGGGGGATATTTCGCCGTACCTTCGCTTTTTTACCGAGGAAAATGCAGCGCGGCCCAATTTAACGGTTTTTTTGACGCCCTATCACATGGGGGAGCTTGCGGAATGTGCGCAAACATTTTCTAAAATTGTATATGAAGCAGAGCGTACCGCCGCAGATCCGCGCGGGCAGGGCAGCACGGGACGTATTTTTGAATGGGATACGGGCGGGCTGGGGATGAGCGGCGCGCTTCCCATATATACTTTTTCCAAGGAAGAATCGGATTATTTTGGCGTGAAGCAGCTGATGCTTTTTCAGCAGGGAACCCCGGCAGGGAAAATAGAAAAAGAGCATATGCAGCTTTATCTGCTTTTGAATGACAAGGCGCACAGTCTGGAAATCAACACCGAAATACAAGGGGATCTGGTGTCGTTTCGCACGCATCGCCTTTATATATCCCGCACAGCAAAAATGCTGGAAGGGGTTCCGTATTTGGAAGTGCGTATCGCGGGAAAGCTGGCTGGCGCGATGATAAACGGAAAGCCGGTGAAAAAGGAACAATCAGGTGCAGCAGCGGCACGGATCAACAGCTATCTGAGCGAAACGGCGCAGCAAATGAACGACAGAATGTTTGGGCAGGAAATGGATCTTTTCGGCAGCCGTCACTGGATGCGGATGCAGGATCGGGCGTGCTGCGATGCGCTGGAAGCACAGGGAAAGTTTTACGAAACGGCAAGGGTCGTTTTTCATTTTTCACTTCTGCCGGCATAAAAAAAGCCCGTATCGAAGTGTTTCGATACGGGCAACCAGGATACAAGAAGAAAGCGGCAATTCCGCGGCTACGGATCGGATCTGCCGCCTGTGATGCCGCCGCAAGGCTTTATTTCACTTTTTTCCCTGTGTTTTTCGCTTTTGCCTTCAACTGCATTTTCATGTCATGGCGCGCGATCGCACGCGCATACACGTTCAGCACGGCTTTTATAAATTCTTTTTCGCCGTATCGTTCCGTAAAAGCGGTGACACGAAGGCGGCGTTCCGCACGCTGCTTGGGATCCATTGCAGCTTCTTCGCGCAGCAGCGCAGCCATTTCTTCCGATGTGGTGAAGGTGCTGCCGTTTTCCCCCGGTGAAATCTGATTTTGATTGTAGATATCCAGCCGCTGCACTACATACAGCCCGCTTGCCATGGCCTCCAGCATGGAAATCGAATTCATTTCCGAAAGGGACGCGGTTGCAAAAAGATCGCATGCGTGATAATACGGGGGCAGGGCGGTGTGCTCCACACGTCCCAGCAGCTTGATCTGCTTCTCGGCTCCCAGCGAGCGGATCTGCTGTGTCAGATTATTCTTTTCCGGACCATCCCCAATGATAAAGAGCTTATAGGACGGTTCGTCTTGGAAGTGCTTTGCGAAATAATCAATCAGTACGTCAATGCTTTTTTCTTTGCCCAGCCGCCCCACAAAGCAAACCGCGGTATCGCCGTCCTGAATGCCGAGCGATTGGCGAACCGCCGCGATATCTTGGGCACTCACATTTTGCGCTTTGAAATCGGAAAGATCGACGGTGTTGGGTATGATGTTGATATGGCGCTCCACGCCGCAGCGGCGCAGGAATTCCACAACCTTCAGGGAAGGGCCGATAATTTCAGTTGCGCGGTTCGCCACCTTGCGGAAGTATAGGTGGGCTGCCGGTTTGACCATGTTTTCAAAGCGTTCCGGCGCAACATAGAACATATAATCGTCATACATTGTATGTAACGTGTATACGATCGGCTTTTTTAATTTGCGTGCGGCAAATAATCCGAAAATGCCCATGCTGAATTCGGTGTGGATATGGATCAGATCCGGGTTGAATTCCTTTATAATGCGCAGACGCTGGATGTTGACGGGATTGGATACGCCGTATCCATAAATGCGTTTGAGCGGGATGGCAGGACAGTATAGGATGCCGTCCTTTACATAATGGCATACAGCCTTTGGGCTGGTGGTAACGATCAGGACCTCATGCCCTTTTTGTTCCAGGCATTCTTTCAGCGTTTTTATGTGGGTGACAACTCCACTGATAAAGGGGAAATAGGTTTCGGTAAATATGGCTATTTTCAAAACAAACACTCCTTTTTGCGCACAATTCCAATCTCTATCTCATTATATCGTCAAACAAGAGAAAAGCAAAGCGATTTTGAAAAATAGAATAAATTATGAGGCTTGTTTTAAAGCGCACGGACATCGGCGGCAGGCTGCAGTGAACAGCCAGCCCAAAAAACGCACACAGAAAAGAGACGGATCAGTGCAAAAATTGAAGAAAACAAAATTGATATCTTGACGCCAATCATATATAATAGAATTACCAATATATGTTCATCAGGATGAACAAGGAGGATGTGTTTATGCCGCAGTTCAGTGTTTCTCTGGATAAGGTTGCAAAACAGCTGCGTTTGGAAGTTGTGTATACCCCGCGGGAACTCAAGGATATCCCGATTTTTACAGCGGAGGTAAACCGGCCGGGTCTGCTTTTGACCGGATACGATGAATATTTTGATCCCACGCGGATTCAGATTTTTGGCAATGCGGAAATAGGATATCTGCAAACCCTGCCGGAAAATGAACGCCGCAGCCATGTGCATTCGCTTTTTGCGGCACAGCCGCCCGCGCTGGTCATCACGCGCAATCTGGAAGTGTTCGATGAAATTCTGGAATTTGCATCGGAATATAAGGTGCCGGTTCTTCGCTCGGCAGAAAACACATCCAGCCTGATGAGTGCGCTGATTTCAAACCTCAGCGTTGAGGTGGCGCCGCGCATTACGCGCCACGGCGTTTTTGTGGAAATCTACGGCGAAGGGATTTTGATTCTGGGTGAAAGCGGGGTAGGCAAGAGCGAGACGGCAATCGAGCTTGTCAAGCGCGGACACCGTCTGATTGCCGATGATGCAGTGGAGCTGCGCCGTGTTTCGGATCGTACGGTTGTGGGAACTGCGCCGGAAAACATCCGCCATTTTATCGAGCTGCGCGGGGTGGGGATCATCAACGTGGCGCGCGTTTTCGGCTCCGGTGCTGTCAAAATGCAGGAAAAAGTGGATCTTGTTGTTGAATTGGAACCATGGGACAGAAGCAAGAATTACAGCCGCACGGGTCTTGAAACAGAAATGACGGATATTATGGGCATTGAAATCCCGTGTACCGTCATCCCGGTCATGCCTGGGCGCAATCTGGCTGTGATTCTTGAAGCGGCGGCAATCAATAACCGACAGAAGAAAATGGGTTATAACGCGGCGCGTGAACTGCTGGAGCGTCTTGGATTGGATGAAAATACACCGGGTCTGGAATAAAGGATAATAGAACATGAAATTAATTGCTGATTTGCATATGCATACCATTGTTTCGCATCATGCGTTCAATACGATCACCGAAATGGCACAGCGGGCAAAAAGCCTGGGGCTTTATGCGATTGCGGTAACCGAGCACGGCCCGGCAATGCCGGATTCGCCGCATCCGTGGTATTTCTATGGGCTTACAACCCTGCCGGACCGCATCGAGGATGTGTGGCTCTTAAAAGGGGTGGAAGCCAATGTGTGCGATATGGACGGCACGCTCGATTTTACACCGGCAGAGCTTGAACGCAGCGCACTCGATTGGGTGATTGCGTCCATTCACAGCGATGTCATCCCGAAACGAATGACACAGGATGAGGCGACAGAATTGTGGCTCCGTGTAGCGAAGAATCCGTATGTGGACTGCATCGGACATTCCGAAAGCCAAGCATTTCGCTATGATTATGATGCCGTGACAAAGGAATTTGCAAAGCAGAAAAAAATCGTGGAAATCAATGCAAATTCGGCAGTCGTGCGGCCGGGCAATGAGAAGAATATGCGGGAGCTTGCCTTGGCGTGCAAGCGCAGCGGAACAAAAATTGCGGTGAATTCCGATGCCCATTCCATATATCGGCTTGCCCAGTTCGACACCGTGCTGCCGATGCTGCAGGAAATCGGGTTTCCGCAGGAACTGATCGTAAACGCAACAAAAGAAAACCTGCTTGCAGCACTGAAAGAACGCGGCAAGCAAAAAGCATATAGAATGGAAGGAAAAACAGAAAAATGAATCGATATCGAATTGGCGTTGATCTGGGCGGGACGAATATCAAAGCGGGGCTGGTGGATGAGCATCACAAAATCGTAAGAAGCCTTTCGCGGAAAACAAACCTGCCAAGACCGGAGCATGAAATTGAACAGGAAATCGCCTCGCTGTGCCGGCAGCTGGCAAAAGAGGAAGGCATCGATCTGGAAACACAGGTTGCCTCGGTCGGTATCGGCACGCCCGGCAGCGTGGATCCGAAAAAAGGGATCGTTGCATTCAATGCAAACTTTGGCTACCGGAACTGGCATCTTGCACAGGAGGTGCAGAAGATGCTGCCGTGCCGTGTTTCGATTGAAAATGATGCCAATGCAGCGGCGTATGGTGAATATATTGCCGGTGCAGCGCGCGGCGCAAGCTGTGCGATCGTGGTTACGCTCGGCACCGGAATTGGCGGCGGGATCATCATTGACGGCAAAATCTTTTCCGGCTTTAACTCGGCGGGTGCGGAAATCGGTCATACGGTTATCGTAAAAGGCGGGCGTCCGTGCATGTGCGGCCGGCGCGGCTGCTGGGAAAAATATGCATCGGCGCGTGCCCTCACGGAGGATACACGCACGGCCATGGAAGAGCATCGTGATAATATGATGTGGAATCTGGTCGGCGGGGATCTTTCGCGTGTGAATGCAAAGACAGCCTTTGATGGGATGAGAGCAGGGGATGAACTTGCCGCAAAGCTGGTGCAGGATTTTGCAGAATACGTTGCCTGCGGCATCACAAACCTGATCAACATTTTCCAGCCGGAAATTATCTGCATCGGCGGCGGGGTTTCCCGGGAGGCACAGATGCTGCTGGATCCGATCCAAAAGGTGATCGATACAGAAGATTATGCGCGCGAAGGCGGCATGAAGCGTACATCCATCGTTACGGCACAGCTATTCAATGACGCTGGCATTATCGGTGCAGCGTTTCTTGCGCAGCAGTATGAATGATTTTAAGGGAGAGATTCAATGGAGCACTTGAGCGAAATTGCTGCAAAGCTGAGACAGGCAGGGATTCCCGTTGTATGCAGGGAAAAGCTTTCCGCACATACCAGCTTTCAGGTAGGCGGTCCGGCTGCAATGTTCTGCGAACCGCAAAACAAAAAACAACTGATCGAGGTGCTGCAGCTGTGCCGCGAAAAGAAGGTTCGGTATTATCTGCTGGGAAAAGGCACGAACGTCTTATTTGCGGATGAGGGCTTTGACGGTGTGGTGATTCATATCGGCACGGGATTTGGACATATTGAATGTCATAACCGAATGGTGACGGCGTGCGCGGGTGCTCCGCTTGCAAAGGTCTGCATTGCGGCGGTGAACGAGGGTCTTTCGGGTCTGGAATTTGCCTACGGCATTCCGGGCAGCGTAGGCGGAGCGGTTTATATGAATGCCGGGGCGTACGGCGGGGAAATCAAGGATGTGCTTTCTTCGGTTACGTTTCTGGATGAAAACGGCATCGAGCGTACGCTTCCGGCGGAAAAGCTGGAATTGGGATATCGAACATCGGCTTTTGAACATAACGATTGGTGCATTCTTGCAGCAACTTTCCGTCTGAAAGAGGAAGAGAACGGTCTGATTCGGGAACGGATGTCAGATTATGCACATCGCCGCATTGAAAAGCAGCCGTTGGATATGCCGAGCGCGGGCAGTACGTTCAAGCGTCCGCAGGGGGCATATGCAGGCGCTTTGATCGATCAGTGCGGGCTGCGCGGTTATCGTATCGGCGGCGCGCAGGTCAGTGAAAAGCACTGTGGATTCATTGTCAATGCCGGTGGTGCAACCTGCGAGGATATCCTGTGCCTTGCGGATACGGTATGTGAAATCGTATCGGAAACAACGGGCTTTCAATTAGAAAAGGAAGTAAGAGTGGTTCGATAAACAGGGAAAGGAGCACAATGGAGTTACTGATCGTATCCGGTCTTTCCGGCGCGGGCAAGTCATTCGCAATGCATGCGCTTGAGGATATCGGCTTTTTCTGCATGGATAATATTCCGGCAAATCTTTTGGCGAAAATCGTGAAGCTTGCACGGCAAAGTGAAGAGAATCCGTTGGGGAAAATGGCGGTCGTGCTCGATGTCCGGGGCGGCAGAACGCAGCAGGAAATCGAACGGGCTGTGCAGCAGCTGCAAGAAGAGCATGTGAACTATAAGATTTTGTTTTTAAGTGCCAGCAACGCAGTACTGGAACGGCGATACAAAGAGACGCGGCGCCGGCATCCGATCAGCATTGTTTCCAATGTATCAACCGATGATGCCATTCAAATGGAACGAAAGATCCTTGGGCTGCTTTACGAAACCGCAGATTACAAAATCGACACCTCGTTGCTTTCCACGGCACAGCTGAAAGATCGCATCGTGTCGCTGTTTGCCTGCAAACAATCCGATGCAATGGCGGTGACCGTAATGTCGTTCGGCTTCAAATACGGCCAGCCGAAAGAGGCAGATATCCTGTTTGATGTGCGATGCCTGCCCAATCCGTACTATATCCCGGAACTGAAATGTAAAACGGGACTGGAACGGGAAGTGGTAGACTATGTGATGCAATTTAAAGAATCGCAGGAACTGTTTGAGCGCATTCAGGAGCTGATACGCTATAGTCTGCCCCTTTATGTCAAAGAAGGAAAAAGCCAGCTTACCATTGCTGTGGGATGCACGGGCGGCAAGCATCGTTCGATTGCATTTGCACAGAAGCTGGCGGAATTTACGAAGCAGGCAGGGTATCATACCACGGTAGTGCATCGCGATGTGCAGAGAGTTTGTATTTGATAGCCGGGCTCACAGCAAGGGGGAGGAACCTTGAGCTTTTCTCAAGATGTAAAAAAAGAAATTATCGAGCACGAAGCAAATCGTGATTGCTGTGCAGCAGCTGCTGCATACGGCCTTGCATGCTTCGGAAAATATTTTGATGCGCGCGGTGTCGTACTTCATACCGAACAGATCGCCATAGCGCAATATGCAAAAAGCGTATTCCGCCGTGCCGGGGTTCAGGGAAAAATCTATGTTAAGGGAACCCAGGAAAATCATGTGTACGAATATGCGGTAAAAGAGGATGCGCAAATCAAGCGGATGCTTGAACTTTTCGGCCATACCGGAGAAGAACCGAACCTTCGCATCAACAGCAGGCTGTTTGTCTGTGAACACTGCGTCAGTGCGTTTACGGCATCGGCATTTTTGTGCTGCGGCACGATTACCAATCCGGCGCGGGAATATAATCTGGAGTTCTTGTCGCCGCGTTATAATCTGATTCTGGATTTTGAAGCATTGCTGCGCGGGCATGGCTTTGCGCCCAAGCATGTGCGGCGAAAGGGCTCTAATGTATTGTATTTGAAGGCAAGCGAGCAGATCGAGGATATACTTACCTTTATGGGAGCATCGGGAGCGGCGCTTGAAATAATGAATCTCAAGGTGTACAAGGATTTTCGCAACAAAGCAAACCGCATTACAAACTGCGAAACGGCCAATATCGATAAAACAGTAGAGGCAAGCGGGCAGACACTGCAGGCGATCGCCTATCTTGAAGAGTGCGGGGCGCTTGAGGCACTTTCGCCGCAGCTGCGGGAAGCGGCAAGACTTCGGCAGGAAAATCCGTCCCTTTCGCTCAAGGAGCTGGCAGAATTATTTGAGCCGCCGCTGAGCAAATCGGGGCTTTCGCATCGAATGAAAAAATTGGAGCAAACGGCAAAGAGCCTTAAGGAAAGGATACAAAATGGCGGGTAACGCAAGAAACTTCACACATCTGCATCTGCATACGGAATACAGCCTTTTGGATGGCGCATGCCGCATCGAAGGCTTGATGCAGCGGATCAAGGCATTGGGACAGACAGCCGTTGCAATCACAGATCACGGGGTCATGTACGGATGTGTGGAATTTTATAAAGCGGCAAAAAGCGCCGGGATAAAGCCGATCATCGGCTGCGAGGTGTATGTGGCAACGCGCACCCGTTTTGATAAGGTGAACCGCATTGACGGTTCGAATCATCTGATCCTTTTGTGCAAAAATGATACGGGCTATAAAAATTTGATCAAGATGGTGTCTGCGGGCTTTACGGAAGGCTTTTATAATAAACCGCGCATCGATCACGAGCTTTTGGAACAGCACCATGAAGGGCTGGTATGCCTGTCAGCCTGTCTTGCGGGGGAAATACCGCAGGCGCTGCTGGCAGGAGATTATGAAAAGGCAAAGCAGACGGCACTGTATTATGATGCCCTTTTTGGCCGTGGGAATTACTATATTGAACTTCAGGATCATGGCCTGGAAGAACAGCGTGCCGTGCTGCCACAGCTTGTCCGGCTTTCGCGTGAAACCGGGATTCCGCTTGTGGCAACAAATGACTCGCACTATCTTACAAAAGAAGATTCCAAAATGCAGCGCATTCTGATCTGCATCCAAACCAATAAAACGGTGAACGATGATGATGTGCTGGAATTTGGTACGGATGAATTTTATGTCAAAAGCACAGAGGAAATGTACGATCTGTTCCGGGCGTGGCCGGAAGCGTGTGAAAATACGAACCGGATCGCCGATATGTGCAACTTTGATTTCGAATTTGGTGTTACCAAGCTGCCGTATTTCGAAGCACCCGATGGCATGGATAACAAAGAGTACTTTGTAAAGCTATGTCAGGAGGGGCTGATCCGTCATTACGGGGAACAGGTGTCCAAGGAAATACGCGAACGGCTGGAATATGAGATTTCCGTGATTGACCGCATGGGCTACATCAACTATTATCTCATTGTGTTCGATTTTATCCGTTATGCCAAAAGCCGGGGCATCCCGGTCGGGCCGGGGCGCGGTTCCGGCGCCGGCAGCTTGGCAGCGTACTGTGTGGGTATTACCAATATCGATCCGATCCGATATCATCTGCTGTTTGAACGATTCCTCAATCCGGAACGTGTTTCGATGCCGGATTTTGACGTCGATTTCTGTTATGAACGGCGTCAGGAAGTCATTGATTATGTGATTCGGAAATATGGTGCAGACCATGTTGCGCAGATCGTTACATTTGGAACCATGGCTGCCCGCGCTGCGATTCGTGATGTCGGCCGCGTATTGGACCTGCCGTATGGGACAGTGGATGAGATTGCAAAACTGGTGCCCATGGAGCCGAAGATGACGTTAACAAAAGCGCTTTCCAGCTCAAAGGAACTGGCGGCGCGCTATCAGGCAGATCCGCAGGTAAAAGAGCTGATCGGCATCGCGTTGAAAATCGAAGGCATGCCGCGTCATGCCTCTACGCATGCAGCGGGGGTTGTGATTACGCGGGATGCTGTGGATACCTATGTCCCGCTTTCTACCAATGATGGCAATCCGGTCACCCAGTTTACCATGACGCGCATTGAGGAATTGGGGCTGCTGAAGATGGATTTCCTGGGGCTTCGCACGCTTACCGTCATTCATGATGCGGAACAAATGATACGCCGAAAGGTTCCCGATTTTTCGGTAGAGCAGATTCCGTATGACGATAAATCGGTATTTGGCATGCTGAATGCCGGTGAAACATCCGGGGTGTTTCAAATGGAATCTCCGGGCATGACGCAGGTGATTGTAAACCTGCAATCGAAAAGCCTTGAGGATATCATCGCTATTATCTCACTGTATCGTCCCGGGCCTATGGAATCGATCCCGACTTATATTGCAAACCGGCATAATCCGGGAAATGTGCGTTATAAAACACCGCAGCTGGAGCATATCCTCGATGTCACCAACGGCTGCATTGTTTATCAGGAACAGGTCATGCAGATCTGCCGGGAGCTGGCCGGCTTTTCCTATGGGCAGGCCGACCTTGTGCGCCGTGCCATGAGCAAGAAAAAGCACGATGTTATGGAAAAGGAACGTCAGCACTTCGTGTATGGAAACAAAGAACCGGGGCATGAGTGCGCCGGATGCGTTGCAAATGGGATTCCGGAAGATGTAGCGAATGCGATCTTTGATGAAATGACAAGCTTTGCGTCCTATGCGTTCAATAAGGCACACGCAACGTGCTACGCGGTGGTAGCATATCAGACGGCGTATTTAAAGCGGCATTATCCGCGCGAATTTATGGCTGCGCTGCTGACAAGCGTGCTTGAAAATACAGATAAGGTTATCGAATACACATCCGAATGTCAGAGAATGGGGATCCGCGTGCTTCCGCCGGATATCAACACAAGCGATGCAGGGTTTATTGTAGAGGGCAATGATATCCGTTTTGGGTTGCTTGCATTGAAAAACGTGGGCCGCAATTTGATTGCCTCGGTGGTGCGGGAACGCGGGAACCGCCCCTATCGCAGCTTATACGATTTCTGCAAGCGCCTGCACGGCTCGGAAATCAACCGCAGAGCGGTGGAAAGCATCATTAAAAGCGGTGCATTTGACAGCTTGGAAGCCAAGCGCCGCTCCATGCTGGACGCTGTGGAAGGGATTTTGAAGAGCATAGAAAGTGATTCGCGCCGAAATGTAGAAGGGCAAATCGATTTCTTCGGAGCTATGGCGGGGCAGGCAGCCGCACCGCAGGAAACCTATAAACTGCCGGATTCGGGGGAAGAATATCCCTATGATGTGATGCTGCAAATGGAAAAGGAAGTAAGCGGATTGTACCTTTCCGGTCATCCGCTGGATCATTACCGTGAAGTGATCGATACGATTTCAGATTGCCGCATTTCGAAGCTGACCGGGGAAAGTGCCCCCGATTATGACGGCCGGCGCGTGACGATTGTGTGTACGGTAGTGCGCATGAAAACGATCAATACAAAATCCGGTGGGATGATGGCGTTTGTTACGGTGGAAGATTTGAGCGGCACCATGGAAGTGATCGCCTTCCCGAAGGTGCTTTTGGATTGCTCGGAATCCATTCGGGACAATGCGGTCGTTGTGATCCGCGGCCGCGTTTCCTATAAGGAAGATGAACCCAGCAAGCTGGTGGCGGAGGAGATTACCGAAATTGAACGCTTCCAGCCGGAAAAACGAAAGGTGAGCAACAAAAGTACAAATAGCGGCTTATGGCTGAAACTTTCCTCCATGCAAAGCGAGGCCTTTGAAGATGTGAAAAATCTGCTGAGTATTTTTGAAGGGGAATTTCCTGTTTATATGTACTTTGAAGATACAAAACAGCGAATGCGAGCGCCCCGAAACCTTTGGTGTACACAGACCGATTTGCTGATTTCTGAATTGGAGCGCATCCTCGGAAAGCAGAATGTGGTGATCAAATAAATATTTTTTTAACAAAGTATCTTGAATTTGATGCAACATCTGTTTATAATAAGGACTAGAGTGTTTGAATATTTGAGGGGGGCTTTTTCATGGCACACCAGATCAAAACCATTGGTATTTTAACAAGTGGCGGGGACGCGCCCGGCATGAACGCAGCCATTCGTGCGGTTGTGCGTACTGCTATTTCGCGCGGCTTTCAGGTGAAGGGGATTCGTCACGGATATAACGGTTTGCTGATTGGCGAAATATTTGATATGAATCTGCGCAGCGTTTCCGAAATTATTCATCGCGGCGGTACGATCCTGTACACAGCGCGCTGTCTCGAATTCAAGACGGAAGAAGGGCAGAAGCGCGCAGCGCAGGCATGCCGTGATAACGGCATTGATGCAATGGTCATCATTGGCGGCGATGGCTCTTTCCGCGGCGGCAAGGCTTTGGCGGCGCAGGGCATCCCGTGTGTCTGCCTTCCCGGCACGATCGATAATGATATCGCGTGCAGCGATTATACGATCGGCTACGATACGGCTATGAATACTGCGGTTGAAATGATTGATAAGCTGCGTGATACAACACAAAGCCATGATCGCTGCAGTGTGGTTGAGGTTATGGGGCGTAATGCAGGTTATATTGCACTGAATACCGGTATCGCGGTTGGCGCAATTGCTACGCTGATCCCGGAAGTCCCGTATGATTTGGAACGGGATGTCATTCTCAAAATGAAAAAGACGCAGAAAATGGGCAAACAGCATTTTATTGTCATTGTTGCGGAAGGCGTCGGCAAAGCACATGATATTGCCAATGAAATTCAGTCGCTCACCGGTATCGATTCGCGCGCAACGGTTCTGGGGCATGTTCAGCGCGGCGGCTCCCCGACACTGCGGGACCGCGTAACCGCAAGCCGTATGGGCTATCATGCAGTGGAATTGCTGAGCAAGGGGATTTTCAACCGAGTGGTTGCAACCAGATCGGAATCCATTGTGGATTATGATATTTCGGTTGCCTTGTCTATGTATAAAACCATTGATACCACCTTGCTGGATATCGGCTCGACAATTTCGATTTGATCCTAGGTTCGGATGTAAAACCAAAATCGGATAAAAAGAAGATGCAGTAAACGGCACCCTGCCCGTTAGAGCAATGCGCTTTAATGGGTAGGGTGCTTTTTTTCAAATGGTTTGCTGTGTGGCATCGGCATTTTGAAACCGTTTTGCGGGAAAGCATCGTGGGTCACTTTTGCGCACAAGCCTTGAAAACAGGAATGAAAAACAGGATCCCTGCCAGAAACGAACACGAAGTACAGAAAAACGGAATATACTGATAGCAGAGAGCTTGCAGGGAAAGAGGGAGATACTGTGCCGCGGTTGCATAAAGCAAGATATCGGATGCAAAGGAAAAAATGGTGGATTGCCCGTACTTTTTTCATTTTTGCTGTCTTTTTTTTCGGGTTTCTGCTGTTCGATCATGCCATGCGGCCGGTTATTGTTCAAATGGCACAATATCGCTGCCGCGTAATTTCCATTGCAGCCATCAATGAAGCGGTTTTGGAAAAAATGGAAAAACTGGCAGCGGAAAAACAAGCACTGATTACAATAGAAAAAACTCCCGACGGGAGCGTATCCGCGATTGTAGTGGATGCTACATCCATGAATCGGATCAAAGCACAGCTGACAGATGCTGTGGCACAAAGACTTTCTCAACTGCCCAAGCAGAAAATCGGTATCCCGCTGGGCACGCTTTCCGGCTGGCAGGTGTTGGCGGGGCGAGGGCCGGATATTACGATGCGGGTCGTTCCGGCCTCATATGTTCAAAGTTCTGTGGTCGATTCCCTGGACGATGTGGGGATCAATCAGTCACAGTACAGTGTGTCACTCCATTTCACTGTGGAAATGAGTGCGGTTCTGCCAGGGTATCCATCCTCTATCACGGTGGAAAACGAAGTGTGCATCGCAAAAGTGTTTATTGTGGGCAAAGTGCCGCAATTTTATGCCGGTACCGGTTAAATAAATTTTATCGCGGCACAAGGTATGCAACCGGCAGGATTTGTGCTATAATATTAAATGAATTTTTATGCGGCAGAGGTGGTATTTTGGGGATTGCACAGGCAAAGAAGCGCTATGCGGAACTAAAAGATAAAATCGAATACCATAATCATTTGTATTATGATATGGATTCCCCTGAGCTGGACGACTACGAATATGATGCCCTTACACGGGAACTGAAAGAGCTGGAAGAAAAATATCCCGATTTCGTGACGCAGGAATCCCCAACTCAGCGGGTGGGCGGCACAGCATCCGGCCGGTTTGAAAAAGTAACGCATGAAGTCAAAATGGAAAGTTTGCAGGATGTGTTTTCGATCGAAGAAGTCCGCGATTTCGATGAACGTCTGCGTGAAGCGGGGATTCGGCCGAGTTATGTGGTAGAGGCAAAGATCGATGGCCTCTCGATAAGCCTGGAATATCGCAGGGGCGTGTTTGAGCGTGGTTCAACGCGAGGGGACGGTGTTGTAGGAGAGGATGTTACAGAAAACCTGCGCACCATTCGCGATATCCCAAAGCAGCTTCCGAAAGGCGCACCGGAATTTCTTGAGGTGCGCGGGGAGGTCTATATGCCCCATGATGCATTCCTCAAGCTTGTGGAAGAGCAGGAACTGAGTGAAAAGCAGCCGTTCAAAAATCCACGCAATGCGGCAGCCGGATCCCTTCGTCAGAAGGACAGCAGCGTAACGGCAAGCCGCGGGCTTTCGCTTTTTGTGTTTAATTTGCAGCGCGTTGAAGGCAAAGAACTGAACGGACACAGGGAAAGCCTGGATTATATGCAATCGCTTGGCTTTCCGGTTTCGCCGCGCCGCGAACGGTTTACGGATATCGAGGATGTTGTAAAGGAAATTGAAAAGATCGGGCAAATGCGCGGTACGCTGCCGTATGATATTGACGGCGCGGTTGTGAAGGTGGATGATTTTGCACAGCGAAATGCACTGGGAAGCACAAGCAAATTTCCCCGCTGGGCGATCGCGTTTAAATATCCGCCGGAAGAAAAAGAATCCAAGCTGATTGGAATTGACGTGACCGTTGGAAGAACCGGTGTTTTGACTCCGACGGCTGTTTTTGAGCCGGTTTTGCTGGCAGGCACCACGGTGTCCCGTGCCATTCTGCACAACGAGGATTTCATCCGCCAGTTGGGTGTCGGGCTCGGTGATACCATCCGTGTACGCAAAGCAGGGGATATCATTCCGGAAGTGGTTGCCGTTACAAAGCATGCGCAGGATGCACAGGTTTTTCGTATGCCGGAACACTGCCCGTCCTGCGGTGCGCCTGTTTCGCGGCTTGAAGGAGAATCGGCGCTTCGGTGCACAAATCCCGAATGTCCCGCGCAAACATTGCGCAATATCATTCACTTTGCAGCCCGGGGGGCTATGGATATCGATGGCTTTGGGCCTGCGGTTGCATCGCAGCTGGTGGAACGCGGGTTGGTGCAAACCGTTGCGGATATCTATGACCTAAGGGCGCCTCAGCTGCTGGAACTGGAAAAATTCAAAGAAAAATCCGCACAGAATCTGCTGACAGCTATCGAAGCTTCCAAACAAAACGGTTTGGATAAGCTGCTGTTTGCGCTGGGAATTCGCAATATCGGCAGCAAAGCGGCGGCGCTTTTGGCGGAACGCTTCGGCACTATGGAAGCCGTGCAGACAGCGAAAGAGGATGAAATCAACGCGATCGATGGCTTCGGCGGAGTGATGACCGAGAGTGTGCTGGATTTCTTTGCAAAAGAGGGTACGCGGGATCTGATCGAACGCCTGCGTGCATCGGGCGTAAAAATGGAATATGACGGCCCGCGCAAAACAGATTACCTTGCCGGGAAAACGATCGTTGTCACGGGCACGCTGCCCACGCTTTCGCGAACGGAAGCACAAGACCTGATCGCGCAGAACGGCGGAAAGGCAACGGGCTCTGTTTCAAAAAAGACAAGCTGTGTGCTGGCGGGGGAAGCGGCCGGTTCCAAGCTGACAAAGGCGCAGTCACTGGGCATCCCGGTGATTGACGAAGCGGAATTTTTGGAAATGATTCATTATGATTCAACGATAAAGTGAGGAATGTACTATGGAAATCGATGTGCGCCGTGTCGCAAAATTGGCGATGCTGGAAATCCCGGAAGACGAAGTGGAAAAGTATGAAAAAGAACTTTCCCGCATCGTTGCCATGACAGAACACCTTCCGGAAGTGGAAAACGCAAAGACCCTGATCGATACGGAAAACAAGATGCAGCTGCGTGAGGATGTAGTGGAGCCTTCTTACCCGCGCGATGCGATGCTGAAAAATGTGCCGCAGGCAATAGCAGGCTGCATTGTTGTTCCGAAGACGGTCGAATAAGGAGGGGGATATCACATGGAATTGTATAAAAAATCCGCTGCCGAGCTGTCCAAGCTTCTGCGCAGCAAAGAAGTGAGTGCGTGCGAGATTCTGGATGATACGCTGGCACGAATTGAAGCAGTGGAACCGCAGGTGGATGCATTTCTGTCGGTAACGGCGCAAACGGCACGGGAAAAGGCAAAGGCGGTAGATGCAAAGATTGCAGGCGGCGAAGCGATCGGTGCCCTTGCCGGCATCCCCGTGGGCATCAAGGATAATATCTGCACCAAGGGCATTGCAACGACCTGTGCTTCCAAAATGCTGGAAAACTTTGTTCCGCCGTATAATGCAACGGTTATGGATAAGCTGGAGGCGGCAGATGCCGTTATTCCCGGCAAGCTGAATATGGATGAGTTTGCAATGGGTGGTTCGTGCGAAAATTCGCATTTCAAGCCCACTAAGAACCCTTGGGATACAAGCCGTGTGCCGGGCGGATCTTCCGGCGGCAGTGCGGCGAGCGTTGCGGCATGTGAGGTTCCGCTTTCGCTTGGCTCGGATACGGGCGGCTCGGTTCGCTGCCCGGCAGGCTTGTGCGGGGTTGTCGGCTTGAAACCTACTTATGGGGCAGTTTCCCGTTTCGGCCTGGTCGCATTTGCATCTTCTCTCGATCAGATCGGCCCGTTTGGCCGCACGGTCGATGATGTTGCGATGCTTTTTGGCGCGATCTGCGGAAAAGACAGCGCCCATGATGCCACCAGCCGGGATTATCAATTCCCCGGCATGACCGAGGGCGTGAAAGGTCTGCGCATCGGCATTCCCAAGGAATATTTCGGCTCCGGTATCAGCGAAGAGGTAAAAACATCGGTTTTAAAAGCCGTGGAAGAACTGCGCATGCTGGGAGCAGAGGTGGTGGAAATCTCGCTGCCTTCTACGGATTACGCGCTGAGTGCCTACTATATTCTTTCTTCGGCAGAAGCTTCATCCAACCTTGCCCGGTACGATGGCGTAAAATATGGGTATTCCGGCAATCGAAAGGGTAGTTTGAATGAGCTGTATCTGACGACCCGCAGTGAGGGCTTTGGCGCGGAAGTAAAGCGCCGCATCATGCTGGGCACCTATGTGCTTTCCAGCGGGTACTATGATGCATACTATAAGCGCGCAAAAATGGTGCAGCGCATGATCGGAGCCGAATTTGAACAAGCCTTTCAAAAATGTGATGTGATCGCAACACCGACAACCCCCTCCACGGCATTCAAGCTTGGAGAAAAAATGAACGATCCGGTTGAAATGTATGCATCGGATGTGTGCACAGTCACGGTTAATATTGCGGGATTGCCCGGCATCAGCGTTCCATGCGGTTTCGGCGAAGGAAACCTGCCGATCGGCTTGCAGCTGATCGGACCGAAATTCAGTGAAGCAAAGCTGCTGGGCGTTGCAAAAACTTATGAAACAGCCAAGGGCGGTTTTGCGGTAAAGGAGCTGTAAGATAATGAACAGAGAAGATTATGAAGTAATAGTCGGTCTTGAGGTGCATGCGGAATTGTGCACAGAGACAAAGATTTTCTGCAGCTGCAAAAACGCTTTCGGTGCAGAAGTCAATACCCTGTGCTGTCCGGTGTGCATGGGTATGCCGGGTACGCTGCCGATGCTGAATAAGCAGGTAGTCGATTATGCAATCAAAATGGGTCATGCGCTGAATTGCAAAATCAACCGTGTGACAAAGACGGATCGCAAAAACTATTTCTATCCGGATCTGCCCAAAGCGTACCAGATCAGCCAGTTTGACATTCCGCTGTGTGAAAACGGATCGATTGATATCCTTATGGATGGACAGGTGCGCCGCATCGGCATTACACGGATCCATATCGAGGAAGATGCGGGCAAGCTGATTCGGGATGATTCGTTTGATGGCACTCTGGCGGATTACAATCGCTGCGGTGTTCCGCTGATCGAAATTGTTTCCGAGCCGGATCTTCGCAGCGCAGAGGAAGCCAAAATGTACATGGAAGCCATTACCAATATCCTGCTTTATCTGGGCATTTCCGATGCCAAGATGCAGGAAGGCAGTGTGCGTGCAGACGTGAATGTTTCGGTGCGCCCGCGCGGACAGACGAAATTCGGAACCCGTACCGAGATGAAGAACGTCAACAGCTTCGGTGCGGTATATCGTGCCATTCAATATGAAGCAAACCGTCAGATCGAAGTATTGGAAAACGGCGGCGTTATAGAGCAGGAAACACGGCGCTGGGATGATGCAAAGGGCGTAAACTTTGTGCTGCGAACGAAAGAGGACGCACAGGATTACCGTTATTTCCCGGAACCGGATCTATTGGCGTTTGAAGTCAGTGAAGCACATGTCCAGGAGCTGAAGGATTCGATCCCCGAGCTGCCGGTGGCAAAAACGCTTCGCTATGTAAAGGATTATAAACTTCAGCCGGTTGACGCAGAGCTGCTTGCATCCAACCGCGCGCGTTCGGAATTCTTCGATTCCTGCGTAAAGCTTGGCAAATGTGATACAAAGCTGATCTGCAACTGGATGATTGGGGATATTGCAAAGATACTGAACGAACGGCGCATCGAAATCGACGATACCGCATTGACAAAGGAAAATCTCACAGAGATGATTACCTTGATCGAAAAGGGGACGATCTCGAATACGGCAGCCAAGACGGTGCTGGATTGCATCATTGAAAAAGATGTGGCACCGCAGGAGGTTGTAAAAGAAAAAGGTCTTGCACAAATCAGTGATTCAAGCGCACTGGAAGCGATTGTGCAGGAGGTTCTTGCGAATAACCCGAAGGCAATCGCTGATTATAAGAGCGGAAAAACAAATGTTGTCGGCTTTTTGGTCGGCCAGTGCATGAAGGCTTCCAAGGGGCAGGGCAACCCTGCGATCCTGCGGGAAATGATGCTCAAGGCAATCGATACCCTGTAATGTGCTGAACAATAGAAAACACGGCTCGCCGTTTCGGAATATCCGTTCGGTGAGCCGTGTTTTTTTATGCGCCGGTAAATAGGCTGCATCAGTTTGCCTGCGTACTGCTGACAATTTTGTAATAGGCGTTCGATGTCATGCGGTAGAAGATGACATAAACAATACAGTAGCACAAAAAACTGAGGATCGTACTTAAGGCAAAGCCGGAAATGTTGGTGAGGTCGAACAAAGAAAGCAGCTTTCGTATGAGCGGAAAGGCAAAAAGCAGATGAGATGCGCAAAGCAGCATCGGAAAGGCAAAGACTGTCAGGAGCTGGGAATTGATGCTTTTGCGGATTTCTTGTTTTGTCATACCGATTTTCTGCATGATTCCAAAACGGGCACGATCCTCATATCCTTCTGAAATCTGCATGTAGTACAGGATGAGTACGGTGGCGATCAGGAATACAATACTCAGCAGGATTCCAAGATAGAAGATTCCGCCGTAAAGCTCATAGAAATACTGACGCGATTCGGCGCGGCTTTCGACGGTTACATACATTCCGTTTGTAGAGGTGTTTGCCTCGTCTGAAAAATAGGATTGCAAAGAGTACAAAAGCGAGATTTCATCTTCTGCGGAAAGGCCGGCATCAAAGGAGTAAAACAGGCTGTGCTTCAGCTTTACGGTTCCCGCATCCGTAAAAAGTGCGGTAACATCCGCAAGATCCGGAACAAAAATCATCACAGAGGGCACGACGTTCATAGCGGCGTAAGCATTCCCGATGAACTCCGGAACGATTTTTTTGACAGTGAACTCTTTGCCCTGCAAAAGCACAGAGGAAAAATCAAGATCAAGACGGTTGGAATAGAAAAGAACTTCGCTGTCATTTAATGTTTCGTCGGTATGGGAAAGACGGTTGTAATCATCAATATCGACCAGTAAAACCTGAACGGGGATCGAGTTGGAACGCGGAGCATCCGCAATTTCATTGCCGTGAAGTTCGCCAGAAAATGAAGTTAGAACATACTGGAACGAATTGGAATCTTGTGTGCCGTGATCCTGCAGAATGGATTGCGTTTCCGCTTGAACCGTATCGAACAGCTCGGAATTCAAACTCGAAAGCTCCTCGGCTCGAATGCACATGTTGATATCTCTGGGATACCGGCGTTGGATCAGATCGTGTTCGATGCCGACATACAGGCATACTGTGGAAGAAAGAATGACAAGAACCATAGTAGAAAGAATGCAGATCGTGGCAAGGCGGGAACCGTTGCGCTTCATGCGGTATGCCATGGAGGAAACCGATACAAAATGGTTTGCCTTGTAGTAATAGGCTTTGTTTTTCTGTAAGGCACGGCACGCAACGACAGAACCGAAAATCATCAGCAGATAGCTTGCGCAGATCACAAGCAGCACCGCAAAGAAAAAAACAAAGATGGCATCCACTGGGTTTTGAACGGTCAAAGAAAGATAATAGCCGCACATCAGTATGAGAAGGCCGGCAAGCCCTAACGGCCAGTTGGCACGGGGTGCGCGGTCGCCTTCCTGATCGCTTTTCAAAAGCCGAAGCGTATCGGAACGGTACAGCTGCCATAAAGCGTGAAGGAAAAGGAATAAATGAATGGCACTGAACATGACAACCGTTTCAAAAAGCGAAGAAGAAGGAATCGACAGCGAATAGTTTACCTCAGAACGGATCATATTGATAAGCCCAAGCTCGGCCAATTTGGAAAACGCGATCCCGAAAGCAAGGCCGCCGAACAGGCTGATGACAGCGGAAAAAAGGTGTTCCCAAAATAAAATCAAGCTGATATGAAGCTTATTCATGCCAAGCAGATGATACAGGCCGTACTCTTTTTTTCGTCTTCGCATGAGGAACGAGTGCGTGTAAAGCAGAAAAAAGAGCGAGAAGAAAGCAACAACATGGGCACCCAGCATCAAGATAATGCGAAGCATGGAATAACCAAGAATCGGTGCCACAGCATCGGAATACTTTAAGAATGTAAGCAGGTAATGCACCATCACCATGCCGACGCAGGTAAGCAGATACGGCAGATATAACGTTTTGTTTTTTTTCATGCCGCTCCAGGCAAGCTTTGTATAAAGACTGTATTTCATTGCAGATCACCGCCCGTGGCAAGAAGTGTTAGTGTATCGGAAATTTTTTGATACAGCTGGTCGTTTGTGCTGCTGCCGCGGTAGATCTGATGAAACACACGGCCGTCACGGATGAAAAGGATACGATTTGCAGAGCTGGCAGCCTTTACGGAATGGGTTACCATTAAAATAGTCTGTCCTTGGGCATTTACTTCGGAAAACAGCCGCAGAAGTTCATCGGTTGCTTTGGAATCCAATGCGCCCGTCGGCTCATCTGCAAGCACAAGCTCCGGTTCCGTGATCAGGGCACGGGCAACCGCGGCACGCTGCTTTTGCCCGCCGGAAACTTCATACGGGTACTTTTTTAAAATGGATTCAAGACCGAGCATTTTCGCCAGAAAGGAAAGACGCTGATTCATTTCCGAATAGCTTTTCCCAGCCAGAACCAGGGGCAGATAGATGTTGTCTTCCAGAGTGAAGGTGTCCAAAAGGTTGAATTCCTGAAAAACAAATCCAAGATGATCGCGCCGAAAGTTGCACAAGGCGGAATCCTTGATCGTGTCGAGCGCCATGCCGTTTACGATGACACTGCCGCCGGAAGGACGATCCAGTGCGGCAAGGATATTGAGGAGGGTCGTTTTTCCGGAACCGGATTCCCCCATGATGGCGACATACTCGCCGTGCTCTACGGTAAAGCTGACATCGCGCAGCGCATCCACCCGGTTGGCACCAAGACGCCCAACATAGGTTTTTTTCAGCTGGCTCACTTCTAAAATACTCATGTAAGATTTCCTCCAATCTATTTTCTGCGTCTATTTTAGCAAAAGTGGGAAATGCAGCGCCATGGAATTGGCTTACATTTCCCACCGTAAATCTTACGCTTTTGTAAGAAGTGATCCCTATTCTGTGCGCAGAGGGTATTGTGTCAGATCCAGCCGCAGGCAGGTTCCGCAATTCGGCTTTGAATCAGCCGTAATGCCTACGCCGATATTTCGGCAGATTTTGCGGCACAGATAAAGCCCGATGCCGCTGGCCTTTTTATCCGTGCGTCCGTTGCAGCCGGTATATCCAAGTTCAAAAATACGCGGAAGATCCTCCGGTGCGATCCCGATACCGGTATCTTGGATGCATAATATTTTCGGTGCTTCCAAAAAGATATGGATGCTGCCGCTTCGGGTGTATTTTAGTGCGTTAGATAAAATCTGTTCCAGCACAAACGAAAACCATTTTTCGTCTGTGATAAGGCAGGTGTTCAGCGGCTCATATTCCAATGCGATTTTCCGGCTGACAAATTCGCAGGCGAATTTTCGGATGCAGCCACGAATGATCGGATCAATGGGCTGTTCCCGAAATACATAATCCCCTGTGGGGGAATCGATCCGCATATACGCAAGCACCATATCAACATATTGCTCGATGCGAAAAAGCCCCGAAGAAAGGGAACGGGAAAGGGGCGTATCCTCGTTCTGCAGCTCCAAATGCATGGAGGCGATCGGGGTTTTGATTTGGTGTGCCCATAGGGTATAATATTCGCTCATATCGGTAAGGCGTGCGTTGAAATCATCCTGTGATTTTGCGCTGCGCTGAAGCAGTGCGGTGATAATCTGTTGATAGCGGGCATCCTCCGGCGTTTGGATTGCGGGCAGAAGAAGCGGATCGATTTCCGCTGGATCCAAAAAGCACAGGGAATCGGATTTTTTTTTGCACCGATAAAGATCCAGCCCCAAAACGAGCAGACCGATAAAAGCACATAAGGCGAAGGGATATCCGATTGCAGCAGCCGGAAGGTGGTACAGAGCAAAAGAAGAAAAAAATACGGCGGTGCACAGGAAAATAAAAAGAAAGACAAGCTTCCTTTGTTGAAGATAAAGGTTAAGAAAATCCATGAGACTCCTTTCCGTTATGCCGATTCGATCATATAGCCGACACCGAATTTTGTTGTGATAAAATCGGTGAGACCGGCGTTTTCCAATTTTTTGCGAAGTCGATTCACATTTACCGTCAGCGTATTTTCATCAATGAAAACATCGGTTGCCCATAGACGCTCCATAAGTTTTTCCCGGCTGACGACCTTTCCTTTGTTTTCCAGCAGGCACAAAAGAATACGGTACTCATTTTTGGAAAGAGGGATTTCTTGCCTGCCAAAGGAAAGGGACTGTCGATCGGTATTCAGAATCGTGCCGCGGTGCTCCAAAAAAGGAGCCGTGACGGAAAAATCATAAGTGCGGCGCAAAAGAGCGCGCACCTTGGCAATCAGAATATTCAGGTCAAAGGGCTTTGCAATAAAATCATCTGCGCCGGCATTCATGGCCATTAAAATATTCATATTGTCCGAAGCAGACGAAATGAAGATGATCGGTACCTTGGAAAGGCTGCGGATCTCTGTGCACCAGTGGTATCCGCTGAAACAGGGAAGCGTGATATCCAAAAGCACGATATGCGGGTTGAAGGCGGTGAACTGCTGCATGACCGTGCGGAAATCCTCGATCATCCATACTTCGAAATCCCACATGGACGCATGCTTTTGAATGGCAGCAGCAATGCCCATATCGTCTTCGACAATCATCATTCGGTACAAAAAACATTCCTCCTTCAAGTGCCGCAATTCCGGCTGGGTGTAAAAACTCCGTTTTCCATCCCAAGTATAACACACTGGGGAAAGAAAACGGAGACTTTGGATTGTTTTATGGGGTGGCGATTTTGGAAGCGAGCGTCATAGCATCCATGAAGCCCTGGAAACTGTACAGCACCAGCACTTCATCGTAGTTCCCGCGCTCGATCAGGCTGTCGATCTTTTCGTTCCAAAAGCGGAAGTCCACGATGCCGATCGTCTTGTAGTTTGCGGTGAGATAGGGGATAAAGGCGTTGGCATAGCTGTCTTTTACAACAAGGATGTTCCCTTCGCCGTTTCCCTCCAGTACCGAATACCCGTTGTTGCCGCGCAGAAATGCACGATATTTGTCGCGCGTTTTAAAATCAGAATCGTTATAAAGGGGGCCGGGCTCTGCAGTTTCACTGCCATCTGGCTTAGCAGAATAGATCGTCAGCTGATTGGGCAGATCATAATAAGTGATCGTATCGGCAACAGCATCCCAAGGACGTGCCTTGGAAAAATTTGTGCCGTAGAAATCGGATACCTGCTTTTTACTTGCTTTGCTGCAATCGAACGGCACAAGCCCTTTGGCCGTGGCGTATTCCTGATAGGCAAGATATGCGCCCTCGGTTGTCCAGTGGTGATCGGTGCGGTAGTAAATATACTCCTGTGCATGGCTGCGCAGCGTATCGCGCAGATCGAATACACGCGCCGTGCCGTCCAATGTCTGGGCTATGGTGTCATGTGCTGCGTCCTCATCCGCAATGGGCACGCGCCACGGCAGCTTTTCCGTCAGGATATTGCTTGCGGAGGGGACGATCATGACATCTACCATACCCGGATGACGTTCGGCCATACGCTTCACCGCATTCAGGTTCGATTCGAACCGGCTGCCGATGTTCATAAATTTGGCAAATAGATAGTGATCCTTACCCAGCCATACCCCGTTGTTTTCTGTTTTCATCAGCATATTTTCAGCACGGCTTTTTATATCGATCCATGAATCGCGGAACGCGATCTGATCCTGTGTGTATTTTGCGTATTGGCTCATCCAGGTGTCCTTGGCTGCAAGCACGCTTTTTATGGAAAATTCAGGCAGCTGGGCAAGTTCGCGGTTTTCCAGATCCGAACGTTCCCGTTTGGGCCAAAGCATATCCAGAATGGTAAAGCAGAATAAAAATAAAAAAAACACAGCCACAATGGGAAACTGTTTCATTTTTTCATAAAGCTTTTGAAACATTTGCACTATCCTCCTATCAGAAGCGGAAATACAGGAACGGGCTGTTGGTTGCATCTACCATATAAGCAATGGTTACAAGGAATACCAAAGAAAGAACAAGGCCGCGCATCAATGTGTTTTCCTTGATTTTATCATACAGCTTCTGCACAAGCGGGGTGGCGCATACGATGCAGATAACCAAAAGAAGGCCGTAATTGCGCAGGAAATACAGGGCAGAAACGCCGCCGGAAGGGATAAACAGCTTGCGGAACAGAAGCCCCAGCGATACCCCTCTGTCGTTGCCTACAAACAAAGCCCAGCCGATGATCACAAGGAACATCGTGTAGATATGCGGCCAGACTTTGCCTTTTTTCAGATAGGGAAGAAGCCATGCTTTTTCAACGATCAGCAGAACGCAGAAATAAAGCCCCCAGAAAATGAAGTTCCAGTTCGCGCCATGCCAGAATCCGGTCAGGAACCAAACGATAAAGATATTCAGGATCTGACGCGCAAGCCCTTTGCGGTTGCCGCCAAGAGGAATATAGACATATTCCTTGAACCAGCTGGAAAGGGTGATGTGCCAGCGGCGCCAGAATTCGGTGATGCTGCGGGAAATATAGGGCAGATTAAAGTTTGCAGGGAAATCAAAGCCGAGCATCTTTCCCATCCCGATACCCATCATGGAATAACCCGAAAAATCAAAATAAATCTGAAGTGCATATGCGATGATGCCCAGCCATACAAGCGAAGTGGAAGCATTGGCAAGCTGAACGCCCGGTTCCCACACGCCGTTCACCTCATGGCCGATGATATCGTACCACAAAGCGCTGATGCCGTCTGCCAGCAGTACTTTTTTGGCAAGGCCGAAGATGAAAAGCGAGATCCCTTCATCGATGCGGTCTAATGTTACGCGCCCCTTCAAAACGTGCAGACGCTCGGAAATATCGCTGTATTTGACGATCGGGCCGGCAATCAGCTGCGGGAACATGACGACATAGGCACCGAAATTTATGATATTGTGTTCGGCTTTTACATCGCCGCGGTATACATCAATCGAATAACTCATCGTTTGGAATGTATAAAAGCTGATGCCAAGCGGCAGGGTCAGCCGCAGCAGCGGCAGGGAAGCCCCGGATACTGCGTTGATGTTTTGGATGAAAAAGTCGGTATACTTGAAAAAGAAAAGCATCCCAAGGCTGCCGATGATACTGAACAAAAGAAACGCCCGCCGAACCGCTTGCTTTTCACAAAAGCGTTCGATGCCAAGCCCTGCAATATAGTTGATCAGAATGGCAGCAACCATAACAGGGAAAAGACGGATCTCGCCCCAAGAGTAAAATACAAGGCTGCAAAGCAGCAGCACCGTATTTTTTAGTTTTGCCGGGGCAATGTAGTATAGTGCCAGTGTAATGGGCAGAAATCGGAATAAAAACAGGACAGTGCTGAAAACCATGATGACACTCCTTGATCGTTAGATTGCCTTGTAAAAACAGCAAAGGCAAAGAAAAAGCCGGTACCCGGGTACCGGCTCTTTTGCGGTGAACCTTATTTCATGGCACTTTCAATAGCGGAATCCACAGCAGCGTAATCCACACCGGCAGCAGCGATTGCAAGCACGACGTAATCGCCCTTTACTACAATGCGTCCCGCAGAAACCTGTTCGTACGCTTCAGGAAAATCGGTTTTGTAATTTTCGCTGACAGCCAGAATGCCGTTTTTGTAATTTTCCAGCGCCGCTTTTACATCCTCGGCTTTGCCGGAAGCGGCTTTTACTACAAGCACCGTGCCGGAAGCATTTGCAACACCGGTTTTCACACCGGCAAATTCTTCCACGTTTTCCATATCCATGCTGAAATCATAAATCAGATCGTCTTCGGAAAAAGCAAGAGGGTTTTCTACATTTGCGACAGCCTTCACCGCATCGGCAACTTCGTTGATATTATAAGAAGCAGAGCTGCCGCCGCATCCGACGAACAGAATGCCGGTAAGGCAGACAGTGAGAAGTACAGCTAAAAAACGTTTCATAATAGGGATCCTTTCTATAACGAAATTATTGATTTCATCTTACACGATACCGAAGTATTTTTCAAGGGATTTGCCACAGTATGCACAGAATCTTTACATTTAATACATAGGCAGCGAAAGTACACACGACAGTGCTTGACAGATGATAAAAACTTTTCTACAATCGTACTGAAGATAAGAGGAGATTTTTATGAAAAACATGAAAAAGAAAGCGATGGCTGCTGCGGCTTTTCTTTTGCTTTGCGCAATCGGCGTGTATACTGCGGCAAATAATCGTATGGTAAGCGCGGCGAGTTTCGTTATGGATGCCGTAGTGGATCAAAAAGGATACGGCTGGAACGCGCAAAAGGCAATCCATGCGGCGGAAAAGACGTTCCGTCAAATGGAAAAAAACCTTTCCTTGTATGAGGAAAAAAGTGATATCGCTCGGATCAACCGTGCCGCAGGCAGCGGCGAAGGGGTTGCGATCGAGGCATCGACCTATGCGCTATTAGAGCAGGCAAAACAACTTGGGAAAAGCGGGCAGGAAGGCTTCTGCATCACCATTGCACCGTTAAGCCTTGCCTGGGGTATCACATCGGATGCACCGCGTGTGCCGGAAACGGCACAAATCCGGCAGCTTCTGGATCTGGTGAATGATGATGACCTGATTTTGGAAGCGGGGACAGCACGGCTTCGCAAAAAAGGACAGGCGATCGATCTGGGCGGGATCGCGAAAGGCGCGGCCTGTGATGCGGCAAAGCAGGTCTATGATCAATATGGCGTCCGTTCGGCCTTGTGCTGGATCGGAGGCAGCAGCATCTATGCACGCGGTACAAAACCAAATGGAGAACCATGGCGGCTTGGCTTTCGGGACCCGGCGGTAAAGGAAAGCGTTTCGGTGGCATCGTTTGAAATAAAGGATGCGGTGTTCTGCACCTCCGGCGGGTACGAACGCAATTTTGAAAAAGATGGCGTTCAGTATCACCATATTCTCGATCCGAAAACAGGATATCCGGTCAAGAGTGATATTGTATCAATCGGCGTATTGTGTGAAAATGGGGCAGAAGCGGATTTTCGCTCTACATCATTATTTGTTCAGGGAAAACAAGCGGCTCTTTCCTATTTTGAAAACGGGGGAGAGGGCTTGCTTTTGGATGAGGAAGGCGTATTATACGTTTCCCGCGGGCTTCAGTCATCTTTTCGCCTTTCGCCTGAATATGAGGGACGATATCGCGTAATCAATCTGGAATAAATGTACTCGAAAGGAAAGGTACCGATGTGAAGGTGGAAAAGGCAAAGCGGATTGCGCTGCTTGGAATGCTGTTTGCGCTGTCGGCGGTTTTTTCAATAATAGAAGGGATGCTCCAGCCTTTTTTTATGCTTCCGCCGGGAGTGAAGCTCGGCCTCGCCAATGTGGTTGTCATGGCAGCGCTGCTGTTCCTTCGTCGAAGAGATGCTGCGGCGCTGGTAGTGTTAAAAAGTCTGTTTGTGCTGCTTACGCGCGGTGTGTCTTCGGCTATGCTGAGCATTGCGGGCGGGGCACTGTCACTTGCAGTGATGATTCTTCTGACCCTGCAAAAAAACAGATATACGCTGTTGATTATTTCGGTCAGCGGGGCCATTGCGCATAATATAGGGCAGCTTTTGGTGATATGCTTTTTTATGACACAGTCAATGTATACATTATACTATACACCGGTGCTGATACTATCCGGTTTGATTATGGGGATTCTTACATCGCTGGTTTTGAAAATGCTGATTCCTCCGCTTGAAAAGCTTCATATAATAGCAACGAAAAAATAATTGATAATAAATATCAATAAATACTTGACAACGATAAGAAGTCGTGTTATAGTATAGTCACAGCCAAGAGCGCTGCACAATAAGAAGAAAATAAAAATTAGGAGGATATACGTTATGTCTAAATTTGTTTGCACTGTATGTGGTTATGTTTATGAAGGGGAAGCGGCTCCCGAATTCTGCCCGGTTTGCAAAGCTCCGGCTTCCAAGTTCGCAGAACAGAAGGGCGATATGACATGGGCGGCAGAGCATGTTGTAGGCGTGGCACAGGGTGTTGATCCTGAAATTATCGAAGGCCTGCGCCAGAACTTCAGCGGCGAATGCACCGAAGTTGGCATGTACCTCGCAATGGCTCGTGTTGCACATCGTGAAGGCTATCCCGAAATCGGCCTGTACTGGGAAAAGGCTGCTTTTGAAGAAGCAGAGCATGCAGCAAAGTTTGCAGAAATGCTCGGTGAAGTGGTAACAGACAGCACCAAGAAGAATCTGGAGATGCGCGTAGAAGCAGAAAACGGTGCAACCGAAGGCAAGACCATGCTGGCAAAGCGGGCAAAGGAACTGGGCTTGGATGCAATCCATGACACCGTTCACGAAATGGCTCGTGATGAAGCTCGCCACGGCAAGGCATTTGCAGGCCTGCTTGCACGCTACTTCAAATAATTCGGCATACAGCTTGTAAAAAAAGCTTCATCCCAAAAGAAAAAGCGCAATCGGGCGCAGAAGGTACGGTTTTCTCCGGATGAAGCAGCGGTGTAAGTTCTAAAACAGAATAGCAAGCTTTGATGAGGGCACTGGTATATAAATATCAGTGCCCTTTGTGTTTTTATACCAGACGGAATACCAGTGGGGAAAAGGCTGCGCAGGAACAATAGTAAAACAGAAAATGGGAATCGTGATAACTTTTGACTTTGAAAAAAATCATCTAAAACTATTGAAGAAGGGATGAAAATATTATATAATAATGGCAAATATTTGGGATTTCTGAGCCTTTGGATCGAATCCGCTTTCAGGCTCGGCTACATCAAAAAGGAGGGCTATTTATGGGTATTTTTGAAAGAATGGGTGATTTGCTTCGTTCCAATATAAACGATCTTTTGGATCGGGCAGAAGATCCTGAAAAAATGGTGAAGCAAATCATTATTGATATGGAACAGCAGATCCGCGAAGCCACGCAGGCACTCGGGCAGGCAATGGCAAGTGAGCGTCAGGCTTTAAAGCAGCTTGAAAATGCAAAAGACAGTGCACAGGAATGGGAAGGAAAAGCAAAAATGGCTTTGCAGGCAGGCAATGAAGAACTTGCCCGAAAAGCACTTTCCAATAAGGTGGCTGTGGATGCAAACATCCAGAGTTTTCAGGCTTCTTATGATCAGATCAGCACGCAAACGGCCGAGCTGCGCAGCCGTGTAGAAACGCTGAAATCCAAATTGGAAGAAGCGCGTATGCGCCAGAATATGCTGGTTGCGCGTGCGCGTATGGCAGATGCTCAAAAAAATATTGCAACAACCTTGAGCGGCACCGATTCAGACAGTGCTTTTTCCAAGCTGGATAAAATGGAACGGAAGATCGAAGGACAGGAAGCACAAGCGGAAGCGTTTTCCTCCATGGCAGGGGATACCACTTTTGCAAAAGATGAATTCAAAGAACTTGCGCAGAACAGTGCTGTTGATGCCGAGCTTGCGCGCTTAATGGGCGAATTGAAGAAATAATTATCCTGCAAGGAGGAACGGCTTATGCAGCTTGGGATTGGCCTTTTGCTGATCGTGATCGGCGCAGCGTTTGCGGTATTGCAATATAAAAAAAACAGTGCACGGATGCAGGAAACGCAATATATGCAAACTTCCAGTGTGAAGGATGCGGTTGCTATTGTTGACGATATGGCGGCCAGTGATCCGGGGTATCGTCATTATGTGGAACTGAAGGGGACTTTGGTTTGTGATTCACCGCTTACCGCTCCTTTTTCCAATCGACCCGCTTCCTATTACGCCAATCGCTGCTTGTCTGTTTCAGAGCAGACGAGTGTGTACCAAGATAAAGATAATTCGCGGCGTACTCGCGTATCAAAGCAGGAAAATGAAATCAGCACGGAACATCAGCATGTCGATGCTTTTTTGAAGGATAACAGCTGCGATGTCCCGGTGTGGGTGAATTTCGAAAGCTTTGGCAGCGATATGGATTTGATCGAGTGCTGCGATCGTTTTGAACCGGCAGATTCCCCTTGGTCAAATCGTTTTCGTTCGCGCTATTCCAATGTTTCTTATGGATCAAGCCGATTTTTAGGGTATCGCTTGGTGGAAAAAATCTTTCCGCCGAACGGTCCGGTGTATGTTTTGGGTGAACTGATGCATATGGGGGAACGCTATGTGGTTGAAAAAGCGCAGGTAAGCAAGAAACCCTCGCTGCTGAGTTACAAATCGGAAGAACAGATCGTTCAGGATCATAAAGCGACACAAACCACATCTCTCATTGTTGGCGGTGTGATGGCGCTGATCGGCCTTGTGATGATCGTGATGCATTTTACTTAATTTGATTTACTTTTTGAAAACTACCGGATTTTTTGCGTGATGCATTAAATTCCGGTAGTTTTTTTGTGGAACATGCTTTGGAAACCGCAGTGCTGAAATGCTCGGTGTGCACATAGGGTATATCATTACGCGGTGGAAAACGACGGTGCTGCCGTGGGTGATTTCGAAAGAAACGGCATAAAGGGAATCGTTTGGTGCAGCCGGATCAAAAGGCAAGAATCCGATCGATCTGCGATTCGAAAAAAGCGGCACAAGGCTCGGGGAAAAAACGGCACGCAGGCAACCGAACCGGAATGTGTAAAAAATAGATGCCGAGGGTTGCTGGTGCGGAAAGCAGCTGCAAACGGAGCCGCGAGGGGGAGCGCGTTTTTTCATGCGGATATTTTGCAATGAGCACGGCTTGTTGCGCGCAAGGGGCTGTTTCCTAAGAAACAAATCGATGCAATTATACAAATACAAGGAAACGTCCATTGTAACACAATGCAAAATGAAGTATGATATTAAAATGGCGAAAGGAGA
Source organism: Ruthenibacterium sp. (assembly GCA_020025255.1). Lineage (GTDB taxonomy): Bacteria > Bacillota > Clostridia > Oscillospirales > Ruminococcaceae > Ruthenibacterium. The sequence goes on along the minus strand of JAHHSK010000002.1, from coordinate 3,108 downwards.
AAGTTCCACATGAAGCATATATTTATTGTCAATCCGGTTTCCGGCAAAGCGGATGCAACCTTGTATTTAGTGCCGCGCTTGATTGAAGCGGCAGCGGCGGCAGAGATTGATTATGAAATTGAAGTGACGCAATATCCGGGCCATGCACGGGAAATTGCAGAAAGATATGGCAGAACCGGGGAAAAGGTGCGTCTTTATGCATGCGGGGGAGATGGGACGCTCAATGAGGTTTTCGAAGGGGCGTATCCGTGGTGCAATGCCGAAACCGCCAGTGTCCCGTGTGGATCGGGCAATGACTATGTTCGAAATTTCGGACAGGTGGAAAGCTTTCTGAACCTTACAGATAATATCCGCGGCACAGCGATCCCGGTGGATCTTGTTGCGGTAAACAACAGAGTTTCCGCGGCGATCTGCTCGGTAGGCGTGGATTCAGAGGTTGCCTATGGAATACCGAAGTTTCGGCGTATTCCCCTGTGCGGCGGGCAAATGGCATACAATCTTTCGATTGTGGAGCGCATGCTGCATAAGCTGGGTCATAAAGTGCGTCTTCGCGTGGATGACGAGGTTTTAGAAGGCGAATATCTGATTTGCACCGTGTGTAATGGGGCATCCTATGGAGGCGGATATTTTGCTGCGCCTATGGCCGATTTGCAGGATAATATGTTGGATGTGATTCTGGTGAAAAAAATCAGCCGTTTGCGCATTGCAGGGGTTTTATCCAAATACCAAAAGGGAGAGCACTTCAAAAATGGGGTGGTTGTGCCGGAACTTGCCGATGTGATGCAGTATCGCCGTGCGAAAAAAATCTATATCGAGCCGTTGGATAAAAAATCATTCATAGTGAATATTGATGGGGAATGCGGCCCGGCGCATGCACTGGATGCCGAAATTATGCCGCAGGCAGCACGCTTTGTTCTGCCGCAGCCAATTTATGAAGGGTTTACCCAAAAGAGTAAAGTCGAGGTGTAAAAAACAGCGGAATACTTTCCGCTGTTTTTGCTGTTATAAAATGTTTACAAAAAATTTTTAAATTTACCTATTGATTTTTTGCTGTAATATGAGTACAATATGGTTAGCACTCAAGAATACAGAGTGCTAACAAAGAAAATCATAATCATTAGGAGGAAAGTTTTATGAAAATCAGACCTCTCGCTGACAGAGTAGTCATTAAAAATGTAGAAGCTGAGGAAACCACGAAAAGCGGCATTATCCTCACCGGTTCCGCAAAGGAAAAGCCCCAGGTGTGCGAAGTAGTTGCAGTTGGTCCCGGCGGCCTGGTAGAAGGCAATCAGGTCGAGATGACTGTCAAGGTGGGCGATAAGGTGCTGATTGCAAAATATGCCGGCACAGAAGTCAAAGTAGATGGCGAAGAATGCACGATCGTTCGTCAGTCGGATATCCTTGCAGTGGTTGAATAAGTTCCAAAAACCGAGCCGATAGGCAATGGAATCGATTTGAGTTTAAATAAAAGGAGTCGTTAGTTATGGCAAAGCAGTTACTCATGGGAGAAGATGCACGCAAGGCACTTTGCGCAGGCATTGATAAACTGGCCGATACAGTTAAAATCACACTGGGTCCGAAGGGGCGCAACGTGGTCCTTGGCAAAAAGTTCGGCACTCCGGTCATCACCAATGATGGTGTGACCATTGCAAAAGAAATCGAACTGAAGGATCCGTTTGAAAATATGGGCGCACAGCTTGTGCGTGAAGTTGCTACAAAAACCAATGATGCAGCGGGCGATGGAACGACAACAGCTACGGTTCTGGCACAGGCTCTTGTAAGCGAAGGAATGAAGAACGTTGCAGCTGGTGCAAATCCCATGGATCTGAAGCGCGGCATTCAAAAAGCTGTGAAGGCTTCGGTTGAAGCATTGAAGGTAAACAGCAAGAAGCTGGAAGGAACCGAAGATGTAGCCCGCGTTGCTACAGTTTCTGCCGGCGAAGAAGCTATCGGCAACCTGATTGCAGAAGCTATGGAAAAGGTAAGTGCGGATGGCGTCATCACGATCGAAGAAAGCAAAACAGCAGAGACCTATTCCGAAGTGGTAAAGGGCATGCAGTTTGACCGCGGCTACATCACGCCGTATATGGTCACCGATACAGAACGCATGGAAGCTGTTTTGGACGATGCCTATATTTTGATCACAGATAAGAAAATCAGTGTGATTCAGGATATCCTGCCGCTGCTGGAACAGATCGTTCAGTCCGGCAAGAAGCTGGTCATTATTGCAGAGGATATCGAAGGCGAAGCGCTGTCGACATTGATCGTGAACCGTTTGCGCGGCACATTTACGGTGGTTGCAGTTAAGGCTCCGGGCTTTGGCGATCGCCGCAAAGAGATGCTGCAGGATATTGCAATTCTTACCGGCGGCACAGTGATTAGCGAAGAATTGGGCTATGAACTGAAGGACGCAAACGTAAGCATGCTGGGTCGTGCCCGTCAGGTCAAGGTTACAAAAGAGAATACAACGATCGTAGACGGCATGGGCGATAAAGAAGCTGTGAACGCCCGCGTTGCGCAGATTCGTGCCCAGATGGCTGAAACCACCAGTGACTTTGATAAAGAAAAGCTGCAGGAACGCTTGGCAAAGCTGTCCGGCGGTGTAGCAGTAATCAAAGTTGGTGCGGCAACCGAAGTGGAAATGAAAGAAAAGAAGCTTCGTATCGAAGATGCTCTGAACGCTGCAAAGGCAGCTGTGGAAGAGGGCATCGTCGCAGGCGGCGGCACAGCACCCCTGCATACAGCAGCCGCAGTTGATGCGCTGATTGCAACAATGGAAGGCGATGAACGTACCGGTGCGCGCATTGTCCGCAAAGCACTCGAAGCTCCGCTTCGCCAGATTGCAAAGAATGCCGGCTTGGAAGGCAGTGTGATTATTGATAAGATCATGTCGAACGGCAGCGCAGACTACGGCTTCGATGCACAAAAGGAAGTATACGGCGATATGATCAAGGGCGGCATTGTGGATCCGACCAAGGTGACACGTTCTGCTTTGGAGAATGCTTCCAGCGTTGCAGCTATGGTTCTTACAACCGAAAGCCTTGTCGCTGATGAACCGGAAGACCCGGCAGCAGCCGCTGCGGCAAATGCAGCAATGGCAGCAGGCGG
>JAHHSK010000019.1 GCA_020025255.1 Ruthenibacterium sp. | reverse complement strand
TTCCGGCGGACGGTTTTATACTTTTGGTATTTTTTTGCTTTTTTATTCCGTTTTTGTTTTTCCCCCGTTTGCCCCCCTTTTGCGGTAAGATGCGCAAGATTCATGATTGACTTTTGCCGCTGTGTTTGTTACTTTTAAGAAAAGGCAATCGCTTTGTTTATTTTCGATCCGAAAGGAGTTTTTTTATGTCCGCAAATCCCTTTGATTCCTTTGCTGCGCACAAGGAATGGCTTGTCTGTGTCGATTCGGACGGCTGTGCCATGGATACCATGGATTCCAAGCATCACACGGCCTTCTGCCCGGAGCTGATCCGCGTATACGGCCTGCAGGAGTATGCGCAGATCATCACGCCCTACTGGATGCAGGTCAATCTGTACAGCCGCACGCGCGGCGTAAACCGCTTTAAAGGTCTGGCTGCCACGCTGAACATGCTGCTGGAACGCGGCATCTGCGTGCCGCATGCGCAGGAATTGATCGACTGGGCGGCACACGCGCCCAAGCTTTCGAACCCCGCGCTGGAACAGGCCATTGCGGCCGGCGGCGGCAAGGGTCTGGCACAGGCCCTGGAATGGAGCCGTGCCGTCAATGCCGCTATCGCCCAAATGGGCGATGATTCCAAGCCCTTCCCCGGCTGTGCCGATGCACTGCGCAAGGTGCATGAAAAGACGGATACCGCCGTGGTATCCAGCGCAAACAGCGAAGCACTGGCAGAGGAATGGACGCGACATCATCTTGCCGATCACATGGATGTGGTGCTTGGGCAGGATGCCGGAACGAAGGAAGCCTGCCTGACGGCGCTTTCGGCAAAGGGCTATGCGCCACACCATGTTCTGATGATCGGTGATGCCCTGGGTGATCTTTCCGCTGCACAGCATGCGGGCGCTTTGTTCTATCCCATTTTGGTGGGACGGGAAGAAGAAAGCTGGAACCGCCTTGTGCAAGAAGCCCTGCCGCGTTTTCTGGACGGCACATTCGAAGGCGATTATCAGGAAATGCTGCTGCAAGAGCAGCGCGCAATCTTGAAATAAAGGCAGTCTGCCGTGCGCTGCACTGTTTTTTGCTTGAAACAAAAACCCTGCTCCGGTTTTCGATACCGGAGCAGGGTTTTTTCGATCCAAAGCAAGCGCATTTTTTCAACCGATTCTGCTTTTTTGTTTAAAACTCATCGGGGTCGAGCTCTTTGTGCTGCTGGCGGTATTTTGCATCGCGCACAATCCCCACGACACCGCACAGCATGCCCCCGACAGCAAACGGCCACCAATGATTGCCCCATTTGCCGCTGCGTACCGCCATAACAAGGTACAATGCCGTTGCAATCAGCATGATAACGCCGCAGATCGCACTGGTAAGATCGCTGTGGCGGCGAAATTCGGGTCGATTTTCAACATTATACTTTTTAATGTTGAATTTTTCTTGCTGAATTCCCGCCCACACCAGCACGGCGACCGCGGCTCCCATGATCCAGAAAAAGCCCGCCATCAGCTCGCCTTCCAACCCGGCAGCCTGTGCCCATTTTTCCAAAAGCAGCAGCACCACCACATCGGCAAGGATCACCCCGACCGGCACTGCGATCAGCCACACAAACCGGCGGGCAAATGCTTCTTTTTGTGTCCGGGTGTAAAAATCCTGCATTTCGGGATATTGCCTGCGCATCTGCTCATCCCGGATCCCCATAACGATGAAAAGCATCGTTGCAAACAGAACGCACAGCAAAAGCACTGCGGGGCCTACGTTTTCTGTATAAGGGGAAAGGCCGAGCCTGCGATACAGCCCTTCCCACAGCAAAACGAAGCCCACCCCGAACAGGATCAGGAATACGCCCCCCGCTACGCCGGCTGCCATGCGGCGGTTCTGCTTTTCATACGTCTGCGTCCCTTCGCGTACCGATGTGCTCACATCGCCGCGCATCATTTCATCCAAGGTCACATCAAACCATTCGCACAAGGCAATCAGCGTTTCGGTTTCGGGAAATGCCGCCCCCGATTCCCACTTGCTTACGCTCTGGCGGCTGACGCCGAGCTGTTCTGCCACGGCCTCTTGGCTGAGCTTGCGCTGCGCACGCAGTATTTGCAGATTGGCTCCAAAACGGTTGGCGATTGCCCCCGGTTCCTTCATAAAGGATCATCCCTTCTGTTGTTTGTTATGCTCTTATTTTAGCATGGACAGCGCAGCAGCAGCCACCGATTTTGTGTTGCTTTTTAAGAAAAGCGCCGCAACTTTACGTTGCGGCGCTGGTTTGTGCCCTTTTTTCGGCGGATTTCGTGCATTTTATTGCCCTCATCCGCTTTTTGTTTGTTCCGGTGCGGAATTTTGCCCCCGCCGGAATTTCCCCGGCATGCCCGCCCGTACATGCGCGCAGGTTTTCCACAAAAAGTGATTTTTTGTGGAAAACCGAACCGGCTTCGGCGCACTTATTCCGGCTGCATCTGCGTCAGCACCACAAGGTTCCCGTCCCGAACCACCCGGAAGGGGACGCCTTCCCCAAAGCGCACCGTCTCGTTGATTTCCACGGCATAGCCCAGCGTTTCGGCATAGCCGCAGACGGCAGCCGCCACCCGGTCTCCTTTTACAAAAATCAGCAGCTGCATGCCCTCGCTGAAACTTTCGGGGATGCTGCCCCCTTTTACGCCGAGCGTCTGCCGAATGGTTTCTTCGGACGTGTACGGCGGGAACGCCCGAACGGTGTCCCACGCAAAGGGCACCACCTCGTCCAGCGTCACACTCTCACGGTTTACTGCAAGCACAGCCCTTTGCAGCTGTTTTTCGTGCATGCGCTGCACCGCACGGCTTTTCGGGTGCGCAAGCCCCCATGCCGCCGCAAGCGTCAGCACCAGCAGCAGCGCCGCCGCGGTCCACTGTCTTTGTCTTTTCCTCATTCAGCACGGCTCCTTTCTGCCGTTTTTTTGAAAATGCGCGCAAAAAAACACGCGGCATCCGGGAAAGCCCCATGCCGCGCGCCGCAAAAATGAAAAAGGGAAACTCAGCGTTCCTCGATCGTATAGGTAAATTCGTACACTTCCTGCAATGCCTTTACCTTATCCTCGTTATCCTCGATGAACGTCGGCGTATAAACGGATTTGCCCTCTTTTTTATACGCATCCATGATTTCCTGAAGCTTTGCCCAGCATTCGTCTTTCTTTTCGTAATCTTCCGCAAGATTGATGATGAATTCGCGGTGTTTGGGAATACGTGCTTTCATGATGATTTCTCCTTTGTGGTCAGAATCGGTCTTGCCAAAGGAGATTGTACAAAAAAAGACACGCTGCGTCAAGCATAATCCCCGCTGTATTCGTACGGTTCGGTCAAAACGGGTTCATTTTTGCAGAAAAAATCATTATACGCCTGAATCCCTCTGCCCACGGGCAGCAGGCACAGCAGCGTGAACATCACCGCGCCCAGAATCACGGCAAACCGCACCAGTTCCACGCGCCGCAGCTGCATCACGATCACCGCTGTGAATACCGCCGCCAGCCAGATCAGGAACACCGAAACCAGCACGCGCTTTTCTGTCAGCCCGTATGCATAAATATACAGCCCCATTTTTGCAGCGGCTGTTGTCAGCAGCAGCAGGGTCAGTGCCGAAAGCAGGATGTTCAGCCGGCGCAGTGCCTTGTTTTCGCTGCGCGGGGTGCGGCACAGGCTGTTTGCGCCCAGCAGGATGCACAGGTTCACCGCTGCCACGCGGCACAGTTCAAAAAATCCGCTGCGCGCATATTCCGCGTAGGAAAAGCCCTGCGGCAGCGTACCGAAAAACGCATGGAACAGGTAATTTGCCTGCACAGCAAGGAACACCGCATAGACACCGCACAGCACCGCAAGCGCGATGTTCGCCGTAATGCGCGGCACGATGCGCAGCCCTTGGGCGATCTGCGGGTCTTGGATCGAATCCGTATGTTCCAGATACCGCCCGTGGATGCATCCGTACACAAGGCCGTACAGATACATCGCCGTCGGGATCGTAAACACAAGCTGCACCAATACCGTTTCCAGCCAATCCGTCAAAAGCCACCGATTCAGCCACGCGGCGATCCCTGCAAACATGCTGTCCCATAATGCCTCAAAGCCGGCATCGGCCAAAAACAGCTGCGGCATCACGATCATCAAAAACATCGCCGCCACACCAAGCCCCGCCAGTGCCGCCCCAAAGCCGCCGCTCTTTTTTGCCTGCCCCTGCTTTTTCTGCTGGGCGCGCCGGCTGCGGCACTGGCGGAACCAGGAATGCACTATGGCAAACAACCGCCCGAAATTGCACCAAGGCAGCACAAACGTCATATGCAGCACATCGAAAAAAAGGAAATTGGAGCTTTTTTCACCGGAGATCAGCCGTCCCGATGCCGAAAGCACCCAGTAGCTTGCTGCGGCAAGCAGCGCCAAATAATGCACCGCGCCCAGCAAATCGCCGCCGTACGGCAGGGCAAAAGCACCGCCGAGCGCAATCAGGATGCACAGCCAGAACCAGCTTTCCCCTGCGGGGCGATGCCCCGAACGATAAAGCCAGCACAAAACCACCGATACAAAAATCAGCGTGAACCAGAATACCCCGATGTTCTGCGTCATGCCGCGGTTATAAAACCACGGCTGCCCCAGAGAATTCTGCATGCGCCAGAACAGCCATGCCACCACGAAAAAAACACCGGCGAAAACAGCATCCAGACGGGATGCGGGTTCTTCTTTTCGCTGCATAACAGGCGGTGCTGCATCCGGCGGCGGGTTTTTGGCAGCCGGCTCTGCGCAGCGGGTTTCGGCCGGTATCCCGCCGGGCATGCCCGCAGCCGGTTCTTGGGCGGCATCCGGGGCTGCCGCCTGCATTTTTTCGGGCAAATCGGACGATTTCTGCGGATTTTCTTCGTTTTTGGGCGCATTTTCACAAGGCGGGCAGATTTCGCCCACCTTCGGATATTCGTTTTTCATGGGTTATTCCTCCGTGTAATCCAAAAGATCAGCCGGCTTACATTCCAAAGCGCGGCACAATGCCTCCAGTGTTGAAATACGGATCGCTTTTGCTTTGTTGTTTTTCAAAATGGAAAGATTGGCGGGTGTGATGCCGATGCGCTCGGCCAATTCCCCTGCACTCATTTTGCGACGTGCCAGCATCACGTCGATATTGATCACGATCGGCATATCGGCACATCCTTTCTATATCGTATAATCATTTTCCGCCTTCAGGCGCACCGCCTCGGCAAACACATTTTTTACGACCCGCAGGATCAGCCCGATAAACGCCGCCGCCGCACTGATATATAAAAACGGCGGATAAAACGCGGTGCTGACAAGGCAGATCAGCCCTGCGGCAATGCAATACCACGAAAGACGGCGCAAAATGGATACGTTCTGCGCGATGAACACTTTGCCCTGTGAAATATTGCAAAGCATGCGGTGCAGCTCCCACAATGCGCACGCAGCCGGCACAGCCGATGTATACGCCGCAGCCAAAAACAGCGGCAGCTTTGTCACGGATTCATTGCGCACGGTGATCAGCCAGCGGAACAGCCATGGCGCAAGCACGCACACTGCCGCCAGCACTGCCATATAAAAATATACGCAGAATTTCGAAAGCTTTACACTTTTATCCTCATTCCATTTCATACAAAAGCCCCTTTTCGGTATCGTTGCCTTGAATATATCATTTCATTTACTGAAAGTCAAGTATTTTTTATCGTAATTCAATAAATAATTATTCTTTTACAGTATTTATCGAACCGCAAAACCGAGGAAAAGCGAGCAATCCGGCAAACGCTGCACCCTGCATGCAAAAAAGCTGCCCTGTCTGCAATGCAGACAGGGCAGCTTGTGATTTTCTTTTTGTGCCGATTACAGGATGACAACCGGCTTGATCAGATCGCGGGGCTTATCTTTCATCAAAAGCAGCGCTTCTTCCATGTGCTCGAAGCCGTTGAAGCGGTGCGTCAGCAGCGGCGAAGTATCCAGACGTCCCGTTACCATAAGGGATGCCAGCTTTTCCATGCGCAGACGTCCGCCGGGCATCAGCCCGCCTGCAATCGTCTTGTGGCCCATGCCGCAGCCCCAGTCAAGACGCGGGATCTGGATGAAATCGCCGGAGCCCAGATAGTTGACGTTGCCGATGCGTCCGCCGGGCTTGAGCATCCGGACAGCCTGTGCGAAGGTATCGTTATCCCCGCCCGCGATGATAACGCGATCGACCCCTTTGCCGTTTGTTTTTTCCAGGATCTGTTCCACGATATCGCCTTCGCGGTAGTTGATGATATCGGTTGCACCGTAATTGCGTGCCGCTTCCACGCAGTTCGGGCGGGAACCGACAGCGAACAGTCTGCCCGCGCCGCGCAAAGCCGCACCGGCAACACTCATCAGGCCGACCGGGCCGATGCCGATGACGCACACGCTGTCACCGAACTGCACATCCGCAAGCTCTACGCCGTGGAAGCCGGTGGGAACCATATCGCTGAGCATGACCGCAGCCGCAGGATCCACGCCTTCGGGCAGCAGCGCAAGGTTGGCATCGGCTTCGTTCACATGGAAATATTCTGCAAAAACGCCATCCTTGAAGTTTGAAAATTTCCAGCCTGCCAGCATGCCGCCGGAATGCATGGAATAACCGGCCTGCGCTTCCAGGCTGCCCCAATCGGGCGTAATGGCCGGAACGATGACGCGGTCGCCGGGCTTGAGGGTCTGCACCAGCGAGCCGACTTCCACCACTTCACCCACCGCTTCATGGCCAAGGATCATATCGGTGCGCTCACCGATCGCCCCTTCCCATACTGTATGGATATCCGAAGTGCACGGCGATACGGCAATCGGCTTTACAATGGCATCCAGCGGCCCGCAGGCGGGTACGTCCTTTTCGATCCAGCCGGTCTTGCCGATACCGAGCATAGCAAACGCTTTCATTTTCATTGAGATGTCCTCCTTATTTTTGTTTTGTCGTGTTGCAGATCAATATGTTAAAAACTTAACGATTACAACGTTATGCGTAGATAGTATCAAATAGCACTCGGTTCTGTCAATAGGATTTCCGAAAAAAGACGGAAATTTCACCCGATGAAAAAAAGCATCTCTTTTCGTTATTTCTCACAGTAGCTATTTTTCAGCCATTACGATATAATATAAAATTTATCCCTTCGCGGGCGGATTCACGATAAATGCCGTCCGCCTTTCCGCACGGTATGGGGAAATTGCGTTGCCTTTTTGCAATCGGATGCACGATCTCATTTTCCACAAACCCTGCAAAAAATGTGGAAAACAAAGCCTTTTCCGCAAGGAAAAACGCCGCTGTTCCATAGGGACAGCGGCGTTGGGATCGCTTACTTCACATATTATACATTTCGGAATATTTCACGGTATTATACAGCGCGTTTTTTCCAGTAAAAGAACGCGGCCGCGGCAATTTCGATAAAATAGGCCGGGATGAAAAGCACACTTGCCTGCTGCGCCTGTTCCCGCGCGCGCTCGCTGTCCTGCCGGGTATAGACCGTGATCGGCAGCACCGTGCCCTTTTTCGGGCTGTAACTGATACCGGTGCAGTTTTCGTTGCGATCGATATAGGTGCACACAACCCTGCCGTCCTGATCCTCCAGCGTGCGTGTGCGCGCCTGTTCTTCGGTGATCTCGTTGCCGTTTTCGTCGTACCAGATTTCCGTCTTTGGTTCTATCTCCACCGGGAAATCCGCCGTTCCATTCGGCAGCAGGCCGCGTGCGGGGGCTTTTTCCTCGCGCTCCATATATTCAACAAAACTTTCATAATCGTTGAAAACCAGACCGGTTCGATACATCTGTGTCTGCGAAAGCAGACCGTGCAGCATACCCGTCACGCACAGCACGGCGGTAAGCACACCTGCCGTAAGATTCTGCAGCCTGTGATTTTTCTGATACCGCTGCGCTTCGCTTTCCTCAAGCGTCCACACGCCTTTTTTCATGCAGGCATCATTGCACCGGCGGCAGATGAAAAACGCCGCCGCAAGCACCAGTGCCGCCAAAATGCCGCCGTACAAAAGAAAGGCATCCGCACCAAGCCCTGCCGAAGTGGCAACGCCCGATCCGATCACCAAAAGCATCGGCAGCACCGCCGCAAGCAGTACCGCCGTCAGCGTAAAGGATCTTTCGGCGGTTTTCACGATGCGTCTATGATACGCATGCAGCATTTCATCGGGCAGCTCTGCGTCATCCACGGCAAGAAACGCACGGCTCAGCGCCGTGGACTGCACCATGACGGCCGCCAGACTGAACAGCGCCGCCGCGCCGAATGCAAGCACCGCTTTGAGCAGCCCGAAATTGACGATGAGCGCCGCCAGAAAGCCCGCCGCCGAAATGCCCGCCGCGATCCCGCTGCGCATTTTATACTGTGCTTCGCTGTTTTTCAAAAGACGCATGCGCTGTTTTTCGGTTTTTTCCGGATTTGCCGTGCGGCTGCCCGCTTCGCTTTCCCTTTGTTCGGGCGAACGGCGCTCCCCGCACAGAAGCTCATCACAGGTGATGCCGAACACCTCGGCAATGACCGGCACAAGCGAAAGCTCCGGCAGGCCGTCATCCCGTTCCCAGCGGCTGACCGTCTTATCGGAAACATTCAGCTTTTCGGCAAGCTCTTTCTGCGTCATTCCGTTTGCACGGCGCAGCGCGGCGATCAGGCCGCCGATCGTTTTCTTTTCCATGTCCTTTTCCTCCTTTGGAATCGGCATCTTTTGTACCCTTATTCTACCGTTTCGGGAGAAAGAACGCCACCCCGCACCGTCAGAATTTCTCTCGCAATCCGAGAATCTGCCGCAAAAACGTTTTTTATCCCCCTGCCGAGCGCGCCGCGCACATGATTTTCAACAATTCATATAAAAATGTTGAAACTCCGGCTGCTTTCATCCCGCGGCGCCGATGCAAAAAAAGCCGGGGAATGCTTCCCCGGCTTTTGGATGTACCGTAATTCGAAATCCCTTACAGCTCGATCTTGCCGTACAGCGGCAGATCTGCGCCATCGTTGATCGTTTCCGTGCGCTTTGGCACGATCGGTGCCGCGTGCTCATCGCGCGGACGATCCGCAAATTCGCGTGCCGGCGTGGCTGCGCGCGGTGTGCGCGGCCCACGGCCTGCGCCGGAGCGTGCGCCCTTATTGGCAGGGCGGCGGTTCGTGCTGCGTGCGGGGCGCGCATTCGGGTCGGTGCTGGAAATCACAACACGGCGGTTCGTTCCTTCCCCGACCGATTCGCTCTTGACGCCCTCGATTTCGCTGATCGCGGAATGAATGATGCGCCGTTCATACGGGTTCATCGGCTCCAGCGTATGGCTGCGCCCGGTGCGCTGCACCTTTGTGCCGATGCGCTTTGCCAGCGCCGTCAGGTTTGCTTCGCGCTTCGAGCGGTAATGGTTGATATCCAGGCCGATCTTCATATAATCGCCGCCCGAACGGTTCGCCACAAGGCTTGTCAGGTAGCTGAGTGCTTCCATCACTTCGCCGCGGTGTCCGATCAAGGTCCCTGCCTGTTCGCCCTCTACTTTAAGGATCACGCTTTCGCCCTGCTGTACGGGGGTCACTTCGATCGCGCCCACGCCCATTTTGGCGCACACATCCTTGAAGTATTCCACGGCTTCCTTCGCTTTGGGGCAGGCATTCAGATCGATCGGCTCTTCCGGCAGTTCCTGCTCCTGCGGTGCTTCGGGCTTTTGCTCCTGCTCACCGGGCTTTTCCTGCGGCTTTCCGGCCGGTTTTTCCGCCTTGGGTGCCTGCTTTTTCGGTGCTTCTTTCTTCACCGCGGGCTTTTCGGGCTTATCTTCCGTTTCCTGCACCGCTTTTTTCGGGGCGGCTTTTGCCGCTTTGGGTTCTTTGGGTGCTTTGGGGGTAAATGAATCCTCCTCGATATATGCGCGCACCTTTGCGGGAACTTTCTTGAACAGAAATTCGCGGTGCGGCATTTCCAGGATTTCTATGCAGGCGTCGTCTGCGCTGACGCCAAGCTCTGCCAGTGCAAGCGCGGTTGCTTCTTCCACCGTTTTCGCTGTCTTGATCACTTCACGCATGTATGATCCCTCCTACAAGCCTTTCGGATTATTCGTCCTTATACCGTTCTTCATCCAATTCCCGTGCGCGGGCAAGACGGATGCGCGCAAGCTCTGCTTCGCTGACTTCCTTCATCTTTTCCTCGCCGGAGGATGTAATGACCTTGACCTGTTTTTTCCTCTTTTTTGCCGCGCGCTTTTCCGCAAGCTCGGCTTCGATCTGCGCACGGATCTCTTTGGGGTTGTACATTTTGTTGAGGATGATCGTCTGCAGCATCATCAGCACGTTCGAAACCGTATAGTACAGCGAAAAGCCGACCGGAACGGTAAAGCCGAAGTACACGAACATGATGCTCATCATCCACGGCATCCATTTCATGGCACCCTGCATTTCCTGGCCGCTCATCTTCGTTACAATGATCTGGCTGCCCAGCATCGTAACGATCGAAAGGATCGGAATGATCATCAGCACAAGGCTTGCCGCATCAAATGCGAACTTGGGCACCTGCGAAAGATCGATGCCGAAGAAATTGAAATTGAAGCTCGAAATGGCGCTGATCTGCTCGGGATTGAAAACGCCTTCAAATGTGCCGGGGTTTGCTTTCACGGCATTGATGAGCTGGTTTTGCACGATGAAGTTCTGCGGCATAAGGTTGAGCCCCAGCGCGGTGTTCGCTACCTCCACTGCTTTTTCGATCAGCTCCTTGGGCACGCGCAGGATGTACTGCAGCGGGCGGTACACCACTTCGATCAAGCCGAACATCACCAGCAGGTTGAGCATCATCGGCATACAGCCTGCTGTCATCGACATGCCGGTTTCTTCCTGGAATTTCATCAATTCTTCGCTTTGGCGCTGCTTGTCGTTTGCCCATTTTTTCTGGATCTCCTGCATCATGGGCTGGTAAGCCGACATGCGGGCGGTGCTTTTCTGCTGCTTGATGCTCAGCGGGAACATCAGGATCCGCGTAAGGATCGTAAAGAGGATCAGCGTCCAGCCGTAGTTCTTTACCAGCTCGTAGATCCATTCCATGATGATTCCGAGAAGCGGTGCGAGGAAACCTAAAATGTTCATATTTCCTGTCCTTGTCTGCCCTGCGCAAAGGCGTTATTTTTTATGTTGAGTGGGACACGCCGTGCGCATTTCAGCGTGTATTTCGGTGTCGGATTCATCCGGTGCATCCTCCAGCGCGGCAAGATATTCCAGCGCATCGGCCTTGGGATGACGCAGCGGCGTCGGGGGATCGTTGCGCCATTTGCCCTTGGGCGGAACCGGATCGCGGCCCGGCCGCCCCAGCGGATTGCAGCGCAGGATGCGCCACGCCGCAAGCACCGTGCCCTTGAAAGCACCATGGCGTTCGATCGCCTGCACGGCATACTGCGAGCATGTCGGCACAAACCGGCAGCTGCGGCCGAGCAGGGGCGAAATCCATTTTTGATAGCATTTTATAAGAAAAATAAGAAAGCGCTTAATCATGTTCTTTCCCCGGCAGCACCCCGGCCGATATCAGCAGCTTTGCCAGCGTTGCCTGCAGCTTGGTGCTTTTCATATGCGGGGTGCGCCCGCGTGCAACCAGCACGATATCGTATGCGCCCACATCTGCGGGCATCACGGCGCAAAGCGCCGCACGGATCACCCGGCGCGCGCGGTTGCGCGTGACGGCGTTGCCGATTTTTTTGCTTGCTGTGATCCCGACGCGCGTATGCCCCAGACGGTTCCTGTTCACATATAAAACAACCTGCGGATGAACGAACGAGGTCCCGCGTGTATAAGCACGCGTGAAATCCTTATTGTGGGTCAGGGGTGTATAACGCATGGGAAAAGCCCTTTCTTTTTCATTGTATACGCAAAAAGGCCACCTTACAGCAGCCTTGCATACGGCGACACCTTGCGCGCGCCTTTTCATTTTGCGTCCGCAGAAAAAACGCGGATGCGGTGCATGTCCGCCTGTCCGGCATACGCCGGCAAAGCCTGTTGTCCTGAAAAATCAGACAGCCAGCTTAGCGCGGCCCTTTGCGCGGCGTGCAGCCAGAACCTTACGGCCGTTGCTGCTCTTGCTGCGGGCAAGGAAGCCGTGCGTTGCAGAACGATGACGCTTCTTGGGCTGGAAAGTACGTTTCATACCAAAGCTCCTCCTTTGATGGGACCGCAAGAAAATGCAGTACCGTGTATACTCGTATCTCGAAGGATGAATCTTGGAAAGACACAACCTTGCATCTTAAGAGTATACAAGAAAATCGGGAGGCTTGTCAACACCTTTTTGCCGTTGTGCGCCTTGTTTGCGCGGCTTTTTTCCGTTTTTTTGCTTTTTTTGTACGGGCTTTGCCCTGAGCGAAAAGTATTTTCTATTATATATAAAGTAATAGACCGGAAAGAATTGTCCTGCGCCGAAAAATGTGTTATAATCGTATCAATAATGCAACAAAATGTTTGGGAGTTGTTGTTCGTATCATGAATTCATTCGATGAGGTCTTTGTCGCTGTCAAGGAATACTGCAAAGAACGCCTTGTTCTGGCGACCTATAATCTTTTTATCGACGGGATCGAGCCGGTTGCGTTTGAAGGCAACGAGGCCACGCTTTCCGTCCGCTCTGATTTTGTCAAGGGCATCGTGGAATCGCGCTATAAAGATCTTTTGTCCGAAGCGTTCAAGGAACTGCTTGGGTTTGACATCCGCATCGTTTTTACCGTGCCGGATGCCGTGGAGCCGACCCCCGCTGAAGTTCCCGGCGGCGGCAATTACGAATTCACGTTTGAAAACTTCATTGTCGGTTCCACCAACAAATTTGCACACGCTGCGGCACAGGCGGTTGCCGCCAATCCGTCGGGCGCGTATAACCCCTTATTCATCTGGGGCGGTTCCGGGCTTGGAAAAACGCACCTTTTGGGCGCGATCCAGTTTGAAATCCATAAAAATTTTCCAAACTATAATATCGTGTATGTGGACGGCGAAAAATTCACAAACGAAATCATCAGTGCAATTCACGACAACACCACCGCCGAATTCCATAACAAATACCGCGCAGCCGATGTGCTGCTGGTGGACGATATCCAGTTTATCGGCGGCAAGGAATCCACGCAGGAGGAATTTTTCCACACCTTCAACACGCTGTACAATGCGGGCAAGCAGATCGTGCTGGTCAGCGACCGTCCGCCGAAAGAGATCAAAAGCCTGGAAGAACGCCTGCGCACCCGCTTTGAAATGGGCCTGACTGCCGATATCCAGCCGCCGGATTTTGAAACGCGCGTGGCGATCATCCGCCGCAAGGCCGATCTATTGAATCTGGAAATCCCGGACGAAGTGGCGGAATATATCGCAAACCGGCTGAAAAACAACATCCGCCAGCTGGAAGGCGCCGTAAAAAAACTCAACGCCTACCGCAAGCTGGAAGGGATCCAGCCGGTGATCGGTTCGGCACAAAATGCCATCAAGGATATTTTGAATGAGACCCAGCCGATGCCGATCACGGTGGAAAAGATCCTTTCCGAGGTGGCGCGCACCTATAATACTTCCCCCGATCTGCTGCGCGGTGCTTCGCGAACGGCGAATGTTTCCAACGCTCGCCAGGTGAGCATGTATGTCCTGCGCGAGATCAGCGGCATGAGCATGGAGGATATCGGCAGCGAATTCGGAGGGCGCGATCATTCCACGGTCGTCTATTCGATCAAATGCCTGCAAAAAAAGCTGGAAAAGGATGCCCGTCTGCGCGAAACCGTAGAGGATATCATCAAAAACGTGCGTGCGTAACCTCCGTTTTCCCTGCTTTTGCGGGCGGAAAATGGCATGTTGAAAAGTTTTCAAGTTTTCAACACAGTTTTCAACTTTCAACAATCGTTTTCCACATCTTTTGCGGGGACGGAAAAACCGATGTTGAAACTCAACAAAAATTCAACACCGTTTTCACGGTGGAAAAAACAGAAAAGATGGTTGAAATCTGCGGCCTCGCGGCACACATTCAACAAATCAACACCCCCTATTACTATAACTATTCACATATTTCTCTTTTAGCAGTAAAACTGCAAAAACGGAAAAAAGGAGCATTCGACAATGAAAATAATCTGTGACCGCAGCCTGCTGGCCAATGCGGTTGCCGGCGTTTCCAAAGCGGTAACGCAGCGCAGCAGCATCCCCGTGCTGGAAGGCATCCTGATAAAGGCGACCGGCTTCAACCTGGAGCTGACCGGATACGATCTCGAAATGGGAATCACCACCAATATCGAAGCCAACGTGCTTGAGCCGGGCGAAGTGGTGCTTTCGGCAAAGCTGTTGGGCGATATGGTCCGCCGCCTTTCCAGCCCTGAAGTGGAAATTTCCACAACCGAAACCAATGCGGCCACGATCCGCGGCGGCATCACGGAATTCAACATCATGGGCATGAACTCCGGCGATTTCCCGGAACTGCCCGCCCCCGGCGCCGACCAAACTCTCGACATCGATACCCCGACGTTCCGCGAAATGGTGGAAACCACGCTGTTTGCCGTTTCGCAGGATGACAAAAAGCCCGCCCACACCGGCGAATTGTTTGCGATCGAACACGATAAGCTGACTGTCGTTGCGCTGGACGGCTACCGCCTTGCCATGATCGAAAAGCCCATCATGGCCGCAAAAGAAATCAACATCATCATCCCGGCAAAAACCCTGGCCGAAGCGATCAAGCTTTTCACAAAGGATGAAGAGATCCTGCACATCGCCGCTAACCGTCGGTTCGTGGTATTTTCCTCCGCTTCGTACACGGTCATCAGCCGTTTGATCGAAGGCGATTTCCTCGATTACAAACGGGTCATCCCGGAGGGCTTCCACACCCGCGTAACCGTGGATGTACGCGATTTTTCGAACTCGATCGAGCGCGCAAGCCTCATCATCACGGAACGGCTGAAAAACCCGCTGCGCGTGACCTTTGATGAAAACATCACGGTGCGCTGTCAGACAACGCTTGGCAAAGTGATCGATGAGCTGGATGCCGAAATCGAAGGCGAACCCGTGGAAATCGGCTTCAATAACCGCTATCTGCTGGACGCTTTGCGCTATTCCCGCTGCGACAAACTGGTGTTTGAACTCAGCGGCCCCCTTTCGCCCGTGAAGGTGCTGCCCAAGGACGGCGGCGACTTCCTGTTCCTTGTCCTGCCTGTGAGGTTTAAAAATGACTGATCGCATCGTGATTCACACTGAATTTATCAAGCTGGATGCCCTTTTGAAATACGCGGGTCTGGTGGAAACCGGCGGCGAGGCAAAAACGTGCATCCAGGAAGGAATGGTTTGCGTCAATGGGCAGGTTTGCACCATGCGCGGCAAAAAAATCCGTCCGGGAGACCGCGTTTTGTTTGACGAAAAGGAAATCGAGGTTGCATCCGCGTGATTTTAACATCCATTTCGCTGCAAAATTACCGCAATATTGCGCATGCAGAATTGGAGCCGGGGCGCGAATTGACGGTGATCTGCGGAAAAAACGGCCAGGGAAAAACCAATCTGCTGGAAGCAGTGTGGCTTTTGACGGGCGGTAAAAGCTTTCGCGGTGCAAAAGATGCTGAACTCATCCAAGAGGATGCCGAATATGCATCGGTGGAGGGCAGCTGTGAATGTGCCGGACGGGAAAACCGCATCCGGATCTTCATCGGCAGCAGCACACCCGGCGGCCGGCGCGCCCGCACCGCAAGGGTGAACGGGGTCGATTACGGCCGCGCGACGAATGCGGCGGGCAGCTTTACCGCCGTGGTGTTCGACCCCGGCCATTTGAGCCTTGTCAAAGGCAGCCCCGAAGGGCGACGGAAATTTCTGGATGCGGCACTGTGCCAGCTGTATCCCGGTTATGTCACGCTGCTGCGCCGGTATACCCGGCTTGTGACGCAGAAAAACGCCCTGCTGAAAACATACCGGGAAATACCGGATGCCCTATCGATGCTGGATGTGTTTGATGAAGAACTGTCGCGCATCGGCACACAGGTGAGCCAAAAGCGGCAGGAATATCTTGCGTTGATCCGGCCGGAAATCCTGCGCACCTATCATGATCTTTCCGGTGCAAGGGAAAAACTGGATCTTCGCTACGAGCCTTGCTGCACCGAAACGCAGCCGCTTGCCCAAGTGCTGAAAAAAAGCCGCCCGCGCGATCTTGCCGCCGGTTTTTGCACCGAAGGGCCGCACCGCGAGGATTTTTCGCTTTTTTTAGATGGCCGTCCGGCCAAATCGTTTGCAAGCCAGGGGCAGCAGCGAAGTGCCGTTTTGAGTTTGAAGCTGGCCGAAGCCGCCGGCGCACAGAAAATTACGGGCGAACATCCCGTAATGCTGCTGGATGATGTGCTTTCGGAACTGGACGAAACGCGGCAGGCGTATCTGCTCAGCCGAATGGAATACCGGCAGACGATCGTAACAGCCTGCGATCCGCAGCTGTTCCAAAAAACGAGCGGGAAAGTATACCGCATGGAATCGGGCGTTGTGCGCCCTGTGTGAAAGGAACCGTTATGTATTTGCATTTGGGTCAGGAAAGCATCGTGCGAACAAAAGATATTTTGGGTATTTTCGATCTGGATACCACAACGATTTCCAAGCATACGCGGGATTATCTTACCGCAGCGGAAAAAAAGGGGCACGTTGTCAATGTTACGACCGAACTGCCGAAAAGCTTTATTGTAACGGTGGGCAGGAATCCGGCGGTGTATATCAGCCAGATTTCCGTCGGCACGCTGAAAAAGCGCAGCGGGTATCTTGAGGATATCAGCAACATCGAAAAATGATCCGCATGAGCCATATAAAATTCATATGACTCTTTTTATAAATTTTTCAGGGATCAAAGGGGTATATAAAAATATATATACCCATGTCAATGATCCCGCAGAACGATCCCCTTTCCGCCCTCTTGAGGTTTTTCAAAAAAGCGCGGATGGCGGAAATCTATAAGTTTGGAGAATGTGTCATGGCAGAACAGCAACAGCAGCATGAATACGACGGCAGCCAGATCCAGGTTCTGGAAGGGCTTGAGGCCGTCCGCAAGCGCCCGGGCATGTATATCGGCTCGACGGGTCCGCGCGGACTGCATCATCTGGTGTACGAAATTGTGGATAACGCGATCGACGAAGCGCTCGCCGGATTCTGCGATCATATCGAAGTGAGCATTTTGAAAGACAACATCATCCGTGTTCAGGATAACGGGCGCGGCATCCCGGTGGATATCCAGCCAAAGCTCGGCATCCCGGCTGTCACGGTCGTATTTACGATCCTGCACGCAGGCGGCAAATTCGGCGGCGATAATTCCGGCTACAAGGTGGCGGGCGGCCTGCACGGCGTTGGCGCAAGCGTGGTAAACGCGCTGAGCGAATGGCTGACAGTTGTGGTGAATAAGGACGGCACGGCATACCGCCAAAGCTTCCAGCGCGGCATTGCCGATGCCGAACTGGAAACGCTCGGCCCGACAAGCCAGCCCAACGGAACCACCGTTACCTTCAAGCCCGACCCCCAGATGTTTGAGGTTCTGGAATATGATTACAACACGCTCATCACCCGCCTGCGCGAAGAAGCGTTTTTGAATGCGGGCGTGCGCATCACCCTGTATGATGAGCGTCCCGGACACGAGCAGCACGAAAGCATGTGCTATGAAGGCGGCGTCAAGAGCTTTGTGGAGCACATTCACCGCAAGCAGCAGCTGGAGGTGCTGCACCCGGAGGTCATCCACCTGAAGGGACAGATGAATGATTCCATTGCCGAAATCGCGCTGCAGTACAATAATTCCTACAAGGAATTGATCCTTTCGTTTGCAAACAACGTCAATACCCCCGATGGCGGCACGCACGAGGAAGGGTTCAAAACCGCACTCACGCGCGTATTCAACGATTTCGGGCGCGAAAAGGGATATATCAAGGATAAGGACGATAACCTTTCCGGCTCGGACGTGCGCGAAGGGCTTACGGCGGTGATCAGCGTGAAGCTGACCGAAGCGCAGTTTGAAGGCCAGACGAAAGCGAAGCTGGGCAATACCGAGATCCGCACGCTGGTTTCGGGCATTGTGTATGATCGGCTCAAGGAATTTTTTGAAGAAAACCCTGCCGTTGCAAAATCCATTTACGAAAAAGCGATGCAGGCGGCCCGTGCGCGCGAAGCGGCAAAAAAAGCGCGGGAGCTGGTGCGGCGCAAATCGGCCTTGGAAACAAGCCGCATGCCCGGCAAGCTGGCAGACTGCCGGGAACGCGACCCGGAAAAAACCGAGCTTTACATCGTCGAGGGTGATTCCGCCGGCGGCAGCGCAAAAATGGGGCGCGATTCCAAAATACAGGCGATCCTGCCGCTGTGGGGCAAGATGCTGAACGTGGAAAAGGCGCGCATCGATAAGATCTACGGCAACGATAAGCTGACGCCGGTGGTTCTGGCGCTGGGCTGCGGCCTGGGTGAAAACTTTGATATCACAAAGCTGCGCTATCACAAAATCTTTATCATGGCCGATGCGGACGTGGACGGAAGCCACATCTGCACCCTTTTGCTGACGTTCTTTTTCCGGTATATGCGTCCGCTGATCGAGGGCGGATATGTTTATATTGCACAGCCGCCGCTGTTCAAGCTGCAAAAGGGCAAGCAGGTGCGGTATGCGTTCGATCCCGATGAAATGTCGGCACTCAGCGCGGAAATGGGACAGGGCACCAAGGTGAGCCGATACAAAGGTCTGGGTGAAATGAACCCCGATCAGCTGTGGGAAACCACGATGAACCCCGAAAATCGAGTGATCGTACAGATTTCGATCGAGGATGCCATGGCAGCCGACGAAGCCTTTACGATCCTTATGGGGGATAAGGTCGAACCGCGCCGCGAATTCATCGAACAGAACGCCCAGTACGCCAATCTGGATATTTAATGCGCATTTATGCTTGAAGATAGGAAGAATGAAATGACAGAGAATGAGACTAAACAAGGAACGAGGGTCATTGTCCGCGATATCAAGGACGAAATGGAATCGGCGTTCATCGATTATTCGATGTCCGTGATCACGGCTCGTGCGCTGCCGGATGTGCGCGACGGGCTCAAGCCGGTGCACCGGCGCATTCTTTACACGATGTACGAACGCGGGAACGATCCTGCCCACCCCACCAAGAAATCGGCCGATACGGTCGGTGCGGTGCTGGGTTCGTATCATCCGCACGGCGACGCATCGGTGTACGATGCCATGGTTCGCCTGGCACAGGATTTTTCCATGCGGTATCCGCTGGTGGAAGGACAGGGCAACTTCGGCTCGATCGACGGCGACCCTGCCGCTGCCTACCGTTACACCGAAGCCCGCATGAGCAAGATGAGCGTCGATCTTCTGCGCAACATCGAAAAGGATACCGTCGATTTTGTGCCGAACTTCGATGAATCGAAAAAAGAGCCGAGCGTCCTGCCCTGCCGTGTGCCGAACCTGCTGATCAACGGCAGCACGGGCATCGCTGTGGGCATGGCAACCAATATCCCCCCGCACAATATCTGCGAAGTCATCGACGGCCTGGTTGCGCTGATCCATGATCCCGATATCGAGCTGGCGGGGCTTATGGAGCATATCAAGGGGCCGGATTTCCCCACCGGCGGCGTCATCATGGGCCGCAGCGGCATCCGCGCAGCCTATGCGACGGGACGCGGCAAGATCACGCTGCGCGGACGTGCCGAGATCGAGGAAAAATCGAACGGCCGCTTCCAGATCGTGATTACCGAGATCCCGTATATGGTCAACAAATCGCGCCTTGTGGAAAGCATTGCCGATCTTGTGAAGGAAAAGCGCGTGGAAGGCATTTCCGATCTGACGGATGAATCGAACCGCGAGGGCATGCGCATCGTGGTGGAGCTCAAGCGCGATGCCAACCCGCAGATCGTGCTCAATCAGCTGTACCGCTTTACGCAGCTGCAGGATACCGTCGGCGTCATCATGCTGGCGCTGGACGGCGGCGTGCCCAAGATCATGACGCTGAAAGAGATGCTTTCCAAGTATCTGGAATTTCAGGATCAGATCATCCGCAGACGCACGGTGTTCGATCTGAAAAAGGCGCAGGAGCGTGCGCACATTTTGGAAGGTCTGCACCGCGCTGTGGATATCGTGGATGAGATCATTGCCACGATCCGTGCATGCAAGGGCGGCAAGGCCGAAGCAAAGCTGGCGATCATGGAAAAATTCGGGTTCGATGACCCGCAGGCAACCGCAATCGTAAACTTCCAGCTGGGGCAGCTGGCCGGGCTGGAAATTTTGAAGATCGAAAACGAACTGGATGAGCTGCATGCAAAGATCAACAGCTGGAATGAAATTTTGGCCGATGACGCAAAGGTGCTGCAGGTTGTGGAAACCGAGCTTTTGGAAATGCGTGAAAAATACGGCGATGCACGCCGCACCGAGATCGCGCACATTTCCGGCGAACTGGATATCGAGGATCTGATCCCCGAAGAAGAATGTGTGTTCACTTTGACGCATGCCGGATATATCAAGCGCCAGCCTGCGGATACCTATCAGGCACAGCGGCGCGGCGGGCGCGGCATCACGGCGCTTTCCCGCAAGGATGAGGATTTCGTGGAAGAGCTGTTCATGGCTTCCACACACGATCACATCCTGTTTGTCACCGACCTTGGGCGCATTTACCGCATGAAGGGCTATCAGGTCTACGAGGGCAGCCGCACGAGCCGCGGCACCAATATCGTGAATCTGCTGCCGCTGGCAGAAGGAGAAAAGGTCACGACCATGCTGCGCGTGGCGGACGATGCGCAGGACGAAGGCTTTATCACTATGGTGACGCGGGGCGGCATCATCAAGCGCACCCCGCTTTCGCAGTACCGCAACATCCGAAAAAGCGGCCTGATCGCCATTAGCCTGAACGAGGGAGACTGCCTTGCCTGGACACGCATCACGACCGGCGAGGATGAGTTGATCGTTGCAACGCGCAACGGTATGGCGATCCACATTTCCGAAAAGGATGCACGTCCCATGGGACGCGGCGCAACCGGCGTGCGGGCGATCCGCCTGAAGCCCGGGGACTGTGTGGTAGGCGTCGGCCTGGTGCGCGAAGGGGCAACCGTGCTGACCGTTACCGAGGAAGGCAAAGGACGCCGCACGAATGTGGAGGATTACCGCATCCAGAACCGCGGCGGTCTTGGCATCCGCAACTACGGCGATAAGGGTCATGTTGCGGGCATCAAGGTCATTGATGAAACCGATGATATCATCCTCATCAGTCTGGCGGGCATCATCATCCGCATGCATGTTGCCGATATCAATGTGCAGAGCCGGTATGGCTCCGGCGTGCGCGTGATGCGTCTGGGCGAAGATGACCGTGTGGTAACGATCGCGCGCACAGAGCCTTCGGACGAGGAGACCGCCAAGCCGGAAGAAGAGGAAGAAGAAATTTCAGCCGAGGAAATGGCGGCAATGGAAGCAGAAGAAGCGGAAAATGCCGTGCAGGATGAATTGGCGGCACCTGCCGACGACGAATAAAAAAGGAGACCTGCGTTATGGATATGAGAAACTGGAATATTGATAAAACACAGATTGCCGCACAGCAGGAATCGCTGAAAAAGACCATGGATTTCAAATACATCGGGCACGGTCCGCGTGCAACCGGCTTTCTGGCAAAGGATTTCAAGCGCAAGCCCGGGCTGTATGCCCGCTGCACGGAATGCGGCTATTATATGCCGCTGGATGCCAAAGGCGAGGAAACCTGCATCTGCGGCAATCTGCGCCGCGATGAACGGACATTCCGCAGTGAGCTTCCCGCTACGGAAGTGGAGATCTTCCGCGGCACGAAGCGCTGAAGCTGTGCGCTTTTTGCTTTGAAAACGGCCGTCCGCAGCAAGGAAATGGCATATCCGTTTCCGGCGGACGGCTTTCCGTGTTTTTCCTGAGCGGTGTTTTTTGCAAAGCACCGCACCGATAACGCAGCATGATACGGAGAATTTTATGACGGAAATCGAATATATCGAACAGGACCCCGTGCAGAATGCGGATCTTTTGGAGCTGGTGCGCCGCGGCCATTATGAATGTTTTTATGAGGGCGGCGATGCGGCGGTGTTCCACGATCTTATTTACGGGCTTTATACCGTGTGCGGCACCAGCGAAGCCGATGTGCGCGCCCTTTTGAGCAAAACGCCCGCCGATGCGAAGTATATGGCGCACGGTGCATTGTGCCGGGATCTTGTTGGCGAAAAAACCGGCAGCCGCGGCAACGCCCCGTGCTGGCAGGCGCGCTATTGCAAGGAGACTGCGCCGCACATCCCGCAGGAAGCCTGGGCGGGTGTGGTGCTGCGGGATCTGGATGAATCGCACATTGAGATCGTTGACCGCGTGTACGGCACGCCCCACAAAACGCAGGATATTGTCGAGCGCATCGAAAAAAAGGCACTGTTCGGCGCGTTTGTTGAGGATAAGCTGGCGGGCTTCATCGGCTGGCACACAGAAGGCAGCATCGGCTATCTGGAGGTGTTCCCCGAATACCGCCGCCGGGGGCTTGGCTTTTTGCTGGAAAGCGAAGCACTGCGCCGCACGCTTCAGCGCGGGCAGATCCCCTTTTGCCACATTTATCATACAAACGAGATTTCCATGAACCTGCAAAAGAAAATGGGCTGGGAAATTTCGAAGGAATGCATCTACTGGATGTTCTGATTTTTTGCGTTCTGCACGAAAAAATCAGTGCTTTTCTGTACACATTTTGCCTGCGGCGGCAGAGCACGGCATGCAGGAGCAAAAAAGGAGCCGAATATGAAAAAGAAAATCGAGGTTTGGTATTTTCTGCCCGCGGCGGCGCTGCTGCTGGAACTTTTGCCCGTGAGCGCGGTGCTTGTTTTTGCACATCCTTCTGCGGACGGACAGCTGCAGTATACAAGACAGTATTTTTCCCACATCAGCGGTATGCTGATCGGATACGGCAATTTCGGGCCGCTTTTGACGGCGCTTGCCACCTGCCTTGTGCTGATTCTGCTTGTGTGCTTTTTCATCACAAAGCGCACCGGCCTGCGCAGTGCGGCAAAAATCGTATGCGATATTGCCGCCGCCGCATCGCTTTTTCCGCTGGTTTTGGGCGGCACGCAGCTTTTGTGCATCGGCGGCATTGCGGTTACGGTGCTGCTTTTGGCGGAATCCATTTTACTGTATCAGGCGGGGCGCAGCAAAGAAACGCACACCCGTCTTTCCTGAATGCGGGAAAGGAGTTTGAGCCATGGCACAGGAAAAAACCATTGCGGCGATCGCAACCCCGCCGGGCACCGGCGGCATTGCGGTGATCCGCATTTCGGGCGATGAGGCATACGCGGTCGCTTC
The DNA here is from genome assembly GCA_020025255.1 of Ruthenibacterium sp. GTDB lineage: Bacteria > Bacillota > Clostridia > Oscillospirales > Ruminococcaceae > Ruthenibacterium. The sequence goes on along the minus strand of JAHHSK010000019.1, from coordinate 6,783 downwards.
GCGCGTCTTTGAACCCGCAAACCCCAAGAAAAAACTGGCCGATGCCAAGGGATACACGGCGCTGTTCGGCCATTTTACCGAAAACGGCGTGCACTGCGATGAAGTAGTGGCGCTGTGCTTCCGTGCGCCGCACAGCTATACGGGCGAGGATGTGGTGGAGCTTTCCTGCCACGGCGGCAGTGCGGTGAGCCAGCGCCTTTTGCGCGCATGCTTTGCCGCGGGTGCGCAGCCGGCGGGCGCGGGCGAATTTACAAAGCGCGCGTTTTTATCCGGGCGCATTTCGCTGACGCAGGCCGAAGCCGTCATGGATATGATCAACGCATCCTCGCAGCAGGGCGCACAGGCGGCGGCTGCCGCCATGGAGGGCGCGCTGTACGGCAAAATAAAGGCGGTGCAGGATACGCTCATCACGCTGGCGGGACACATTGCCGCGTATACCGATTACCCGGAGGAGGATGTGCCGGAGCTTTCCATGCAGGCACTGACGGAATCACTCGGGCAGGCAAAGAATGTCATCGACCGCCTGATCGAAGGCTACGACACGGGCGCAGTGCTGCGCCGCGGCGTGGATACCGCGATCATCGGCAGCCCGAATGTCGGCAAAAGCACGCTTTTGAATCTGCTTTCGGGCTTTGAACGCGCGATCGTAACGCCCATTGCCGGCACCACGCGCGATGTGGTGGAACAGGAGATCCAGCTGGCAGGCATCCGTCTGCTGCTGGCGGATACGGCGGGCATCCGCGATACGCAGGATGTGGTGGAAGCCGAGGGCATCCGCCGCAGCTATACGCATCTGGAGCGCGCGGGGCTGATTTTTGCTGTGTTTGACGGTTCTTGTCCGCTGCAGCCTTCGGATCTTGCGCTGGCGCAAAAATGCGCCGGACGCCCGGCCATTGCCATTTTAAATAAAACCGATCTGCCGCAGCAGGCGGATGCCGAATCGCTGCGCCGCTGCTTCCAGACCGTGATCCACATCAGCGCAAAGGATCCTTCCTTCCTGCCGCGTGTGGAACAGGCGGTGGCTTCGGTGCTGCATCTGACGGGGCTGGACCCGGATGCCTGTCTGCTGGCAAACGAACGGCAGCTGCATGCGGCGCGCGATGCACAGCAGGCACTGGACGATGCGCTGAATGCCGCGCAGACGGGCATGACACTGGATGCCGTGGGCGTATGCATGGATGATGCCCTGTACGCGCTGTATTCCCTGACGGGGGAAAACGTGCGCGAGGATGTGGTCGAGGAAGTATTCTCGAAATTCTGCGTCGGCAAATAAGGCTTATACCCAAGGTAATATTTTGAATTTATACGGATCGTATAGTTGCAAAACGCAACGAACCGGACGATCCCTTCCGCACAAGCCGGAAACGAAACGAAAGCAAAACGCGCAGCCGTGCACACGCGGCACAAGGGGAAAGAGGAAACGATTTTGGATCATTTGGGCAGCTATGAAGTAATCGTGATCGGTGCGGGACACGCCGGCATCGAAGCGGCCTGTGCCGCGGCAAAGCTCGGCGCAAAGACGGCACTTTTCACCATGTCACTGGACGGCGTGGGAAATCTGCCGTGCAATCCGTCGATCGGCGGCACGGCAAAGGGGCATCTTGTGCGCGAAATCGACGCGCTGGGCGGCGTTATGGGCATTGCGGCGGACGCAACGTTTTTGCAAAGCCGGATGCTGAACCTCGGCAAAGGGCCGGCAGTCCATTCGCTGCGTGTGCAGACCGATCGGCGCAAATACCGTGCGTATATGAAAAACCTTCTGGAAAAAACAGAAAATCTGGAATTGAAACAGGCGCAGATCGTCGCGGTGGAGCTGGATCAAGACCGCCGTGTGTGCGGCGTGCGCACGCATTTGGGCGCATTTTACGGCGCAAAGGCCGTCGTGATTGCAACGGGTACGCATCTGGGCGGGCGTATTTTTGTGGGCGAAGCAAGCTTTGAAAGCGGCCCGGACGGCGAACACGCCGCATGCGCGCTTTCGCAGAACCTTAAGTCCATTGGGGTTCCCCTGCGGCGCTTCAAAACAGGCACGCCCGCGCGCGTGCACCGGCGCAGCATCGATTTCAGCGTGCTGACGCGGCAATCCGGCGATGAAAGCATCCAGCCCTTTTCGTTTATGACGAAATGCGAAATGAAAAACCGCGTGGATTGCTTCATTGCCTACACCAACGAGGAAACGCACCGCGTCATCCGCGAAAACCTGCACCGCAGCCCGCTGTACGGCGGCATGATCGAAGGCGTCGGCCCGCGCTACTGCCCTTCGATCGAGGATAAGGTGGTGCGCTTTGCGGATAAACCGCGCCACCAGATCTTTGTGGAACCATGCGGCGAGGATACCGAGGAAATGTATTTGCAGGGTATGAGCTCCAGCCTGCCCGAAGCGGTGCAGAATGAAATGTACCGCACCATTCATGGGCTGGAGCATGTGGAGATCATGCGCCCGGCCTATGCGATCGAATATGACTGTGTTGACCCCACGGTGCTGCTGCCTACGCTGGAATTCAAACAGATCGGCGGTTTGTTCGGCGCGGGGCAGTTCAACGGCAGCTCCGGCTACGAGGAAGCCGCCGCACAGGGGCTGCTTGCGGGCATCAACGCCGCGCGCTGTGTGCAGCACAAGGAAGGCGTGATCCTGCACCGGCAGGAAAGCTACATCGGCACACTGGTCGATGACCTTGTGACAAAGGGCGTTATGGACCCCTACCGCATGATGACGAGCCGCAGCGAATACCGCTTATATCTGCGCCAGGATAACGCGGATGAGCGCCTGACACCGCTGGGACGCGAAATCGGCCTTGTGGATGATGCCCGCTGGGCGGAATTCAACCACCGCCGCACAGTGCGCACCGCCGAGATCGAACGGCTGAACACAACGGTGATCCGCCCGTGCGATGCAAACCCGATCTTAGAAGAAAAGCAAGAGCCGAGCTTGACAAGCGGTGCCACCGCAGCCGAGCTTCTGCGCCGTCCGGCACTGAAATATAAGGATGTGGCGCGCATGCTGCCAAGCAACGAAGAAGTGACCCCGTTTATTGCTTATTGTATTGAAACGGAAATAAAATACGAAGGGTATATTCGCCGCCAGCGCAGCCAGATCGGTGCGGTGAAGCGGCAGGAAGATGCCGTGATACCGGATGATTTTGATTATGCACCGCTGACCGGCCTGCGCTTGGAGGCGCGCGAAAAGCTTGCGCAGATCCGTCCGCGTTCGGTTGGGCAGGCGGCGCGCATTCCGGGGGTAGGGCCTGCGGATATCGCCTGTCTGACGATCGAACTGATGAAGCAGCGTAAAACAAAAACCGCGGAAAGGAAACAACATGATTGATACACAGCGCTTGATCCGTAAGGCTGCGCAATACGGCATAGATGCCCAGGCGGTTGCCCAACCGCTGGATCGGTATGCCGAAATGCTGGTCGAAACCAATCAGCATATCAACCTGACAGCGATCACCGACCCCGAAGGCATCGAGGATCGCCACTTCATCGACAGCCTGCTTTTGGCCGCCTGCCCCGAAGTAAAAGGGCGCGTGGCAGATGTGGGCACCGGTGCGGGCTTTCCGGGCATCGTGACAAAGCTGTTCTGCCCGCAAATCGACCTGACGCTGATCGAACCGACCGGCAAGCGCGTGGAATTTCTGAAACATGTCTGCGCCGAGCTGGGAATCGAGGCCGAATTTGCCAAGGAACGCGCGGAAGAGGCCGCGCGCAAGCAGTGGCGCGAATGCTTTGATGTCACAACGGCGCGCGCGGTTGCTGCGCTGCCGGTGCTGGCGGAATACTGCCTGCCGCTTTTGAAGGTGGGCGGTGTGTTTATTGCGATGAAGGGATCGGGCGCGGATGAGGAAATTGCCGCCGCAAAGGGTGCGATTGCAAAGCTGGGCGGGAAATACCGCCGCCGCAAAGACGTCACCCTGCCCGATGGCTCGGCACGCACGCTGATTTTCTATGAAAAAATATCGCAAACTCCGCGCGTTTACCCCAGAAACGGCGGTAAAATTGCAAAAGCACCGCTGAAATGACAGCGAAACGTCGAAAAAAGAAAATGGAAATTTCTGGTATAAAAAGCGCATCCGTGATACACTTCTTGATAAGAAGCGGACAGGGATGCGCTTTTTCTTTTTGGCACAGCGTATTTCCCGCAAAAAAAGGAGGAATTCGTTTTGGCAAAGCAGAAATTATCCCAGCAGACGAAGGTATGGCTGCTTCCGATCGAGCAGATCGTGCCTTCCCCGTTTCAAGCGCGGAGCAATTTCGATGAAGTGGAAATCAAAAAGCTGGCGGTGAGCATCCTGCAAAACGGATTGCTGCAGCCGATCAGTGTACGGCCGCTGCCCAACGATCAATACCAGCTGATTGCCGGAGAACGGCGGCTGCGGGCATGCCGTCTGGCAAAGATGGAAACGATCCCCGCGATCATTTATCATTTCGAGGATGAAAAAACAGCGGCCTTGAGCCTTTTGGAAAATCTGCAGCGCGAACAGCTCGGCCCCTTCGAGCAGGCGCGTGCGCTGCGGGATATCCTGAATCTGTGGAACTGTACGCAGGAGGCCGGTGCGCGGCGGCTGGGCATTGCACAGCCCACTTTGGCAAACAAGCTGCGGCTTTTGACGCTGACGCAGGAGCAGGAGGATATCTGCACGGCGGCCGGGCTGACGGAACGCCATGCGCGCGCCGTTTTGCGGCTGCCGACATCCGATCTGCGCACGAAGGCACTGAAAACAGCGGCCGAGCGCGGCTATAATGTACAGCAGACCGAGGCACTGGTCGCCCGGGCACTGGGCAGCCATAAAAAACACAAGCGGACGGTAATGGTACGGGATGTGCGCATTTTTGTGAATACGATCGACCGCGCCGTAAAGCTGATGACCGGAAGCGGCATCCGCGCCACGGCAGAAAAGCACGAAGAAAAGGATTACATCGAATATGTGGTGCGCATCCCGACTGAGGACGTTTCTGCCGAAGCCGAAAACGAGCCGGAAGAAAAAACACAGACGCAGCAGTCCGGCGATACAAACGGCCTGCTGAACAAGGACGAGCAGCCCGCTGCGCCTTTTTTCACTTATGATCCCGAGCCGAAAGCGGAGCCTGTGCAAAAGGAATCAGGCGCTGCGCCGGAAAAACACGAAAATCCCCGTTTATCGGAAGCCCAATACAGCGCACCGAGCCAAGCACAGGAAGAAGCCTCCTTTGAAGAACAGTTTGAAAAGCTGCCGCCGATTTTGGAACATTTCTTCGATTCGTAAGCGCGTCTCTCCCCTTTTCTTATTGGGCTGAATGCTGGCGGAACGCAGAGAAAGGGCGAAAATCCCAATAAATGCAAAAAGGATTCACAGCAGGATAATTAGAAAGCAGAAAGAGAAAATGATTTTCTGAACAATTTTGTAAAAACTTGACAAAAATTGATAGATAGGATATTCTGATTTTAGAAAAGAAGGAAAAGGATCGAAAAAATGATGATACTCGCAAAGGAGTAAAATCACCGCAATCGGTTTTTCGGTTGCGCCTGCTGCAATAGCGAATGATAAGGGAAAGAAGGGATTTTTATAAACAGCATTGAGAAAAACGAAGATAAAAAAAGCTGGTTTTGGAAAAAAACCTTTGCGGCTTTGCTTGCCCTTTCCATTTTGATGGTTTCTCTGCTGATTACAGCAAATTCGATTGTGAATTTCTCTGCGGGTGCTGTTTATGGCGACCGCAATTTGACGCCGCAGCAGCTGAATGCCGATCCGAGCTTATCCGATTCCCTGCGTCGGGATCTATACCGCATGGAATTGGAATGTCAGGAATTGGAGCAGCGATTGGAGGAGCTGGAACATGGAGAAGAATAAAAAATGGAAGGTGCTGTCCGGCTTTTTACTGATTCTTCTGATGGTTCTAACCTTTTTTACCGTGAAAAAATTTATGGAGCTGCCCCCCATTTTGGAGGATCAGAAAACCATGCAGGCACAGCTTACCGAAATGGAACATAAGCGCGATGAACTGAAAGAAAAGGTCATGCTTGCCCAACTGCCCAAGCGGAATGACGAATAAAAAGAAATCAGGCGGCACAATCCATGCCGCCTGATTTTGCAAAAAAAGCATACGCGCTTGCATCGGCAGAGTGTTTTTACGGAGGTAAGAATATGGAACGATATTCTCCTTATATCAGCAAGAAACAGAAAATAAAAATTGCAGCGGGTATTCTTATCAGCCTTATTGGGTTAACGGCGTTTGCAGCAAATCAATTCGGCAGAGGGATTTTCCGTTTTTCATCGGATGAGATGAACATGCTTATGGATGGTGCCATGTTTATACTGTTTTTTGCAGGCATCTTTATTATCAATATCCCTGAAAAAAAGCAAGAGGTGGATGCGCAGATTGCATCCGGTGTACGCGCCGCAAAGGCGGCAAAGATGAAGCATCGATTCGGGCTTTCGGCTGCGGCAGGTGCTGTGTGCACGGCGGCCTTGTACCACGATCATATTTCGATTTTCTGCGACGGAAAAGAAAATATCTATCCATTGCGGCAGATGAAGGAATGTGTGTATTTCAAAAATAATGAGATCGAGACAAAATGCAGGGGCTTTTCGGAAGATATTCGCCGCCAGTTGGAAAATATCCATGCGGAACATGGAATCGAAGGGCATAACCTGCTGTTCTCTGTCCATACAGAAAGCGGAGAAAAGACGATTCTGTTGACAAGCAAAAAAGACGTTTATCTTATGGATAAACTGATTCGGTCGTTTTGCGAGCGAATCAGAACAGAAGGCAAATAAAAAGAAGGATACGAAAAAAGGCGCGGGA
>JAHHSK010000018.1 GCA_020025255.1 Ruthenibacterium sp. | reverse complement strand
CTTCTTACCTATCCCTTGACAGTCCGTTCCCGAATTTTGTCAGCGGTTTCACGGAATTTGTCAGTTTTCATTATGGGATAACAAAAAACTTTTATTTCACCATGCCGGCAACTTCGGAAGCAAAGTCGTCTTCACGCTTTTCCAAACCTTCGCCCTTTTCATAACGGACAAAGCTCAGAATCTTGATTTCGCCGCCCAGTTCCTTTGCAGTGTTCTGCGTGTACTGAGTAACATTCAGATCCGAATCCTTAACGAATTCCTGCTCTACAAGGCAATTTTCCTTGTAGAACTTACCAATGCGGCCCTGAACCATCTTTTCCTTGATGTTTTCCGGCTTGTTTGCATTCTTCGGATCGTTTGCGATCTGTGCGAGCAGAATCGACTTTTCGTTTTCCAAAACTTCAGCCGGTACATCTTCCTCACGCACATAGGTGGGGTTGGAAGCTGCAATCTGCATTGCGATATCTTTACCGTAAGCAGCAAACTCCGGCTTTGCAGCAACTGCGTCGTCTGCTTCAAAGTGTACCAGAACAGCATGCGTTCCGCCGCCGTGGATGTATGCAGCACATACACCTTCAACGCGTGCAAAACGACGAACCTTGATGTTTTCTTTGATTACCAGGATCAAGCCCTTCAGCGCATCATCAACTGTGCCTTCGCCCATTTTGCAGTTCATCAGGGCATCCACATCAGCGGGGTTTTCATTTGCAACAACAACCGCCAGATCTTGAACAAAGCTGACAAACTTGTCGTTCTTTGCAACGAAGTCGGTTTCTGCATTTACTTCCAGAACAACGCCAACCTTTTCAATAACGGTGGCATAAACCATACCCTCTGCCGCAATACGACCTGCCTTTTTTGCAGCCGTTGCAAGGCCCTTCTCGCGAAGAAGCTCAACTGCCTTTTCAAAGTCGCCGTTTGCATCGGTGAGGGCCTTTTTGCATTCCATCATGCCGCAATCGGTCTGCTTGCGCAGCTCCATTACGTCTTTTGCACTAATTGCCATTTTTATTTCCCCCTGTTCAGAATTTATAAAACCTGTATGCAGGATTATTCAGCAGCTTCTTCTGCTTCTTCCTCGGCTGCATTCATCTGTTCGCCCTGACGGCCTTCCAGAACAGCATCAGCCATTGCACCAGCAATCAGCTTAACAGCACGGATCGCATCGTCGTTGCCCGGGATCACATAATCGATTTCATCCGGATCACAGTTGGTGTCAACAATCGCAACAATGGGGATGTTCAGCTTGCGAGCTTCCGAAACAGCGATGCGCTCTTTGCGGGGATCCACAATGAACATTGCTGCGGGCAGCTGTTCCATTGTCTTAACGCCGCCAAGGAACTTTTCGAGCTTTTCGAGTTCGAGCTCAAGCTTTGCAACTTCCTTTTTGGGAAGCATTTCAAAGGTGCCGTCTTCCCGCATTTTGTTGATCTGCTCCATGCGGTTGATGCGGCGGCGGATCGTGCGGAAGTTGGTGAGCATGCCGCCCAGCCAGCGTGCGTTTACAAAGTGCATGCCGCAGCGCACTGCTTCTTCGCGAACGGAATCCTGAGCCTGCTTTTTGGTGCCGACGAACAGGATCTCGCCGCCCTGAGCTGCGGTGTCACGAATAAAGTTGTAAGCCTCATCCAGCTTCTTTACCGTTTTCTGAAGGTCAATGATATAGATACCATTGCGCTCTGTAAAAATATACTTTGCCATTTTGGGGTTCCAGCGGCGGGTCTGATGACCGAAGTGCACACCGGCTTCAAGAAGCTGCTTCATTGATACTACTGCCATAATTTGTGTCCTCCTAAAATTTGTTTTACCTCCGCATATCCTGCTTGCCACGCCACCCTAAGGCACCGGCGGACAAAGACATGCGTGTGTATTACCGTAATAGTTTACCACACCGAAAATGAGATTGCAAGTGTTTTTCTCACATTTTTTGCATTCTTCCCCTATCTCACAACAGTCTGCCCTTGCGCAGATCATGGAACCCAAAAGCAGCTTTTCTTTCCCTTTTCTTTGTGTTTTCATCGGCATGAACCAAAAGGACATCCGTACCTATTTTTTCGATCCGGCTCCATGGGATCATCAGATCCTCCTCCCTGCCCAGCAGACCGAACAGCCGCAGCCTGCCATACAATATGACTCCCGTCATGCATGCTGTCGTTTCATCAAAGGAAATATCATCCACTTTACCCATCCGCTCTCCTGTGATAACATTGATGACATCCCTCTCGCACAGTTCACACGCAGTCATCGCTTTCCCTCCTTTGCGGCGCCGTTACTGTATCTTTATTCTCTGGCGCAGGCAGATTATACCGGGCAAAGAGTTGTAACACGGTGCAAAATGTTGTATGATAAATAAAATTGGCACAAGCAGGCCGAAACGTGTCGATTTACACACGGTTTGTTTTTGTCTGTCACAAAGGTTTCCCGTTACCGGAAAGGATTTTTATTTATGTACCGCAATATTATCTTTGACCTTGGCGGCGTTGTTGTCGATTTTACGCCGCGTGAATTTCTTGTTGATCATTTTATGAACGAAAATCTGGAAAACCAGCTGTATGATATCACATTCGGCAGCGACGAATGGCTGGAAATCGATACCGGCCTGCTTTCGCGCGAGGACGGCTGCCGCATTATGCTGGAAAAAGCCAAGGAAATCGGGCGCGAGTATGAAGTGCGCATTATCTTGAACGATTGGTTCGATATGCTCCACACAAAAGAAGATACGGTTCAGCTTATCAAGTGCCTGAAAAAACGGGGATATGGGATTTACTATCTTTCCAATATCTCCCCCGATGTTCTGGGGCTGCTTCGCCAGCGTCGTTTTTGGCCGCTTTTCGATGGCGGCATCGCCTCCTGCGATGTCAAGATCGCAAAGCCCGATCTGCGCATTTATCATGCCCTTGTCGCCAAATACGATCTAAATGCAGCAGAATGTATTTTTATTGATGATAATACTGCAAATGCCGCAGCGGCATTTGATTGTGATATGACCGGCATCCACTTCAAAAGCTCCCGCACGCTGCACCGTGCCTTACAAAGCTATGGTGTGGAAACAGAACGCCGCACAAGCCGTCAGGTGCACAGCACCGCAGCCAAGCAGGAATAACCGGCAGCTTGTTCCCGCGCAAAAAAATATTCCATAAAGCTACCCGTTCAGACGGAGCACGCCGGCGTGCTCCGTCTTTTTTTCATTTTACAATTCTTTTTTTATCCGATTGAGTGCTCCTTTTTCCAAACGGCTCACCTGTGCCTGACTGATCCCGATTTCCCTTGCCACTTCCATTTGCGTTTTGCCTGCAAGATACCGCAATGCCATAATTTTCTTTTCGCGGTCGGAAAGCTTTTCTACCGTATCGCGAAGCTGGATTTCCGAAATCCAGCTTTCCTCGCCCCCGGATTCCCCCAGCTGATCCATGACAAAAATGGTGTCGCCGCCATCATTGAAAATCGGTTCATACAGAGAAATCGGTTCCACCACACTTTCCAGTGCCAAGGTCACGGTGCGCTCGGATAATTTCACGCATTCGGCAATTTCCGGAACACTCGGCTCTCTTCCAAGCTTTTTCTGAAGCTGTTCGCGTGCCTGCATCGCTTTGTAGGCCACATCGCGTACAGAACGGCTGACTCGCACGGCGTTGTTATCCCGCAAAAAGCGTCTGATTTCCCCCACGATCATCGGCTGTCCATAGGTGGAAAAACGCAGCCCCAGTTTCGGGTCGAAATTATCGATGGCTTTGATCAAGCCGATACACCCGACCTGAAACAAATCATCGGGATTTTCACCGCGTCCGGCAAAACGCTGCACCACACTGAGCACCAAGCGCAGGTTTCCGCTGATCATTTTCTGGCGTGCATCTTCATCCCCCGCTTGTGCACGCACGATCAGGTCTATTTTCTCTTTTTCCTTCAAAACCGGCAGTGCCGCTGTATTCACACCGCAGATTTCCACTTTGCCGTAATACAAAGCATCTCCTCCAAGCAAACTGTGCTGTTCGGAGTATAGCCTTTGTATTGCCGCGGCAATCCAAACGGCAGGCTGGTAAAAATACCCGTGTGCCGTTTTTAAAGCGTTTGTGTGCTAGGAAATGCGTTCCAGCTCCCCGCGAAGCCGTTTGATGATACGCTTTTCCAACCGGGAAATATAACTTTGTGAAATACCGATCATATCCGCAACCTCTTTCTGTGTGTGTTCCTTTTTTCCTCCCAACCCAAAACGCAGCTCCATGATGCATCGTTCCCGCTCGGAAAGGTGTTCCACCGCTTCCATCAGCATGCTGCGCTCTGCTGCCTGCTCCAGTTCTTCTCCGATTTCATTTTCTCCGGTGCCCAGCACATCCGAAAGCAGCAGCTCGTTTCCATCGCAATCGGTATTCAATGGCTCATCAATGCTGCTTTCCTGTCTGCGATTGCTGCTTTTGCGCAGATACATCAAAATCTCGTTTTCGATGCATCGGCTCGCATACGTTGCCAGTTTTATGTTTTTTGATGGCACAAAGGTATTCACTGCCTTGATCAAGCCGATCGTCCCGATGGAAATCATATCCTCGACCGAAGTTGTTTTGCATTCGAATTTTTTTGCAATATACACCACCAGCCGCAGATTATGGATGATCAGGATGTCGCGGCACTTCGGATCGCCCGCCTCCAAGCCTGCAAAAACGATTTTTTCTTCCTCCCTCGTAAGCGGCGGCGGAAGTGTTTCCGGCCCATTTATGTAATAGGCATAATCCGGCAAGCGCAGGCATATTTCCCACTTTTCCTTCCACTGGGCTAGGCATTTGCGAAGAAACCTCAAAAAGTTCATTTTTCTCTCCTCTTTCCCGTTTTATCTTTCATCCGTTTTCCGATGGAACAATGGCACAAAAGCTGCCTCCCGCAAGACGTTCCGGCGTAAATACTGCGCACACCTGTGTGCAGACCTTCTTTTTCCCCTCTTTTTCCAGCCATAGCTCCTGCACCCTCACCGCCGGCAGCGCTCGTTCTCCCGCCGCTGTCTGCGTCGGGATCAGGCGCAGCGGGACCCCTCCTGTTTCTATAATCCCTTCCTCAAAATACATGGTAAGCTGATGATGCAGTGCCTGCGGCAGCATAGCCTTTACGGAAGGGAAGCTCAAAAGGAACGCCGGTGTCCCGGTAATCGGATCCCGCACCGAAAATCCGGTATCGATCAGCGCTTCCCCCGATATTCTTCCCTGCGCAAGGCACGCAGTAAATTCAACCGTTTTCTTTCCCTCCGGACGCCCCAGTGCCCAAATGCAGAGCTGCACCGTCAGGTATACTCCGGTGATGCACAAAATCAGAAGCACGGGTGAAATATTAAAATAAACCGCGAGGTTGTTTGTCTGGATAATGGCACTGCCGTAATACGCTGCCGCAAACACAACACCCGAAAGCGTGATATTTAAAAACACATACCAGAAGCTGCATTTCAAAAAGCTTCGCACACTGTGGATCGGGAAGCTGATAAAAACGATCAGCACCGCACTGCCCACCTTCGCGCCCCACATCAGCCATACCGGAAGCGGCGGAAGCAGCAGCAGCATGGATGAAGCCCCTGCCGCGGCCGCCCCAAGAAAAACGCGCCAATCCTGTGTAATCCGCCCCGCAAGCAGCGCCGCCCCCCGCAAAAGGAAATAACCGATCAGTGCATTGACAAAAAACAGCATATCTGCATAAATGACCCCTTGCATTGCTCCGCCCCCTCGGTTCGAGTGTACCGCATCCCTCATAAAAACTTTGTCAAAGGGAAAGGTTCCATTCTGCAATCAACGATTGGCAAAGCCTATGCTGCACCCAACCGAATTATGCTTTTTTGCATCAAAAAAAGGCCCGGCTCAACAAGCCAGACCTTTTCCTGTTTCGTATTCTATTTCAATTCCACGACGGTAACGCCCGAATCGCCTTCCCCATAGGAGCCAAGCCGATAGCTGCGCACATTTCTATGCCTGCGCAGATGCTCATGGATGCCCTTGCGCAGGGCGCCGGTGCCTTTGCCGTGGATCAAGTACAGCATCGACTGCCCGTTCAGCACCCCGTTATCTATGAACTTATCCACTTGCGTAATCGCTTCCTCCACAGTCATGCCAAGCAGATTGATTTCCATGTTGGCGGATCGAGTCACTTTATCACCGCTTCTCTGCGTATTTCGGCGCGGCTGATATTTTTTTTGCGGCACGGGCTGCTGCTTTTGCGGCGCACACAATCCCGAAAGCGGGACTTTGGTTTTGATGATGCCTGCCCGCACCTCCACCATTCCATCCCGATCCGGCAGTGCCGTGACGACCCCCAGCTTATCCAGCTCGGCAATCTGCACTTCTTCCCCCAGCTTCACGCTTTTCAGCGGCGTAAAGCTGCGCGTACGCGCGTTGACCACATCGGTTTTGCCAAACAGTTTTTCGGTTTCTTTTTTTGCGATTTCCCTTGCGCGTGCCGCACGCTGGGATGCGCTCATCTGCTTATCCTTTTCCATTTTCCGCAGTTCATCCAGCATCCCGTATGCCTGATTCTGCACATCCTGCACCATATCATGTGCCTTTTCGCGTGCCGCCGCCAGCTCTTTTTCCCCTTGGCGGATCAGTTCATCCCGCTGTTCTTTCGCCTGTTCCAGCGCATGCGCTGCCGTATATTTCAGCCGATCCACTTCATCCTGCTGCTCTTTCAGCTCGATTTTCAAATCCTCCAGCTGATTGAGTATATGATCGAATTTCTGGTCTTCGGCCGAAAGGTGATCCCGCGCATTTTCAATGATATGCTGTGAAATCCCAAGCTTCTGGCTGATTAAAAACGCATTCGATTTGCCCGGAACGCCAACCGAAAGGCGGTATGTAGGACGCAGTGTTTCCACATTGAATTCGCACGATGCATTCTGCACCCCCGGCGTATCCAGTGCAAAAACTTTCAGTTCGGAATAATGGGTGGTTGCCATAATGCATGCACCCAGCCTGCGCAGCTCCTCGATGATCGAAACAGCCAGAGCCGCACCCTCCGCAGGGTCTGTGCCTGCACCCAGCTCATCCATAAGCACCAGCGTTTCTTTCCCGGCCAGCTGCAGGATCTCCGTGATATTCTTGATATGGCCGGAAAATGTGGAAAGGCTCTGCTCGATGCTCTGCTCATCCCCGATATCGACCAATATTTCCCGAAACACGCATACCGAGCTGCTTTCATGCGCCGGAATCAAATAGCCATGCTGCGCCATGGTACACAGCAGCCCGGCTGTTTTCAGCGTAACGGTTTTGCCCCCGGTATTCGGCCCCGTGATCACCATAGTATCGTACGATCCGCCCAGTGCGATATCCACCGGCACTACGATTGCCGGATCGATCAGCGGATGACGCGCCCGCACCAGATTGAATTCCGGCCGATCGCTCACCTGCGGCTTCATCGCCTTTTGCTGCAACGCAAGATGCGCTTTTGCCAGCAATACATCAATGGCAAGCATTGCGTCGTATCCCGCTGTGAACATGGGTTCCAGTGCAGCAGTCCGGGCAGAAAAGGCTGCCAGGATCCGTTCGATTTCCACCTGCTCCTGACTGCGCAGCTGCAAAATCTTAGCATTGGCTTCTACCACTGCCGTCGGCTCCACAAACAATGTCGAGCCGCTGGATGATACATCGTGGATCACCCCGCCAACTTCCCCGCGGTATTCCGCCTTTACCGGCACAACAAAGCGTCCGTTGCGCAGCGAAACCACCGCCTCCTGTAAGTATTTGGCGTAAGACTGCGATTTTGTCAGGCTGTCCAGCTTATCCCGGATCGAATTTTCTGTGCTGCGGATTTTTCTGCGTATCTCATACAGCGCATCGCTTGCCGTATCCGCCATTTGTTCCGGTGAAAGAATGGAATCCCGAATCTGCTTTTCCAGCTCCGGCTGCGCGGCAAGCGCATAAAACAGCTCATCCAGCGTCAGAGAATCCTGCTCTGTCAAGCCATACCATTTCGTCAGCTCCCGGAAGTTGCAAAGCGTATCGGCCACCGTCAAAAGTTCCTTCATCGAAAGGATGCCGCCTTTTTCTGCGCGCTGCACGATCGCGCGTACCCCTTCCACCGAGGAAAATCGCGGCGAGCCATTCTTGATCAGCAGCATTGTCATGGCGTCGGTCTGTTCCAACGCAAAACGAACCTCCTGCGCTGTCTGCCAGGCAGGCTGGCCGAGCAGCTGCTCCTGCGCTTCGGGGCAGACGATGTATTCTGCCGCCCGCGCACGGATTTTATCAAATTCAAGTGCTTTTAAGTACTTTTCGTTCATAATACCCTCTTTTTGTGGTACGGCTGCAATTCCGTACGATTCCAAGCTGAAACCCAGCCCATTTGATTTGCAAATAGATCCCCGTTTATTCCAAAACCGTGTTCAGGAATTCAAGCGATCGCAGCGGCTTATCCATGCAGGTCATCACCCAGTCTGCGGTCGCCCTTCCCAGATAAGCCAAGGATGCATCGGAAAGATGAAACGAAAACAGCTTTGTATCCTCGCTGTATGCGATGTAGCGCAGTGCTGCCAGAGCCGGTGCATCCAAATTGCATTCCCGGTCCCTTTTTGCCGCACATTTTTCACAATACAGCCTTCCCCGCACGGCATCGAATAAAAATGGGCCGCCCTCATATTTCACACAATCCGAACAGGCGATCAGATCCGGCATGAACCCGGCCAGCGTCATGGCCCGCAGTTCATAAATGGATTTCATCAGCCGGGGCGGCCGTTTTCCTTCACTTAAAAAATAAAGCGTGTTGAGCAGCAGCCGCAGCTGCTGCCCCGCATCGTCCCCTGTGGGCGCAATCGTCGAGGCGATTTCGGCAAAGTACATGGCAAGTGCCATTTTCTCTACACTTTCGTGAATCCCCCAAAACACCTGTTTTACCGATGCATCATCCACAACATACATGGATTTGCCCTCAAACAGAATAAATTCGCTGTAACAAAAAAGGCTTGTTGCACTGAACAGCTTATTTTTCAGCCGCAGTGCGCCTTTTGCTATGGCGCTGACTACTCCGTTGGGCGTCAGGATCTGCAGAACTCGATTGGCTTCCCCTGTTTTGGTTGCACGCAGCACCAACCCGGTTGTCGTAAGCTGCATGATATTCTTCCTCCTCGGCACAGTGCTGTTTATACGAAAGGTAGTCCTTCACTTCACCCGTACTCTCAAACGTTTTCCAGTAATCGTTTGTTTTCATGATCAACACCTCCGCTCAATACCTACTATGCACCATTGTAGTGCATATATCAGCGGAAATGTTGTCCAAAAAGCAGATGACGCGGCAGATTTTCTGCTTTTGCGCGCCATCTGCCCGTATGTGCAGCTGCTTTTGCTTATTTTTTAAACCCCAGATTATACAGCGTCAGCTCATTATCGCGCCAGTCATCCTTCACCTTTACCCAGCACTGCAAGTTGACGCGGGCATCCAAAAACTCCTCACATTCCAAACGTGCCTGTGAGGCAATCTTTTTGAGCATCTGTCCGCCCTTACCGATGATCATTCCCTTATGGCTTTTCTTTTCGCAGTAGATATTGACATCGATATCGATAATGTTTTTCTCTGCCCGCTCTTTGAAGCGTTCCACCGTAACTGCGGTGCCGTGCGGAATTTCATCGCGCAGATTCAAAAGCAGCTTTTCACGCAGAATTTCTGCCACCAGCTCTTTTTCCGGCATATCGGTATACGCATCATCCGGGAAATAATGCGGGCTTTCGATCGCATACGGTTCGATTTCCTTTAAAAGCTCCTCGCATCCCTTATGTTCGGCCACGCAAATCGACACGACCTTGCGGAACACCCCGGTCTGCTGCAAAAACTGTATCCGTGCTGCAAGATCGGCTTGCTTTTTCAACGTATCCGTTTTGTTTACTGCCGCAATCGCAGGAACTTTCTTTGCTCGGATCTCCTCGATCAATCCCTGCTCCGCCTCGGTCAGTTCACCGTACGGTTCAAACAGCATGACAGCCACATCCACTTCGGCAACCGAATCCGCAGTCGTTTTTTTCATGCGTTCCCCCAGCTTGGTGCGCGGCCGATGAATCCCCGGTGTATCCAAAAAAACATACTGCACTGCATCACGGGTCAGGATCCCGGTGATCCGTGTACGCGTGGTCTGCGGTTTTGAGGTGACGATCGCAACCTTTTCGCCTACCAGTTCATTCATCAGGGAGGATTTTCCCACATTGGGACGGCCGACAAGCGCGGCAAATAGCGATTTTGTCTGTTCGTTGTGCAATTATCTGTCTTCCTTCCGTTTTCCAAAAATAAACTTCCATGCTGCGGCAAGTGAACCCGCAAGCAGCAGGGCACACCAGGGTCTTCCCATAAAAAAGGCAAGCATACGGCCAAATACAGCCACATCCCAGAAAAGCAGTATCCCTCCGACTGCACTTCCGATGCTGAAAATCAAAACGGCGCCTGCCGCCATATCTTTCACGACGCCCGCTGTCATATACCGTTCCGGCGAAGGGCGTTCCACCGTGCGCTCCAAGCTGGAATTTACCAGCTCCAGCGCAAGAACGCCCGCGATCATCAGGGTAATGAGAATATATTCCGTTTTTCCGAAATCATAAAACAGCGAAAACAGATACACATAGAATGCCGCACATAAATGAAAGCGCATATTGCGTTCTTCCCGCACAGCCGTGCGGATCCCCTGCGCAGCATAGAAAAAGCTGTCTGCAAAACGCTGTTTCATTTTACTCTACCTGTCCGTAGGAAACTGTGCGCGGCAGCCCCAGCTGAATCAGCGCCGTTTCTTCCTTTTCGCGCATGCGGACTGCTTCCATGCCGCCGTTTTCATGGTCATATCCCAAAAGGTGGAACATGGAATGAACGGTAAGGAATGCGACCTCCCGCTGCAGAGAATGCCCGTAAAGCTGCGCTTGCTCCATGGCTCGCTCCATGGAAATAACGATATCGCCCAGCATGGCTGCACCGGTTTCCTGATTGATATCGTATTCGTTATTTTCCCCAAGCGGGAAGCTCAGAACATCGGTTGCCGCATCCTTATTGCGGTACTGCTTGTTCAGACGCTGGATTTCTGCGTTATCTACAAATGTAACGCTGATTTCCGCAGGCCCTTCAAACTTTTCCGCTTCCAGCACAGCATGGCAGGAACGCCGGATCAAGATCCGAAGACCGGAGGGCACCTTAACGGTATGCTGCTGATTTGTGATGTACACCTTATGAGACATATTGACACATCCTTTTATCTTTTATTTCGTTCTGCCTGCGCTTTATCGTAGGCACGAATAATTTCTTGCACAAGCCGATGACGCACTACATCGGTTTCTGAAAAATGGATCATCGCGATGCCATCGATATCCCGTAATACATGCAACGCATCCACAAGCCCCGAACGCGCCTTATCCGGCAGGTCGATCTGGGTGATATCCCCCGTAACCACGACCTTGGAGCCGGCTCCCATGCGCGTCAGGAACATTTTCATCTGTTCGGGACTTGTGTTCTGTGCTTCATCCAAAATGATAAATGCATCGTCCAGTGTGCGCCCGCGCATATAGGCAAGCGGCGCCACCTCGATCAGCTGTTTTTCCTGCAGCTTTTCAAAGGTTTCTGCCCCAAACATATCAAACAAGGCATCATACAGCGGGCGAAGATACGGATCCACCTTATCCTGCAGATCCCCCGGCAAGAAGCCCAGCTTTTCCCCTGCTTCCACCGCGGGGCGGGTAAGGATGATCCGGCTGATTTCGCGCGCCTTGAATGCCTTGACCGCCATGGCAACCGCTAAATACGTCTTTCCTGTACCGGCCGGGCCGACACCGAACGTGATCGAATTTTCGCTGATTGCCCTTGTGTATGTTTTCTGTCTTAACGTCTTTGGACGGATCGGACGCCCTTTTGCTGTAATGGCAATAAAATCGCCGGTCAGATCCTTTGCCTTTTCTTCCTGGCCGCTGGTTGCCAGCTGCATGCAGTATCGAACTGTTTGTTCTTCCAGCACTGCCCCGTCTGCCAGCAGTGTCAGCATTGCGTCAACGGCCTTGCGCGCCTGCACAATGTTTTCTTCTTCTCCGGAAAGCTTGATTTCCGTACCGCGGCAGACGGCAGTAACCTGAAACGTCTGCTCCAGCAGACGGATATTTTCATCCCCGCTTCCGAAAATGGCAAGTGCCGTATCGATCGAATCCAGTTCAAGCACTGTTTGCGCCATTAGAACACCTCTTATTATCTGTATTTCCACACGACAGGATCCTGCCGCTGCTTGTGCTTTTTTCACCTGTGCCAAACCCGGCGTGCACCCTTCCTTCCCTTTGGGATAGGATCGAATGTCCTTGTTTGACACCATTTTAATCACAGCTGACTTAATTATAGCATATTTGTTGAAAATTAAAAGGGTATTTTGTGCAGATACGCCACATTTTTACAAATTTTTTCACACACTTATTCTTCCTGCTGCGGCAGCTCGATTTTTTCCAGCGGCGTTCCCGGAACGGTTCTTGCAATATCCGCAAGGAAACGCACATGCATCGTCAGGGTCAGCGCATCTTCTGCTGCTTCCACCTGTTTTTTCTCTTCCAGAATCGTAAAGCTGCCGAATTCTGCGCGCATCTGCTCTAAAATTTGGTCATACGCCCTTTCCTGCGCCAGCTCCGGCGTCAGCATCTGCTCGGCATTTTCCTGCTCGCGCACTGTAATTTCCTCAATCGTAATCGGAAGGTGAAAGCCAAACGGTGCAGCGGGACGACGCGTCACGGTTTGCCGTGCGTTCGGCGGCACATCTATTTTTCGGTAAAGCGCAAGCTCGCCCCATGGCAGCCACAGCTTATAATACGTTTTGGTTTTTCCTAAAGGCGATGAAAAGCGCAGCCGGAGCGGCTGTGTGCAGCGATAGTTTTTTTCCACCTCTGCCATGACCTGCGCCTGCGCATGGGTGCAGTCCAGCCTGCCGTATTCCCCAATGCGCAGACCCTGCACCAGCATCTGCCCTTTTGCCACATATTGTCCCTTGCGCACACAAACAAAACCACCCTGCGGCTCCACACTCTGCACCCGGCCATCAGCGGCCGCCACAACATCGGTATATTGCTGCCCGATCAGCGCCGGTGTTTGCAGGCGATCGGTTTTTTCCACAACCAAACGCCCTTTTACAAAATTCAATGAAAGCCACCCGTATTCTTCCGTTCCTGTAAAGATCGCTGCGCAAGTGCGCAGCAGTTTTTCTCTGTTATGCACCGCTCCTTCATAGATTCCGTTTTCAAACAGTTTTTCCCGGATAGTGATCTGCTGCTGCGGTGAAAAATCCACAAAGCAGATGTTCCATATAAGATTCTGCCCACAAAACAGCATCAGCATTCCCAAAATCAGCCCTGCTGCGATGCCGTAACGCTTTCTCCATGCATATAAAGCAAAATACAGGCCGTGTTTTTCCGTTGTTCTTATTCGGCACCGGCTCATGCGGGCATATCGGTGCATTTTTTTATAGGCAGAAGGCGTTGTTTCCGCGGTAAAGCCCGTGGAGGTAGGGCAGATTTTTTCCATCGTCAGCCCCGCCTGTTCACATTGGTTGATAAACCATTCATACCGTCCCCCTTCCGCCTGAAAGCGAATCCTTCCTTCCAGATACGGCACAAGACGCTGCATCATCGGTGTTGTTCCCCCTCTCCTCCAAGGCGAACCGAAAATATGCGTCCGCGTATCGTAAGGCAGGACTCCCGGTAGGTTTCCACCCGAAGGTCATCCCCCTCCAGCAGCAGCCACATATTTCCCATATCAAGCTTCAGTTTGCGGTCATCATACTGCAAAATCCCTTTGCAGTTTTCAATTTCCGCTTTGCCGCCGCATTCCAGATGCAGGATCGGTTTGCCGTATAATAGCGGAGCAATCTGCTGTATTCCGAATCCGAACGCCCGGCGAACAGAATAGGCCTCTTTATATTTCTTTTTTCTGCGCATCCGCCGCACTCCCTGCTTTTTTGTTTCTTCAAATCATATATATCATGCGGGAGGGTTGATTTATGAATTTGCTGAAACGAAAACGTGCATTCACGGAATGGATATGGTCATTCCTGCTCTTATTCCTATGCATCGGGATCATTCTGCGTCCGGAGCGTGCCGCTTCCGGTGTAAGCCAGGGTCTTTTGCTTTGCACGGAAACCCTGATCCCCGCCCTGTTCCCGTTTATGATTCTTTCTTCCCTTTTTTTGGAAAGCCGCTTTGCAAACCTTTTCTTTTTCTTAAATCCCTTTTTGAAGCTTCTTCACATTCACAGCCGGAAAGCCGGCGCAGCACTCGCATGCGGCATACTCAGCGGCTTTGCACCCGGCGCCAAAGCCGTGGATTCTCTTTATCGCTCGGGCGAGCTCACGCGCTGTGAAGCCGAACGGATGCTGGTGTGCTGCGTAGGCATCAGCCCCGGCTTTATTCTAAATGGGGTCGGCGTGATGATGCTGAAAAACATCAACGGCGGCTGGCTTCTTTTTCTTTCCCAGCTTGGCGCACAGGCCATATGCGGGGCAGCTGCCGCGTTTTGGATGCATCCCCGGCATCCGCACTCCGCCCGCAGCATTGATTCTCAAACCCACCCTAAGGCCGCCGCGCGGCAAAATAAGCCCAGCCCAACCGCCCTGTTTTGTGAATCGGTGCAAAGCAGTATCCGTGCGATCCTGATGCTGTGCGGCACCGTGACCTTCTTTTCCTTTCTGACGCATATGCTTACCCCTGCCAATGCATCCCCTTTCATACGCTATCTTGCCTCTGTTTTCCTTGAGGTAACCTCTGCCTGCCGCGCCGCCTGCGAAACAAACGCGCCGTATCGCAGCACCCTGTGCTGCGCCGCGCTGAGCCTTATGGGAAGCTGTATTTTTCTGCAGGTGCGAAGTTTAGTCTCCCCTTCGATATCGCTTCGTCCTCTTGTGCTTTCCCGCATCCTGCATCTCCCCTGCTCCCTTGTGCTTTTCCGTGTGCTTGCAAAATGCTTTCCGCATGCGCTGACAGCCAATGTCCATGTGTATGCAAAACCGCTGATTGCCATACGCATGCCTGCCGATGTCCTTTTCTTTCTTTTCTTGCTGTGTGCGCTTGCATGTGGTCTTTTTCCGGCACAGAACCGTTTACGAAGCCATGCAAAAGATGTATAATAAAATGGATTTACGGCGCAGCTTCTGCGCCCATTGGAAAGGGACGATTTCATGTTTCGCAAACCTTTGTTCCGGCAGGATATTTCTCCGTCCTGCTCTTACTGCTCTTATGCCGAGCTGCACAGCGATGAAAGCCTTCACTGCTCCCAAAAGGGCATCGTTCAGCCATTTGAACACTGCAGCCTGTTTTCTTATGATCCCCTGCGCCGAAAACCGCATCGGATGCCCCAGATGCCCTCGTTCAGCCCGGAGGATTTCGAGCTGTAATTCTCCTGAAAAGCAGCAGCCCCCGATGCGTTCACGATTCACGCATCGGGGGCCTTTTCATTCTGCCGCAAGCTGACTGCGGTACAGTTTTGCATATACTCCGTTTTTCGCAAGAAGCTCCTTGTGTGTTCCCTGCTCTGCGATGTGCCCGGCATCCATAACCAATATTTGGTCTGCCGATTCAATGGTGGAAAGCCGATGCGCTACCACAAAGCTTGTGCGCCCACGCATCAGGGTCTCAAACGCCTTCTGCACCAGCATTTCAGTGCGGGTATCGATATTCGAGGTTGCCTCGTCCAAAATCAGCATCTGCGGACGGCAAAGCAGGATGCGCGCAATGCACAACAGCTGCTTTTGCCCTGCGGATAGGTTTCCTCCACCGGGTTCGATGACCGTATCATATCCCTGCGGCAGCCGCCGAATAAAGCTATGCGCATGTGCTGCTTTGGCTGCATTATGTATTTCCTCGTCGGTTGCATCCGGTTTACCATATGCGATATTATCCCGCACACTTGCATTTTTCAGCCAGGTTTCCTGCAGCACCATTCCATACATCCCGCGCAGCTCGCTGCGCTTCATGCGGCGGATATCGATGCCATCCACGCAAATCGAACCGGAATTGATCTCATAAAAGCGCATCAACAGATTGATCAAGGTTGTTTTTCCGCAGCCTGTTTTGCCGACAATGGCAATTTTCTGCCCCGGTTTTACCTGCAGATTGAAATTTTCGATCAATCGAACCGACGGGACATAGGAAAAGCTCACATTTTCAACCGAAACGCTTCCCTCACATCGTTCGGGCTGCACCGGTTCCTGCGCATCTTCTTCCGGCGGATATCCGTCAATGATCTGCAAAAGCCGCTGTGCACTCGTGACCGCAGCCTGCATCTGTGCCAAAACCCCTGTCACTTCGTTAAATGGCTTCGTATATTGATTTGCATAGGTCAAAAAACAGCTGAGCTGGCCGATCGTAATTGCGCCGCCAACCGCAGAAACCGCTCCGATCACGCCCACTGCCGCATACACGATCGAGTTCACAAACCGTGTTCCCGGATTTGTGACCGAGGAATAGAACACGCTTTTTCTTCCTGTCTCGTATAACGCATCACAAATTTCATCCAGCTGTTCAAAACAGTGTTTTTCACTGCCAAACGCACGGATGACCTCTTGACCGGACACCGTTTCGTTTACAAAGCCGGACATCCGCCCCTGCGCTTCACTCTGCGCACGAAAAAGGCCGGTTGTGCGCTTTGCCACAAAGCCCGCAAATGCAATCGAAAGCGGCGTCACCAGCACAACCACAAGTGCGATCAGCGGATCCAGCACCGCCATAACGATCAGCGTGCCTAAAATCGTTGCCACACCGGGCAGCAGCTGTGTCAGCCCTTGCAGCAATCCATCCGACACAAAATCGGCATCGTTTACCAGACAGCTGATGATATCTCCATGGGAGCGCCCGTCAATGCAGCGCAGCGGGGTGCGGTTGATCGCACAGAATGCATCACTGCGCATATCGTTGGAAACAGCAGCCGAAAGCTTTCGGGTACAGAGATTCATCTGCCATTGGCTCACAGATGCAAGCAGGACGGAAAGGATCAGCAGTGCCGTCCATTTCGCCACACCTGCAAAATCCACCCTTCCTGCACCGAGAATGCAATCCACTGCATTTCCTATAAACACCGGCCCCAGCAAGGTGAACAGCACATATAAAACCGCATAGATGCATCCGCCCACAAAGCGGCCGGTGTACGGCTTGGCGTAGTGAACGATGCGTTTCAACACAATCTTTCTCATTCGGCCGCCTCCTTTTCCTCAAGCCCCTGCGAACGGCAGATTTCACGGTATACGCTGCATTCTTTTAAAAGCTGCTCGTGTGTGCCGAAGCCACACTGACACCCATCATCCAAAACCAGAATGCGATCCGCATGCTTCAATGCTGCGGCACGCTGCGATATCATCACCACCGTCATATCCTGCGTTCTTTCCCGCAGCGCACGGCGAAGCGCAGCATCCGTTGCATAATCCAAAGCCGAGGATGCATCATCCAAAATCAGGAACTGCGGATTTTTCACCAATGCGCGGGCAATGGCAAGACGCTGCTTCTGCCCGCCGGAAAAATTTCTTCCGCCCTCGCGCACCTCTTCCTCCAGTGCTCCCGGTTTTTCCTGTACAAAATCCGCTGCTTGGGCGATTTCCAATGCTTCCCACAAGCGGGCATCCGGCACGCCGGTTTCCCCTAATGTCAGATTGCTTCGCACCGTCCCCGTGAAAAGACGCGCAGTTTGCGGAACCAAGCCGATTTTCCGGTGCAGCGTATCGGCGGATATTTCGGTTACATTGACCCCATCGATCGACACTGCGCCTTGCTGCACATCGTAGGCACGACACAAAAGCCGAGCTACCGTAGTTTTGCCGCTGCCCGTTCCGCCGATGATTCCCAGCGTCTGTCCTCTCTTCACCGAAAAATCAATCTCTTTCAGCGCGCTTTCTCCTGCATCTGGATATCGGAAGCTGACATGTGCAAAGCAAATGCCGTCTGCGCCTTCCGGTTGCTGTGTATCCTGCTGGGGCTGCGGCATCGAGCCTTCCATTTCCAGAACTGCGCTGATGCGTTTTGCCCCGGCAATGCCTTTCGTGAATACCACAATGATATTCGCCAGCACGATCAGTGCAAGCAGCGTCTGCGTCATATAATTCACCAGTGCCACAATGTCGCCCTGTTCCATTCCGCCTGCCTGCGCTGTTCCTGCACCCGCCCAAATAATTGCGGCAATCGCCATATTCACAATTACTGTGGTTGCCGGATTGAGCAGTGCCGAAAGGCGGCCTACCCGCACTGTGCGCGCCGCCAGCTCATCCCCCGCCCTGCGAAAACTGCGGATTTCCTCTTCCTGCTTTGAAAACGCACGGATCACACGCGCACCTTCCAGATTTTCACCCGAAAGACGCGCCAGCGTATCCTGTCCGGCTTGGATCTGTGCATACTGCGGCAGGCTTTTTTTGGTAACAAGATACAGCACCAGCATGATCAGCGGCGTGGAAACCAGAAAGACCGCTGCAATTTTTGCATGGATCGTAAATGCCATAACGATCGATCCGATCGTAAGAAACGGTGCGCGCACCGCCAGACGGATGAACATATTGATCCCCGTCTGCACCTGTGTTACATCGTTGGTCAGCCGTGTGATCAGTGCCCCGGTTCCGATCTGCGCGCACTGCGCCTGTGAAAGGGAAAAAACATGCCGGTAAAGATCCCGCCGCAGACTCCTTGCAAATCCGTGCGCACACTCCGATGCATAGTACTGACACGTCAGCGCACAGCCAAGCCCCACCGCGCCTAAAGCCAGCAGCAGCACCCCGTTTTGGATAATGAATGGGATATCTCCGTTCGCAATCCCTTGATCAATGATCGAAGCCATGATCAGCGGAACAAACAATTCCAATACCGCTTCTGCCAGCTTAAATACCGGGCCTAAAATCAACTGCTTTCGATAGCCCTTAAAATATGGAAATAACCTTTTCACC
Source organism: Ruthenibacterium sp. (assembly GCA_020025255.1). GTDB lineage: Bacteria > Bacillota > Clostridia > Oscillospirales > Ruminococcaceae > Ruthenibacterium. The sequence goes on along the minus strand of JAHHSK010000018.1, from coordinate 12,700 downwards.
GCTTTATCCCCCTTGCAGATCCTTACGCATATTGTACCACAACCTTGTGTATTTTCAATGCATTGTTTTTTGACCCAGCTGAAAACCCGCAGAACGGGCTCAACGCTCCTTCCTGCGGGTTTTTCATCATTTATGATATTTTCCCCCATGACAAATCGAAAAAGCGCGGTAAATCTGTTCCAGCAGCATCACGCGCGCAAGCTGGTGCGGAAATGTCATTTTGCTCATAGAAAGACGCACCGATGCCTGTTGTTTCACTTGATTTGCCAAGCCGTGCGAAGAACCGATCACAAAGGCAATATCGCCCGAACCGCTTGCGGCTCGCTGCTCCAGGTATTGCGCCAGTTCTTCGCTTGTTTTCTGGGTTCCCTCAATACACATTGCCACGATCGTACTTGCTTTCGGCACCGCTGCAAGGATTGCCTTCCCCTCTTTTTCCAGTGCCTTTTCAATCACGGCCGGGGAAGCATTTTTTTCTGCGATCGTTTCCTCGGGCAGTTCGATGATTTTCAGCCTGCAATACGCAGAAAGACGTTTTTCATATTCCGCTGCTGCCTTTTTGAAATAATCTGCATTCAGCTTGCCCAGTGCAATAATGCTTATCGTCTGCACCGCTCAATTCCCCTCTTTCCAATGTGCCCATTCTTTTTAAAACTCGATCACCGGCGATACGTCACTGCGCATCGCCGCCTGAAGTGTGTACTGCGCATCCTCGGAAAAGCCGGCCTCATCCATTGCCGCACGCACATGTTCCAACGCCAGCTCCGGCGTATTGTTTTCCTTGCTGATGTGGCAAAGCGCAAAATGGCGGCATCCGTTTTGCGCCAAGGTCACAATCGTTGCGGCGCATTCTTCATTGCTCAGATGTCCATTGGCGGAAGCGATGCGCATTTTCAGATAATACGGATAAGTACCTGACATCAGCATGCCGGGATCGTAATTCGATTCCAGCCCCACCACATCGGAAAGCAGCAAATTTGCCAGCACCTCATCGCTTACAAAGCCAAGGTCGGTTGCAATGGAAACCACCTTTCCCTGCGGCGTCGTAATGCGGTATCCACGGCATGCCAGGGAATCATGGCTTGTTTCAAAGCTTTGCACTTCAAAGCCTCCAATGTTCTGCGTTATGCCGTCAATATCCATTAGCTGCGTATTTTCCGGAACCAGCCCGTGTGCCAAAAGATATTCCAATGTTGCCGCACTTGCGTAAACCGGAACGGCATATTTTTTCAAAAAAACGCAAAGCCCGGATATGTGATCGGAATGTTCGTGCGTTACCAATACCCCGCACAGGTTTTCCGGTGCAAGCCCCAGACTTTTCAGCGCATTGATCGTCATTCGACAGCTTCTGCCCATATCGATCAGCAGAAAGCTCCCATTTTCTTCTACCATGGCACTGTTTCCGGATGACCCGGAATACAGCGTTGTAAATCTTGCCATGCAAGCCTCCGTTTCCACGAAAAAAAGGAAGGAGCTTCAAAGCCCCTTCCTCTTTGTTTTACAATGCAGCCTGACGCGCCGCGCTGTCGGGGATGTTCACCTGTTTGATATCCGCCCCCAGCCCCTGCAGCTTTTCCACGATATCCTCGTATCCGCGCTGGATGTGGCTGATTTCATCGATTTCCGAAACGCCTTGTGCCGCCAAAGCCGCAACCACAAGCGCTGCCCCTGCGCGAAGATCCGATGCGCGCATCGGTGCCGGAAGCAGTTCCTGCACCCCTTCGATCACGGCAACCTGTCCATCCACTTGAATGTTGGCACCCATGCGGGAAATTTCATCCACATAGCGGAACCGATTTTTCCAAATGCCCTCTGTAATGATCGATGTTCCCTTTGCAAGGGTAAGCAACACCGTCATCAGCGGCTGCATATCGGTCGGGAAGCCCGGATGAGGCATTGTTTTGATATTCAGCGGCTTAAGGTCTCCGGTGCGGCTGATGCGCAGGGAATCATCAAACTCTTCGATCAGCGCACCCGCTTTTTCCAGCTTGCTTGTGATCGGTTCCAAATGCTTGGGGATCACGTTTTTAATCAGCACATTGCCGCCTGTGATCGTTGCGGCAACCATATAGCTTCCTGCTTCGATCTGATCCGGTATAATCGAATAGGTACAGCCATGCATTTTCTTCACACCGCGGATCTTGATGACATCGGTACCTGCACCGCGCACATCTGCGCCCATCATATTCAAAAAGTTTGCAACATCTACGATATGCGGTTCTTTTGCAACGTTTTCCAGCACGGTCTGCCCCTGTGCCATAACTGCTGCAAGCATTGCGTTGATCGTTGCGCCGACCGAAACCGTATCGAAGAACACATCTTCCCCGACCAGATTTTCCGCTTCCACCCCGATCATACCGTATTCCACCGATTCGATTGCACCCAGCGAAGAAAACGCTTTCAAATGCTGATCGATCGGACGCGGCCCAAGATCACAGCCTCCCGGCATAGCCACGGTTGCTTTTTTAAAACGCCCGAGCAGCGCCCCAAGGAAATAATACGAAGCGCGCATCTGGCGCGAAAGTTCATCCGGAACCAACGTGCTGTTGACATGCGTTGTATCGATTTCCAATGTATGTTTATTGATCACGCGAACCTGTGCGCCCATAGCGCTGAGGATTTCGACCGAAGCGCTGACGTCGCTGATGCTGGGCAGATTTTCAATAATGCATTTGTCGCCCGCCAGAATCGTTGCCGGCAAAATAGCCACCGCTGCATTTTTGGCTCCACTGATTACAACTTCGCCCATCAGCGGTTTCCCACCGTGAATGACAAACTTTTCCAATCGACGTACTCCCCTTTGAGTAAATTTCTATAAAATCGAGCCAAGAGGCTCTGAATAAAGCATACTGCAACTTTCTTAGTATACACTGACTGCTTATAAAATAAAAGATGAAAATCCTTTTTTTCATCGGAAAGTGCAAATTTTCCGAATGCACCAAAATTTATTCTTTGCTCATCCTTTAGTATATCTGTTTTTTCCTGTTTTCGCAACAAATTTTGTGCTTGCTTAGGGTTTGAACAGCACGCCGTCTTTGGGTACGTTCATTTCATCGCACACAAATTACACAACGTGCTGCATTTTGTTCTATTTCGGAACTTTCAGGTAGGCACGCGGATTGATCCACTTATCGTTCACCTGAACTTCAAAGTGCAGATGCGGCCCGGATGTATATCCGGTCACACCGATTTTTGCGATCGGCTGTCCTTTCACCACATAATCGCCTTTTTCCACAAGAAGCTCCGAACAATGCGCATACAGTGTCGAGAAGGTGTTTCCGTGGTCGATCTTGATAAATTTGCCATACGTCCACATTCCGCCGCCCATGCCTCCGGCATCCATGGAAATTTCAACCACACCATTATCTGCCGCCACGATCACGGTTCCGATCGCTCCTGTGATATCCACTCCGCGGTGAGGCGGCCAACCTGTACCGGCCCAGCGGCTGATGCCGCGGTAATCCGGCACCGGCCATGCAAAAGTGCCTGTTGCCGGGTCGCCTGCATTCCCGCCATACGGATTATACGTTCCATATCGGGTAATCTGCGGTACGGCCGCAGTGATCACATTCGGCTTGCTCGTTTCAATGCGCTGCACCTCGACGCCGTCGATATATACAACATCCTCAAACAGCTCGGTCTGTCCCGGCACCGCCTGCTGCTCGATAATTTCCTTGCCCCAGCGAAGCTGCGCATCATATATGATTTGCGGTTCCGCCTGTGTTTCAATCACGCGGGAAACGCTGTGCACTGCCTGCACGCCCAGCATGTCCCACCCTTCAAGGATACCGCCATCCGAAAGGCGCACCGGGATCTCACCGCGAAGACGCGCCATAAGGGTATCCAGACTGATGAGCGTGGATGTAAAGTAAAGCCCCGGCCTCATCTGCACATCCTGCTGAAATTCAACACGCCAGTCCGGTTCGGCCGCATGCTGTTCCTGCAAAGGGCGCAGCAGGCTTTCGATTGCAGCGGAAAGTGCTTTGCTTTCGCTTGTAACGCCAATCAATTCATCGTTGACATAAACGCCCGTTGCCTCCATAAATTCGGCCGATGATGTTTCGATGATTTTATCCGTCAGCTCTTTTTGAGAGTATAATGCCGCTCGATCGACGATCGTAATCGCAAATTCGGGATGAACCTTCCAGTCATCCTTTGTATTGGCGTTCTGGATTCGATCCTGAATGTCATTGTGCGCGGCATCGTAAATGCTTTCATTTTCAATAAATCCAACAAAATCGCCGCGGTACTCCACCCGCAGCGCAAATGTAGAGGACAGAATACTGTTTACTGTAATGCCCAGCACCGCCAGTGCACCGATTGGCAGCAGATAAGCAAGGCCGCGTGTAATAAGGATTCGGTTTTGCGCGACCCCGCGCAGAAAATAGGCCGTACCCTTTCCAACCGCGGAGCCTCCGCCCGCCTGTTCCTCCCGCATGATCCGCAGCGAATTGCGAATACCGCTTCGCATCTGCCGCCACGGCGCACACAGATCCTCCCACACAGCTGCAAAAAACGGACGCCAAGTGCGCCCCGCAAAGGCAGCAATCCAATGGATGCTGTTGCGAAAGGACACCCCCGCCGCGCGGATGCTTCTTCCGACACGAATCAGTGCGTATTCCGATTCCAGCCCTACAAAATAAAAGAGATCCCCGAAAAGGTTTAAAATCACATGCAAAACCGATTCATCATCCGGTATCCGGCGATTCTTTGATTCCATGAATGATCCTCTCCTTTCCTTTTTTTGCTTCATATTGTAAAGCCCTGATCTTTTTTATTATACACAAATCCTGCATTATTGCAACCTTGGAAGCCGCATCGAGCCTTTCCAGTGTCATTCCTGCTGCTTTTTTTCCAATGCTTCTTTCGGTATCCCGCATTGCAAAAGCAGCGCTTTCATGTCATCGGCAAGCGGGGCACTCACCTGCCGCGGCATGGAGCAGGCGGGCGAAAAAAATGTCATCTGCCCGCAATGCAGCGCCGGCCTTTCCATGTACTGCGTACTGCCGCCATACAGATCGTCACCGGCAAGCGGATGTCCTATGGATGAAAAATGGACACGGATCTGGTGCGTTCGCCCCGTGACCGGAACAACTTTCAAAAGCGTATGCCCGCCGCCCTTGGCAAGCACTGTGTATTCGGTGCGGCTTGGCTGGCCGTATCCGCACACGCAGCGTTCGATGATCGAGCCATGCGCCAATGCAATGGGGGTATCGATCACGCCGCTTTCCTCCGGCAGTTCCCCCTGTGCCACGGCATAATAGATTTTCTGCACACTCTGTGCAAGGATCGGGGCAGCATACCTGTTTTTGGCGCAAAGCACAAGCCCGGTCGTTCCCTTGTCGATCCGATTTACCGGACGGAACACCGGATTTTCCTCGCCTCTTTTTTGCATCAGCCCGCAATATGCATTGGCAAGGGTTCCTTCGCTGTAACCGCGTGTGGGGTGCACAGTCTGCCCTGCCGGCTTATCAAATACAATCGTGTGTTCATCTTCGTACACGATCGATACCGGCAGCTGCTGGGGCATAACATGCGTGGACGGTTCCGGCGCAAGCGCAAACTGTATGGTCTTCCCTTGCTCCACACGCTGATTTGCCAAGATCGGGTTTCCTTCGCACCGAAAGCCGCCGGCGCGTTTAACATTTCGCATCAGCGAAGAGGACACTCCGCGCCTGCGCAGAAAATCCCGCAGCAGCATTCCATTTTCATGTATCGTTACAGTAAACGTCAGCGTCATTCTGCTTTCTCCTTAAAAAAACAGGGATCGCCGCCTGCGATCCCCATTTTCTGCTTGATTGAAACTCAGTATGCAACTCCCTGCGCGAGCATCGCATCGGCCACTTTGACAAAGCCTGCAACGTTTGCGCCAACCACCAGATTGCCGGGCACGCCGCAGTCCTCGGACGCTTTGTAGGCATTTTCGAAAATGCCCTTCATGATGCCTTTCAGCTTTTCGTCCACTTCGGCAAAGCTCCAGGAAAGGCGCAGACTGTTCTGGCTCATTTCCAGGCCGCTTGTTGCAACACCGCCTGCGTTTGCCGCCTTGGCGGGGCCGAACGGGATGCCGGCGCTCTGGAACGCCTGAACCGCTTGCGGCGTGCAGGGCATGTTTGCACCTTCGCACAGCAGCTTGATGCCGTTTGCAATCAATGCCTTGGCATCTTCGCCGTCCAGTTCGTTCTGCGTTGCACACGGCAGGGCGATATCGCAGGGCATTTTCCACAGATTCCGGCAATCCGGATCAAACGTTGCGTTCGGGCGCAGCGCGGCGTAATCCTTAACCAGCTTACGCTCTTTCATCTTCACCTGCTTGAGCAGTTCCACGTCGATTCCTTCCGGCTCATACACGCAGCCGGAAATATCGCTGATGCCAACGACCGTTGCACCCAGCTGTGTTGCTTTTTCACATGCAAAAGTGCCGACATTGCCCGTTCCGCTTACGAGTACCTTCTTGCCCTCGAAGCTGTCGGAACACATGTTTTTCAAAATTTCCTGTGCAAAGTAGCACAATCCGTAGCCGGTGGCTTCGGTGCGCACCAAGCTTCCGCCGTAGGAAAGCCCCTTGCCTGTAAGTACCCCCGTGAATTCGTTGCGCAGGCGCTTGTACTGGCCGAACATATAGCCCACTTCGCGCGCACCAACGCCGATATCCCCGGCCGGCACATCCGTAAACTGGCCGATGTGCTTGGAAAGCTCGGTCATAAAGCTCTGGCAAAAGCGCATGATTTCCCCATCGCTCTTGCCCATCGGGTCAAAATCAGAGCCGCCCTTGCCGCCGCCCATGGGCAAGCCGGTCAGGCTGTTTTTAAACGTCTGTTCAAAGCCCAGAAATTTAATAATGGATGCATTGACGCTGGAATGGAAACGGATGCCGCCCTTATACGGGCCGATTGCGCTGTTGAACTGTACGCGGTAGCCGCGGTTCACTTGCACCTTTCCTGCATCATCCACCCACGAAACACGGAATTGGATCATGCGTTCCGGCTCTACAAGGCGTTCCAAGATTCCGTTCGCCTCGTATTCGGGATGTTTTTCCAAATACGTCTCCAGGCTTTCCAAAACCTCCTGCACTGCCTGCAGGAATTCCGGTTCGCCGGGGTTGCGTTTTTCCACTTGCGTGTATACACGTGTCAGATATTCATTTTTGAACATATGCGTTCTCCTTTCATGTTTCCTTACTGAAACAAATCTTCCCCACGCTTCCGATTATACCCAGAAAAAGCCATTTTTTCAAGAGAAACTTGTGCGGGAGGCGATTTTTCCAGTTGCCAAACAGACCACGGATGTGTTATACTTAGTTGTCCAAACGAGTAAAACATACGGCGGCGGAACGTTTTGCGTTCTGAGGAAAGTCCGGGCTCCATAAGGGAACGGTAACTGCTAACGGCAGCCGGGGGTGACCCCAGGGATAGTGCAACAGAAAGAGACTACCTGTGCTCTGCACAGGAAAAGGTGGAAAGGTGCGGTAAGAGCGCACCAGCGTGCTTGGTGACTTGCGCGGCTCTGTAAACCCTACCGGGAGCAACGCTCATATAAGGACTATGCGTACCCTGCGCGTCCTTGGAAGCGGCTTGAGCTGCATGGCAACATGCAGTCGAGATAGATCGTCGTTTAATACAGAACCCGGCTTACGGTTTAGTCGTTTGGACACAAAAAGCCCTGCTCTTTAGAGCAGGGCTTTTTGTATTACGTCGAATATGAAGTCTGCCGGATGCATTTTATAGAAAAATTTCTGTTTTCTTCACCGAATGGGCTTTGGTATGGTATGGGATAACACAGCCAAAACGGTTTTGCTGCTCCAGCCGGAGTCGCTCTCTGTCGGTACAGTGTACGGGGATGCGGCAAAACGCAGCCAAACCTTCTTCCAGAAGGCGGCCGCTTCCGGTTTCTTTTTCCACTGTTCCGGTAAGAATGACCGCCCCGTGATACCGGCGCGCCATTCTTTCCTGTTCGGAACCGCTCAACTGCGGATTGCTGATGAAGCCTATGCCGGATCCCTGCGGGGCATCCGCGAGCCTGCCCACTTGGATCCCCGGCCCTTCCTGCCGCAGCTGCGCCGTACACCATTCGGGATAATCCTTGAGCCGAGTCAGCTGTTCCAAAAAAAATTCATCGCCATAGAGCGGAAGATCCGGCCACGTTTGATGAAGCATCAAAAGAAGCTCCCACCCCCTGCCGTATTTGGGAACCGGCAGCAATAGGGAGCCATGAGCCGACAGCAGCTGCGCTGCTGCGTCTAAAAATTCCCGGCGCATTTCCTGCGCGGTTCGTTTTTCCGCGCCGTAAGCACTGTCAAGCACAGCCAAATCCGCTGTAACCCCGCGAATGGGGTCAACCGAATACGCAGCCGATTCCTCCGTGTAATCCCCGCTGAAAAGCAGCGTCTTTCCCTCAAGCTGAAACTGATACCACACGCTTCCCACACAGTGGCCGGAACGTCCCCACTTCACCTTCAGCGCCGCCGGGAGATCGGCGTTTTCCAGAACGGCACTGCGCTGCGGCAGGGTCTTTAATTGCGCAAGCGTTTGCGCGCTGGCTATGACCGTGCCGGAAAATCCGTTTTCCTCAAGCCACGCAAGGGCTCCGGTGTGATCCATGTGGGAGTGGGTGAGGAAAACATACGCAATCCTTTTCATCTCCGGGGCTGTAAGATGCGGATAGGGATCTTCGCTCCCTGTCATGATTCCGCAGTCCACCAGAAAGGAAACCGCATCTCCCTCTACCAGAAAGCAGCTGCGTCCATGCTCGCCCACGCCGCCGGCCAATTTGATACGGATCATCACGCTTCCCTCCGGGTTGACAATGCATTCATCACAAGCAGCAGGGTCGTAGTGATCAGCACACACAGCACGGCCATAGCCATGCCCATGGATACGCTTCCCTGCTCAAACTCACGGCTGATATAGGTGGATACCACCAATGTATTCGGCGGAGCAATCAAGCTTGCCGTAACCAGCTCCCGGAACGCAATAATAAAAATCATCATCCAGCTGGACACGATCCCCTTGGAAATCATGGGAAGGGTGATCCTGCGGAACACATACGCAGGACTTCCGCCGAATGTCCGCCCCGCCTGAAGGAGATTGTCATTGATCTGCGTAAACGAAGATGTGACATATTGCACTGTATACGGCAGATACAGCACCACATACGCCAGCACCATGATCCCAATGGTATTATAAAGAGGGATGATCTTATAGATCGCATTCCAGAAAAGCATGATGCCGATAATCAGTACAATGCCGGGAAGCATTTCCGGCAGCAGACTCATACCCTCCACGATCTTTTTCATCGGCCCATCGGCTTTTCGCACGGCAATCACGATCAGCGTCCCGAGCACAGAGCAGATTGTGGCAGAGCAAACCGCTAAAAACACACTGTTTCCAATGGCATGCAGGCTTTTCGATTCTGTAAACAGCTGCAAATAGTGCGAAAACGTAAAATTTCCCGCAGCAAGACCATACCCCCGCAAATGGATGAGCGAGGTGGAAATGATCGAAAAATAAGGGATCCCGATCGCGAGCAAAATCACCAGTGCCACCCAGCTCCACGCCAGAACCTGTCCGCCGCCCGAAAGCCTATGCTGGATCGTACGGCTGCCTTTTCCATTGCCCAGCCGGTAAGTATGCCGATCCGTAATGTAGTTTTGCAGCAGCCACATTCCCATGCAGATACCGATCAAGATAGACGACAGGCTCGCAGAACGGCCGAAATCGATGGGCGCCGTGGTGGAATAGCGGTGGATGTCTGTTGTAAAAACATAAAATCCGATCCGCCGCCCCAGCGTATAGGGGGTGCCGTACTCTGAAAGCGTCTTGACAAATACCAGCAGCGCACCGATCGCATAATTCCCGGTGAGCAGCGGAACAAATATTTTTCGCAGACGCCGAAAGAAGCCCGCCCCCAGCACTGCACCGCTTTCCTCCAGACTTGCCGGTATATTGAGCATCGCATTTTTGAGCATCGTCATAAGAAACGGAAATACATGCAGACTCATTACCAGCACCAGCCCGCCAAAAGAGAAGAACCCTTCGGAAAAAGAGCCTGTAAGCGGAAAAAGCTGCTGAAACAATCCCCGCTTTTGGGTAAACAGAATCCACCCCATGGAGGCAATATAAGGCGGTGTCATAAACGGAATCATAAACACGATATCCAGCCACTTGTAACGCCCAAGCTGCGTGCGCGCAAGCAGATACGCCGTCGGCGCTGCGATCACTGTGGAGCATAGCACGACACTTACGCCGAGGATCAGCGAATTCCAGATGGTCTGTAAGTTTTCACTGTCTTTAACCGTATTCCAAGCATGATAAAAGTCAAGGCGACCATCAATGATGACCGCCTTGGCAAAAATGGAAATCAAAGGACAGAGAATCAGGCCAATCAAGAAAACAAGCAAGATCCACAATGCTGCGTTGCTTTTCCAGATTGATGATTTCTTCATGTTTTCTCCCTATATTTACTTGCTGCACATTTCATTGAGCTTTGCCGCTGTATCGGAAGCGACCTCCCTCATAGCTTTCCATTCTGTGGACAGCTGCGGGATCTCAGCCAGATTGGTTCGTTTTTCGCAGGTAATGTCACTGCGGCCGGGCAGCAGGAAGGCATCTGCAACCAGCTGCTGTGCCTCTTCGCTGTACAAAAAGTCAATGAAGGCTTTTGCATTTTCCGCATTGGGTGCGGTGTTCATGATCATGGCAGGACGGGGATTCACAACCGTTCCGGTGGAAGGATAGTAGATCGAGATCGGCTCGCCCTTGCTTATGGAGGAATACGCGTTGTAGTCTACACCGGCAATCAGAATGCCCTTTTCCCCTGTGGTAACGGCATCCAGGGCAGCGGCATTGGCTCCGGGCACGGTCAGGCCGTTGTCTGCCCAAGATTGCACAATCCCTTCGCCGCCTTCCACTCCGGTGACAAAACCGGCCAGAAAATCTTTGCAGGCGCCGGATTTTTCCGGATCCGGGATCGCAATGTTATCCTTGTAATCCGCACCGGCCAGATCCGCCCAGTCCGCAGAAAGCTCGGGGAAGATGGTCGTATTGTAGATGACCCCCACGGCAGAGGCACTGGTTCCAAAAAGCATGCTGTCCTCATCGATCCAGTTGGCCTTATCGGCGTTGGCCGGTTTGTAGCTCATGATCTTGCCATCCTCTTTCATAGAAAGGCCATCGGACCAAGAGGCCAAAAGCACCACATCCGCTACCGGATTTGCCTGCTCGGTTTCCAGCCGAGCCAGAATCTCACCCGTTGTTCCCTGAAACTGTTCCACCTGTACCCCGGTTTTCTCCGTAAAGGCAGCAGCCAGCTTATCTGCCAGACCCGCAGGGCTGGGCATGTACACTGTCACTTTTCCGGAAAGCGTTTCGTTTTCCTTCGTGCTGGTGCTGGATGCCGGCGTTTGAGCGGTGGAAGCAGTGCTCGGCTCCGCGGCATCGCTGCTGTCCTGACCACAGGCTGCCAGGCTGATTGCCAGACAGCCGGCCATGACGGCGGATACAAATTTTTTCATTTTCATTGTGTTTGTGTCTCCTTTTGACATGTAATGATTTGTTTGGAATCTATGTAAACGGATAGGAATTCGCCAGCAGACGCTTTCCGTCCGCTGCGCAGCATCCATGTTACATCGCCGTACGCAAGGGTGATTTCATAGCTGTCCCCCAAATACTGGGAATCCTTTACCGGCAGGCTGTATTCCAGAAACCCGTCCTGCGCAGTGAGCACGGCAGCTTCCGGCCGAAAGAGTTCATGATCGCTGAGCCAGTTTGATTTTCCCACAAAATGCGCCACAAACGCAGTGGCCGGATGATGGTAAATCACCTCCGGCGTATCATACTGATCCACGGTCCCGCAATTCAGCACTGCGATTTTATCACTCATGCTCATCGCTTCGGTCTGGTCGTGGGTGACAAAAACCGCCGTCACGCCCAGTTGTGTCACCAGCTGCCGAAGCTCATGACGCATTTCCTCACGGAGAATCGCATCCAGCGCAGACAGAGGCTCATCAAACAGGATACAGCGGGATCGGGTGACGATTGCACGCGCAAGGGCAACTCTCTGCTGCTGTCCGCCCGAAAGCTGATACGGATACCGCGCCGCATACTCCCCCAGACGCACCGCATTCAGTGCCTGTTCTACCCGCGTTTTCAAGTTTTCTGTATCCTTTTTGGCCTTCAGCCCAAATGCTACATTTTCAAACACTGTCATATGCGGCCACAGGGCAAAATCCTGAAAAACAAATCCCAAGCCTCGTTTTTCCGGCGGCAGGTTGATCCTCTTTTCCGCGGAAAACACACAGGTGTCATCCAGCCAGATCTCGCCTGTGTCCGGCGTTTCCAAGCCGGCGATCATCCGCAGCAGCGTCGTCTTGCCGCAGCCGGAGGGACCCAGAAGCGTTACAAAATCACCGCTTTCGATCACCAAATCCGTGGGTTGGATCACCCGCCTGCCCCCAAAGGCTTTTGTTATTTGATTCAATGAAATTTTCATGTTTCACACTCCTGAATAAAGTATAAACCCGCTGGAAAACGGCTCAATCACAATTCCTGCAATTTTGTGTAAAACGTTCGTAAATCGGTCTATCCTGCCGAAAAAGCAAAAAACGGAAGGGGTTCTTCTTTGAATCCGGCAGCCATCACAAAATCCCGTGAAGATAAAAAGGCTTATTTCAGAATAACGGTGCAAAATGCTCCGTTATTCT
>JAHHSK010000017.1 GCA_020025255.1 Ruthenibacterium sp. | reverse complement strand
GCTATAAAATCTTTTCATCATAAAGATCCGCCCCCTGCACTATTACCTCATCGAACAGCTTCACTTCATTTACATCCCTTTTGTAAGATGCCGGGATCAGGATGTAATCTTCGTTTTCGAACAGGATTTCGATATTGCGCTGATATATGATGTTGCCGAATTTGACGAACACGCAATTCTGTCCCTCCACGATATGCAGTGCCTTGCGGTCGATGCGCAGCCCATTATGGGTTGCAAAAATGATCTCTGCGCGGGCATGTTCCTGTGTCACGACCGTACTGTTGATGTAATCGCACAGCAGGTCTATTTTGGCGATCTGATTTTCCTCATCCACCGTCACCCCGGCAACCACTGCCGGAACACGTTCATTCGAAGCATCCGGGAATGCAATTTCAACCTGTTTTCCCAGAATGAATTTCGATGCCTGCTTATACGGCACGATCCCATAATAATGCCAGCGGTAATCCAAAATCAGTTTGCCGACAAGGTGCGGGTCGTTGGCTTGCTGCGGGGTTTTCAGCGCCTCGTTCAGTTCCAACGGGGTCATATCCTTCAGCTGCTGGGGTGAATAGATCTGCTTTTGGCTGTCATCCGAAGAAACAAAATACCCGGTCTGCGGGGCTGCAAGCGCCGTGTAGGTGCTGGCCGCCTGCTGGGCATCGCGCTGTGCTTTCAGTTCTTCGATCCGCCCGTTCAAATCTGTCATTGTGCCGGCAGTCAGCTGCATGCCGTTCTGTGCGGTCTGAATGTCAGCCAGTGCCGAAGAAAGCTTTGCATAATTCCCGCTTTCCAGAATATTCAGCGCCGAATATATGCCCTGCTGATTCTGGTTCATCAAAAATTCCATATCCGCGCTTGCGTTTTTCTGCGAATTTTCCAGCGTTTCGATCTGCTGTGTCAGCTTTTCGGCAGCCGCACAGCTTCGGGCACTGCTTTCATCCGCAAAGATGCGCACCACCTGTGTGCCCGCTGAAACCCTTTCCCCGTTATTGACCTGATACCCCAGGATGCCGTCGGTTCTTCCCTCCATTTGCATTTCCTGCATCGCCAGCATTCCGTCACAGCGGATGATATCCGACATCGTATCCGCAATCACGGTCTGGGTCTGGTAGCTTGCTTTGACCATGAGCACCAGCTGAACCCCGATATAGAAAAGCGGAAGCAGCATGATCAGCATCAGCATGATCCGACGCATCCGTTTTTTTCTTCGCTTTTCGGCTCGATTATCCATGCGCACCTCGTATCATTTTTGTTGTTCTCTTTGCCGCCACATGGCCGCGATCTGCGCCGGGACATCCGCTTGCCCCGCCGGGAGCCATGTGATCCCTTCCATGTGCCGGAACCACGTCAGCTGACGCTTTGCATAATTGCGCGATGCCTGCTTGAGCATCTGCACGCATTCCGCAAGTGACGCCTCGCCCGCAAAATACGGAAAAAACTCCTTGTAGCCGATCGCTTGTGCCGCTGTGTGATATTGATCCCGATGCTCATACACCGTGCGCGCTTCTTGCAGGATCCCGCGTTCCAGCATCTGATCCACGCGAAGGTCGATCCGTTCATACAGCTGTGCACGCTCCGGCGTATTCAGCCCGATCATCAGCGTACGGTACGGTTTTTCCTGCGCTTGGGATGCCGCCAGCCGCTCGGTCATCGTCTGCCCTGTCTGCTCATAAATTTCCAGTGCACGAATAATCCGCCCGTGATTGTTCGGATGCACCTTGCGCGCATACTCCGGGTCGATTTCAATCAGCCGTTCATACAGCGGCGCAATCCCCTGTTCGTTTAAGCGCTGCTGTAAGCGTTCGCGCACCGCCGGGTCGGATTTTTCTTCGGCAAATCGGATGCCGTTCACAAGGCTTGCAATATACAATCCTGTGCCGCCGGCGATGATCGGCACATGCCCGCGCGCTGTGATCTCCTCGATTTTTTCTGCTGCCAGCTTTACGAAATCCGCAACCGAAAACACGGTTTCCGGCGCAAGAAAATCCATAAGGTGATGTGCGACCCCCTGCATTTCCTCCTGCGCAGGCTGCGCTGTCCCGATCCGCAGCCCGCGGTATATCTGCATGGAATCGGCTGAAATCACCTCACCGGAAAGCATTTTTGCAAGCTCCACGGAAACCGATGTTTTGCCTGTGGCCGTCGGGCCGCAGATCACAATCATTTCAGCCTTGTCTGCCAAACTGCTTTTCCAGCTCCTTTTTCGTGATTTTCAAAACAATAGGGCGGCCATGCGGGCAAAACGGCGGCACTTTGCCGTCCAGTACATCCTCTGCCAGACGCAGAAGCTGCGCCGCATGCGATTTATCGCCCGCCTTCACCGCCGCACGGCATGCAATGGAATGAAGCACCCACTGCGTTTTTTCACTGGTCGTATAGCGCGGATTGGAAACCAGGTGGCTTGCAAGCTCGACCACCAGATCTTCCACATCCTCGGGCACAACATCGGCCGGCACCGCGCGCACCACAACCGCATTGCCGCCAAAATCCTCTATTTCCACCCCGCTGTCGCGCAGAAGGTCGGCACTTTGGAGCAGTGCGTTTTTTTCTTCTGCCGAAAGGGCTGCCGTCACCGGAACCAGCAGCATCTGACTGCTGACATGCCCGTAATGCGCCGCAAGCGATTCAAAAATGATCCGTTCATGCGCCGCATGTTTATCCAGCAGACACATATCATTCCCGCGCTGCGTTACAATGTATGTATCAAACACTTCGCCCACAAAGCGCAGCGGGTTGCGCTGCTGTTCCTGTTCAAAGGGCTCCAGTGCCGTTTGGTGCACTTCCTGCGGGATTTCCGGTTCCGGCTGCATCGCGGCCTTGGGCTCGGGTGCCGTCGGTTCCGCCGGAATGGGCGCAGCTGCTTTTTCGTCCGGCTGTTGCGATCGTTCCAACGGCGAAACGGTATGGTACACCGGCTGCGGCACAACCGTCTCGCTTTCATCCGGCCAGATATCCGGAGCCTTTGCGGTGCGGTACGGCACGGCGGGTTCACTGTTCAACGCGCTGATCATATCGTTATATGCCCGGATTTCCCCGGCTGCGGGTGCTGCCGAAATGTTTTTTGCAGGCATCGCCCGTACCGGCTGCGCCGGCGCAGTGCCGGGGCGATCGGGTTCCGGCGTCTGGCTGCGGTCAGCCGCAGGCGGTTCCACCGGCTGTTGTGTCTTTTCAGAAATCCCGTTTTCGGCCGATTCTTGGAACGAAAATGTTTTTTCCGTATTCTGCGGCGTGATCAGTACACATTTGACTGCTTGGTACACTGCATCGAACACATCCCGCTCCCTTGCAAAACGAACCTCGGTCTTTGCGGGATGCACATTCACATCCACAAGCTGGGGGGGCATTTCCACGGTAAGCACACAGCCCGGAAATTTCCCCTGCATCATGGCTCCCTTATATGCCGCTTCCAATGCCGCCATGATCGTGCGGTTTTTTATGTATCGGCCGTTGATAAAGAAAAACTGCATTGCACGGCTGGCGCGGGAATTTTTCGGCGGTGTAACCAGACCACGCACTGTGTAATACCCGTGCGTATGATTGACTTCCACCAGATCCTTTGCAAAATCACGCGAAAGTGCCGCATAGGCAGCGCTCATCAGCCTGCCGTCGCCCGGCGTCTGGAACTGCACCTTTCCTTCGCGCACATATTTGAATGAAACTTCCGGATGCGAAAGAGCCAGATGAACCACAACGTCCGAAACATAATTGCCCTCGCTGGTATCTTTTTTTAAAAACTTCATGCGCGCAGGCGTATTGTAGAAAAGATCCCGCACGGTGATCGTTGTGCCCACCGGCCGCGCAGCCGGTTCGATCCCTTCTTCCACACCGCCGCTGATGCGATAGCAATAGGCATACTCATCCTGCTCGGTCTTGGTCAGCAGCTCGATGTGCGAAACACTTGCCACCGATGGCAGAGCTTCCCCGCGAAAGCCGAGCGTCCCTATTTTTTCCAAATCATCCTCTGTACGGATCTTGCTGGTTGCATGCCGGATAAATGCCGTGGGGATGGATTCCGCTTCGATGCCGCAGCCATCGTCGGCAATCTGAATCATCGCCGTACCGCCTCGCTCAATCGAAACCGTGATCTTGGTTGCCCCTGCATCGATCGAATTTTCTGCCAGTTCCTTAACCACCGAGGACGGCCGCTCGACCACTTCCCCGGCTGCGATCAGCTCCGCTGTATGCGGATCCAGAACCCTGATTTCCGCCATTCCCGTTCACCTTCCCTTCTGCCGTATCTTTTTTATGCTTTTTTCATTGTACAAGCGTCTGTTTCAGCTCATACAGGAAATTCAGTGCTTCCAGCGGAGTCAGGGTTTCCACATCCACCGCTGTCAGCTTTTCCACCAGTTCGCTCGGGATCGGCTGCGTGTATTTTTCAACGGTTTGAAAATCCAGCTGCATGGCCTTATCTCCATTCGGAGCACCGGCTTCCAGTTCACGAAGCACCTCTTTCGCGCGCTTTGTCACACGGTCGGGCAGCCCGGCCAGTTTTGCCACTTCAATGCCGTAGCTGTCATCGGCCGGCCCGCGCACGATCCGGCGCAAGAACGTCACATCATCCCCGCGTTTTTTAACGGCGATGTTATAGTTTTTTACACCTTCTATGGTGTTTTCCAGCTCTGTCAATTCATGGTAGTGCGTTGCAAACAGCGTTTTGCAGCCCATTGCGCCGTTCTTGTCGGCAATGTGTTCTACCACAGCCCGCGCGATGCTCATACCGTCAAACGTGGAGGTGCCGCGCCCGATCTCATCCAAGATCACAAGGCTTTTCGATGTCGCATATTGCAGGATCTGCGCCACTTCGGTCATTTCCACCATGAAGGTGGATTGTCCCGCTGCAAGGTCATCCGATGCGCCGACCCGCGTAAAAATGGCATCCACTACCCCCATGCGGCACGAACGCGCCGGAACAAAGCTTCCGATCTGCGCCATAAGGGCAATCAGTGCCGTCTGGCGCATATAGGTGGATTTCCCCGCCATGTTCGGCCCGGTAATAATGAGCATCCGGTTTTCCGCACAATCCAGCGTGGTATCGTTCGGCACGAAAAGCGCACCCTTGAGCATCTGCTCGATGACCGGATGACGTCCTTCCTCTATGTACAGTTCGTCCCCGTCGTCAACGATCGGCTTTGTGTAATTGTTGCGGACAGCAACCTCCGCCAGCGCAGTCAGCACATCCAGCCGCGCCACGCTCTGTGCTGTGCGCTGAATGCGCACCAGCTGTGCCGAAATACGCTGCAGCAGTTCATCGAACAGCTCGCGCTCCAAGGAAATCAAGCGTTCATTCGCACCAAGGATCTTGTTTTCCAGCACCTTGAGATCTTCGGTGATATAGCGTTCTGCATTCGTCAGCGTCTGCTTGCGGATAAAGTTTTCCGGCACCTGATCGGCAAAGGATCGGCTGACTTCGATGTAGTAGCCGAACACACGGTTGTATCCGATTTTCAGCGTGCGGATGCCTGTTTTTTCCTTCAGCTCCGCCTCCAGCTTCGTCAAATACCCTTTTCCCCCGTGCACGATATCCCGCAGCTCGTCCACTTCCTCATTAAAGCCTGTACGGATCACACCGCCCTCCTTCAAAAGGGAGGGTGCTTCTTCGTCCACCGTATGGAAAATCATTTCCTTGATATCCGTCAAGTCGTCCATATCTTCCAAAACCGAACGAAGCTCCGATGAGGTGAAGGGCTGCAGGAGTGCCTTCAACCGCGGCAGCTGCTCACAGGTGGTGGCGAGTGAATAGATTTCGCGCGGGGAAGCCGAACCGTATACCGTGCGCGTCATCAGACGTTCCATATCAAAAATACGGGAAAGCGCCTGTGCGGTATCCGCGCGTACGACCGAATCGTCTGCCAGCTCCTGCACCCCATCCAAGCGCGCGTTGATTGCCGCCGCATTGACAAGCGGCTGTTCGATCCATGTGCGCAAAAGCCGTTTGCCCATGGCTGTCTGGGTTTGATCCAGCACCCACAGGAGCGTGCCTTTTTTTTCACGCCCGCGCATCGTCTGCGTCAATTCCAAATTGGTGCGCGTCACCGGCGAAAGCTGCATATACTGCGCTTCCGCATAGTTGTGCACGGTTTTCAGGCGTTCCACGCCCTTTTTCTGCGTTTCTTTGAGATACCCGATCAGAACCGCAAGGGCTGCATACGCAAGGCTTTCCCGCGAAAGGCCGCAAGCCTTTTCCTCGTTTGCGCCGAAATGTGCCTGCATCTGCCGCACACAGGCTTCTTTTGCAAAGGTTTCATCCTCCAGAAGTTCCACACTGCAGGCAAGCTGCTGCTTGATATAATCCGTAACTTCCTTGAAATCCAGGATCCCGGAATTGAACAGCACCTCACTGGGCGAATACCGGCACAGTTCGGAAATGATTTCCGCGCCCAGTTTTTCCCCTGTCAATTCCGTGGTATGCGCTGTACCCGTGGAAATATCGGCAAAGCATACGCCCGCCCTGCCCTCCCGGATGCAGATGCTTGCAATATAATTGTTTTTATCATCTTGCAGCATGCTGCTTTCGATCACCGTACCCGGTGTAACAATACGGATGACATCCCGCTTCACAAGACCCTTGGCCTTGGCCGGATCTTCCATCTGTTCACAGATAGCGACCTTATAGCCCTTGGCGATCAATCTTGCCACATACGTTTCATAAGAATGAAACGGCACGCCGCACATCGGTGCACGCTCCGGCTGGCCGCATTCTTTGCCCGTAAGCGTCAGCTCCAGCTCTTTCGAAACAAGGATCGCGTCATCATAAAACATCTCATAAAAATCACCGAGGCGGAAAAACAAGATCTTATCGGGATGTTGTTTTTTTATATCGAAGTATTGCTGCATCATCGGAGAAAGCGCTGCCATATCCTGCACCATCCTGGTATAAAATTCTGTGCTGCTTTTGCGTACTGAACTCAGTGGCAGCCGCTGCAGCTGGAACAGCTGCCCGTGCAGCTTGCGGCCGGTTCTTCCACCGTCATCGGGTCGCCGCCGTTGACCGCTGTGCTGATGATGGCATTGATATAGTTCAGCTTCTTTTCCATTTCAGCCTTTGCCTCATTGTAGCGCAGCATGCACTCATTGGACATGATGTCATTGTACGCCTGATTGACCTTGGCATTCAGCTCATCCACACGCGCCTGATCCTTTTGTGCGCCCTTGGAAAGCTCGCTGTTCAGGTCGATGCGCGCCAGATTGAAATCCCCGATCAGTGCCTGAAGCGTTTCATTTTCGTCATTTTCCTTCAAGGCTGCTGCAAGTGCTGCATATGTCTGCTCCTTCTGCAGCTGCATTGCAGCTTCTTTAAACATGGTAATTGCATCCTGTGTCATAATAATAATCTCCTTCTTGTTTGCGTTTGATTTTTTGAACTTGTCTATTCCAGTTCCCCCGTCAGGATCGCGCCGCGAACCCCTGTGATGCGGATCATTGCAAATTCGCCCACCGGAGCCGGCTGCATAAATTCAACCGTCATGTTGTTATCCAGCCGCGCCGTAAGGCTGTCCTTCTTTCTGCCGGGGCCTTCCACCAAGGCGCGCACCGTTTTGCCGACCATTTGCCCGCCCAGCTTTGCAACCACTTGCTGCTGAAGTTCCAGCAGCCGTCCGATTCGATCCGATTTTTCCTTGCGCGGCGTGGGATCCGGCATTTCGGCCGCAGCCGTGCCGGAGCGTTTGGAGTATATGAACGTGAACAGCTGCATGTATTCAACACGCCGGCACAGCTCTTCTGTTTTCTGGAAATCCTCCTCCGTCTCGCCGGGAAAGCCGACGATGATATCGCTGGAGAAGGTCATATCCGGGATCCGCTCCTTGGCATAATCGATCAAAGACAGATAGCTTTCCACATCATAGCGGCGATTCATCTGCTTCAAGATCCGGTTCGAGCCGGACTGCACCGGCAGATGCAGGTGATGACTGATATGTCGGCTTGCGGCGATCGTGTCGATCAGCTCATGCGTTGCATCCTTGGGGTGGCTTGTCATGAAGCGGATGCAGTAATCGCCCGGCACGGCATCCAGCATGCGCAGAAGCTGCGGGAAATCGATCGTTTCCGCAAGGCCCTTGCCGTAAGAATTCACGTTCTGTCCCAGCAGTGTAATTTCCTTGTAGCCGGCGTCGATCAATTCGCGGAATTCCTTTAAAATATCCGCACTGGCGCGGCTGCGTTCCCGCCCGCGCACATACGGCACGATGCAGTACGAACAGAAGTTGTCGCAGCCGTACATAATGGAAAGCCATGCGCGGAATTTGGAATCCCGCTTCTGCGGGATATCCTCGATCACATCGGTGCGCTCTGCGGGTGTGTCCAATACGCGCCGCTGGGAACGGATTCTTTCCCACAGAATATCCGGCAGCAAATCGATTTTGTTGATGCCGAACACAATATCCACAAACGGATAGTGATTTTTAAATTTTTCAACCACGGCTTCTTCCTGCGCCATGCAGCCGGATACCGCGATCATCAGCCGGGGATTCATTTCCTTGAGCTTTTTCAGCGCCCCGATATTGCCGAACACCCGCTGTTCCGCATGCTCGCGCACAGCACAGGTATTAAAGACGATCAGATCGGCCTGCTGCGGATCTTCTGCCATTGCAAATCCGGCATCCAGCAGGACGCCTTTTATTTTTTCACCATCATTCACATTCTGCTGGCAGCCAAACGAATGCACAAATCCTTTGGGCTGTCCGCCGTAAAATTTCGCAATCTTTTTTGCTGCTTTTTCGTTTTTCTGAAAACGGAGCATCTTGGTTTCCATACTTCACCTCTATCTTGTTTTGCCAAACGAACCTATGATTCACATATTAGTTCAGTATACTACTTTTTCCGCTTTCTGACAACAACAAACACGCGGTTTGCGGCAGGGGATCCCTTCCCTTTACGCAGAAAGCACCGCTCCTTGCGAAGGGTGCTTTCTGTGCCTGCCGCATTTACAAAAGGGGCTTGAGATACTGCCCGGTATACGATTTTTCGCACTGTGCCACCTCTTCCGGCGTACCCTGTGCGATGATCAGCCCGCCGGCGCTGCCGCCTTCCGGGCCAAGATCGATAATATGATCGGCACGTTTGATGACGTCCAGATTATGCTCGATGATGATGACGGTATTTCCTGCGTCCACAAGGCGGTCAATCACGCGAACCAGCTTGCTTACATCATCCACATGCAGACCGGTCGTCGGTTCGTCCATAATATACACCGTGCGTCCCGTTCCGGGTTTGGAAAGTTCCAGTGCCAGCTTGACGCGCTGGGCTTCCCCGCCCGAAAGTGTGGTTGCGCTTTGCCCCAATGTGATATACCCAAGCCCCACATCCACGATCGTCTGCAGCTTGCGGTGGATTCTGGGAATATTTTCAAAGAAAATGCACGCCTGCTCCACCGTCATGTTCAGCACATCGGTGATCGTTTTATCCTTGTATTTTACCTCCAGCGTCTCACGGTTGTAGCGCGCGCCGTGGCACACATCGCACGGCACATAAATATCCGGCAGAAAATGCATCGGGATGCGCATCACGCCATCCCCTTCGCACGCCTCACAGCGCCCGCCCTTGACATTGAAGCTGAAGCGCCCCGGCCCGTACCCGCGCTTTTTCGCTTCCTGCGTCTGGGCGAATACCGCGCGGATATCCGTGAAAACGCCGGTGTAGGTGGCGGGGTTCGAGCGCGGCGTGCGCCCGATCGGGGATTGATCGATGCCGATGACCTTATCCACATTTTCAATCCCGAAGAACGCGCGGTGCTTTCCCGGACGGATGCGCGCGCCGTTCAGTTCGGATGCCAGCTTTTTATAAAGGATCTCGTTGATGAGCGATGACTTTCCGCTGCCGGAAATACCGGTGACACAGGTCAGCACCCCAAGCGGGATCTTGACATCGATATCGCGCAGATTATTGAGCGATGCGCCCTGGATTTCCAGGAACTTTCCATTTCCGGTACGGCGCTGCGCAGGCACTTCGATCTTTTTGCGCCCCGAAAGATAATCACCCGTGATGCTGCCGGGAGCCGCGCAGATATCCTCCACCGTGCCCTGCGCCACCAATTCGCCGCCGTGTACGCCCGCGCCCGGGCCGATATCCACGATCCAGTCCGCTTCCCGCATCGTCTCTTCATCGTGTTCCACGACAATGAGCGTATTGCCCAGATCGCGCAGGCGCTTGAGTGTGCCGATCAGCTTGGAATTATCCCGCTGATGCAGACCGATGCTCGGCTCATCCAAAACGTACAAAACACCGGTCAGTGCACTGCCGATCTGGGTGGCAAGGCGGATGCGCTGGCTTTCGCCGCCCGAAAGCGTGGCTGCATTGCGGCTGAGTGTCAGATATTCCAGCCCTACGTTTTTCAAGAAGCACAGCCGTTCGCGCACCTCTTTCAAAATCGCATCGGCAATCCTGTGCTCACGGGGCGAAAGCTCCAGCTTTTCAATGAATTCCAATTCTTCCCGCACGCTCATGTTGGTAAACTCGCTGATATTGATGCCGCCCACCGTAACGGAAAGGCTGGCGGGCTTCAGGCGGCTGCCGTGGCAATCCGGACATTCCACGCCTGTCATCACACCTTGGATTTCCTCTTTCATCCACTGCGAGTTCGTGTCGCGGAACCGTCGTTCCAGATTTGTGACGATGCCTTCAAAATCCGTAGTATAAGCGCCGGTGCCGCGCTCGGTCTCACGCACCATTTCCAGCTTTTCGCCCTTGGTTCCATACAGCAGTGCATCCAGCCCTTCCGGCGGGATATCCTCGATTTTGGTATCCAGCGTAAAACCGTAGCGTTTGCCCAGCCCTTTATAATACATTTCGCTGACGGAGCCTTCGGCATAATACCAGCCGCTGGCCTTGATTGCCCCTTCGCGGATCGAAAGCGTCCGGTTCGGGATGACCAGTGCAGGGTCTACCTTCATAAAGGTTCCAAGCCCCGTGCAGCGCTCGCATGCGCCGAACGGATTGTTGAACGAAAACATGCGCGGCGAAAGTTCTTCGATCGAAACACCGTGATCCGGGCAGGCATAGCTTTGGCTGAACAGCATTTCCTTGCCGCCGATCACATCAATGCCTACAAGCCCGCCCGTCAGGCCGATTGCTGTTTCAATGGAATCTGCGATTCGGCTGCGCGAACCCGGCCTTGCCACAAGGCGGTCCACCACAATTTCCACCGTATGCTTTTTATTTTTTTCCAATACGATCTCTTCGTCCAGATCATAAATATTGCCATCCACGCGCACACGGGCAAAGCCGGAGCGGCGTGCCGCTTCAAACTCCTTCTGCTGGGTGCCCTTGCGCCCGCGCACAACCGGCGCCAGCACCTGAAACCGCGTGCCTTCCTCCAGGCGCAGCACCTCATCCACCATTTGATCCACTGTCTGCTGGCTGATTTCCCGCCCGCAGACCGGACAGTGCGGAATGCCGATGCGCGCATACAAAAGGCGCAGATAATCATAGATTTCCGTCACGGTGCCCACTGTGGAACGCGGATTGCGGGACGTTGTTTTCTGATCGATGGAAATGGCAGGCGAAAGCCCCTGGATCTCATCGACATCGGGCTTTTCCATCTGCCCAAGGAACTGGCGCGCATAGCTGGACAAGCTTTCCATATAGCGGCGCTGTCCGTCCGCATAAATCGTATCGAATGCCAGCGAGGATTTTCCGCTGCCGGAAAGCCCCGTCATCACGATCAGTTTATCGCGCGGGATCGTCACATCAATGTTTTTCAAATTGTGTTCGCGCGCGCCTTTAATCACGATTTTATCCGTACTCAAAGTTTTGTTTTCCTTTCCAGCTGCTCGCGCAGCTTTTCAATGCGGTCGCGCAGGAAAGCCGCATGCTCAAATTCCAGAATCTTTGCCGCCTGCTTCATTTCGCGTGTAAGCTGTTCGATCTTCTGCGCAATTTCCGCACGGCTCATGCGGCGGCCGGAAGGATCGTCGTCCTTTTTGGAAATTTCCAGCACGCCGTTATCGCGGATTTCCTTCACGATGGTTTTCGGCACAATGCCGTGCGCTTGGTTATACGCCTGCTGGATGCCGCGGCGGCGCTCGGTTTCGGTAATCGCCCGCTCCATAGAGGGCGTGATCTCATCGGCATACATGATAACGACGCCGTCCGCATTGCGTGCGGCGCGCCCGATCGTCTGCACAAGGCTTGTTTCGCTGCGCAGGAAGCCTTCTTTATCGGCATCGAGTATCGCCACAAGCGACACTTCGGGAAGATCCAGCCCTTCCCGCAGCAGGTTGATGCCCACGATCACGTCGATCACGCCCCGGCGCAGATCCTGCATCAGCTCCACCCGTTCAAACGTATCGACCTCATGGTGCATATACTTTACTTTGACGCCATGATCGGACAGATAATCCGTCAGATCCTCTGCCATTTTCTTCGTCAGCGTCGTAACCAGCACACGCTCGCCGCGCGCGCTGCGCTGATTTATTTCGCCCAGCAGATCTTCGATCTGCCCTTCCACCGGCTTGACGATAACACGCGGATCCAGCAGGCCGGTCGGACGGATGACCTGTTCGACGATCTGTTCGGAACGTTCGCGCTCATACTGTCCGGGCGTTGCGGAAACAAACACCGTCTGATTCAGCTTGCTTTCAAATTCCTCAAAGCGCAGCGGACGGTTATCATACGCAGACGGCAGACGAAAGCCGAAATCCACAAGGCTTTTTTTGCGGGCGCGGTCGCCGCCGTACATGGCACGCAGCTGCGGCAGCATCACATGGCTTTCGTCCACGAACAAAAGAAAATCATCCGGGAAATAATCCAGCAGGGTGGTGGGCATCGTGCCGGGTTCGCGCCCCGCCAATACGGCGGAATAGTTTTCGATGCCCTTGCACATGCCCACTTCCGTCAGCATTTCAATGTCGTAATTCGTGCGCTGGGCGATGCGCTGGGCTTCCAGCAGCTTGCCTTCGTGTGTGAACGTTTTCACCTGTTCGTCCATTTCCTCGCGGATGCGGGCAAGCCCTTCGCGCATTTTATCGCCCGTGACGATATAATGGCTTGCCGGGAAAATGGCAACGTGGCGCACCTCGGCACGTCGCTCGCCTGTCAGCGGATTCACTTCGCTGATGCGATCGACCTCGTCTCCGAAAAATTCGATGCGGATCGCAACGTCCTGCATATATGCAAGGTTGATTTCGATGATATCGCCGCGCACGCGGAATTTGTTGCGCACAAAGTTGATATCGTTGCGTTCGTACTGCAGTGTGACAAGCCGCGCCATAAGCTCATCGCGGTCAAGCTGCATGCCCTGCCGGATGCTGATGACCATGCTGCGGTAATCGATCGGGTCGCCCAAAGAGTAAATACACGAAACGCTCGCCACGATGATGACATCGCGCCGTTCCGAAAGCGCCGCTGTCGCGGAATGGCGCAGACGGTCGATTTCATCGTTGATCGCGCTGTCTTTTTCGATATAGGTATCGGTGCTGGGAATGTATGCTTCCGGCTGGTAATAATCATAATACGAAACAAAATATTCCACCGCATTATCGGGAAAGAATTCCTTGAATTCGGTGCACAGCTGTGCTGCCAGTGTTTTGTTATGCGCCAGCACCAGCGTCGGCCGGTTGAGATTGGCAATGATATTGGCCATGGTGAACGTTTTGCCGCTTCCCGTAACACCAAGCAGAGTCTGGAATTGATCACCCGCCAGCAGGCCGTCTGTCAGCTGCGCAATCGCCTCGGGCTGATCGCCGGTCGGCTGATAGGGTGCTTTTAATATAAATCGATCCTTTGGTTCCTGTGACAAAATCATTCACCTCTTGCTTTCCGCCGGCTGTGCACGGCATTTTGTCATCCTTTGCGGAATCATAGTTATTATACCAATTCCGGATGCATCCTGCAATCATCTTGCCCCCTGATTTTCCAAGCCGCAGCCTGCTTGTTTTTGTTTATTCTGTCCGCACTGCCTGCATTCCATACGGAAAAGAAAAAGCGCGGCAGACCGCGCTTTTTTCTTTTCCGTCAGGCTCAAACCGCAAGCAGATACTGCGCCAGCCTTGCACCATTTGCCACCACGGCGCACAAACCGAAGCCCGCTGCCGCCGGCAGCACAAAGGCAGCCGCTGTCCATTTCAGACTCTGGGTTTCCCGATATATCGTCAGGCAGGTTGTAGAGCACGGCCAGTGCAGCAGCGAAAAAAGCATGGTGCATACTGCGGTCACCCACGTCCACCCATTTTCCGCAAACAGGGTGCGCATCGCCTCCAGACTTGCCATTTCCGCAATACTCCCCGATGCAAGATACCCCATAACGATCAGCGGCACTACGATTTCATTGGCCGGGAAGCCTAAAATAAACGCAAGAAGAATGACGCCATCCAGGCCGAAAAACCGCGCAAACGGATCCAGCAACGCGGCGCACTGGGTCAGCAGTGTCCCGTCACCGAACGGTGTGTTTGCCATGATCCAAATGATCATTCCCGCCGGCGCTGCAACCGCCGCTGCCCGCCCAAGCACAAACAGGGTGCGGTCAAACACCGAACGAACCAGCACCTTTCCCACCTGCGGGCGGCGGTACGGCGGCAGTTCCAAGGTAAAAAATGACGGCATGCCCTTTAATACGGTTTTGGAAAGCAAGCGGGAAGCGGCAAACGTCATCAGCACCCCCAGCAGCACCAGTCCTGTCAACAGCAGAGCCGAAAGCATCGATGTCCCAAATCGGCCGCATGTTCCCGCAAAGAGCATGGTCAAAAT
This sequence comes from Ruthenibacterium sp., assembly GCA_020025255.1. Lineage (GTDB taxonomy): Bacteria > Bacillota > Clostridia > Oscillospirales > Ruminococcaceae > Ruthenibacterium. Next base: position 17,099 of record JAHHSK010000017.1, on the reverse strand, counting down.
CGAAATCAGCATCGGAAAGCGCCCATTGCACGGAACAAAGCTGTTTGTCAGAATCGCGATCAGCCGCTCGCGCGGTGAATCAATGATGCGGCATCCCACCACGCCCGCCGCATTGCAGCCAAAGCCCATTGCCATGGTAAGTGCCTGCTTGCCGCATGCACTGCACCGGTGCAGGCAGTGATCCAGATTGAAGGCCACACGGGGAAGATAGCCCAGATCTTCCAGCAGTGTGAACAGCGGAAAGAAAATCGCCATAGGCGGCAGCATCACCGATACCACCCACGCCAGTACGCGATACATGCCATCGATGAGGAGCCCTTCCAGCCAGGCGGGCATTTCCATCCATGCCGCCGCCTGATGCAGCGTGCGTTCCAGTGCAAACAGTGCATGGGAAAGCAGCTGAGAAGGCAGATTTGCCCCCTTGATCGTCAGCCAAAACACAAACAGCAAAAGCAGCACCATAATCGGGATCCCCACGCGCCTGCCGGTCAAGAGCCGGTCGATCCTGTACCCGCGCATCGTTTTTGAGGCAGCCGCACGCGAAACCGCGCCCCGGCAGATATCCTCCGCCGTATGCACGATGCTTTCGATGATCTCATCGTGCAGTGTTTGCTGTGCAAGCCCCGCCGCTTTCAAAATGTTCTGCGCTGTTTTCCCCGCTTTTTCAATCGCCGGAGCTTCGTGCGGTGCAAGCCCCAAATGCCCCGCAAGAGCCTGCGTCATACGCGCATCCCCCTCCAAAAGCCGAAGCGCCGTCCAGCGCAGCGAAGGGCCGTTTTCCGGCATGCAGGGGCAAAGTGCGTTTTGCATCCCTGCGATCGCCCGTTCCAGTGCGGGCGGATACTTCACCCGCACCGCCGTCTGCCCCGTTTTGCCGGTTGCTGCGTCCTGTACGGCCTGCATCAAAAGCTCCAGCCCCAAGCCGCTGCGTGCACACGTCGGCACAACCGGGACCCCCAGCCTTTCCTGCAAAAGCACGGCATTCGGCAGCACTCCGCTTTTCTGTGCCTCATCCATAAGATTCAGGCATATCACAACGTGCGGTGTGATTTCCATGATCTGCAGCGCAAGGTTCAGGCTGCGTTCGATGCAGCAGGCATCACATACTGCGATCACCGCATCCGCATCACCAAAACAGATATAATCACGCGCCACAGCCTCTTCCTCGGAATGTGCCAGCAGCGAATAGCAGCCGGGCAGATCGATCAGCATACAGCCGGCATCCCGGCTTTTCCAGTACCCGCTTGCACAGGTCACGGTCTTTCCCGGCCAGTTCCCCGTGTGCTGATCCATGCCCGTCAGCGCGTTGAACAGGGTGGATTTGCCCACATTCGGGTTTCCGGCCAGTGCCGCTTTGATGACGCCGCTTTTGCCCTCTTCCCTGCCAAAAGTGCCATGCACGGCATACACCCCTGTGGAATGTTTTGTCAATCCCATTCTTGCGCTCCTTTCCGCACATCTTTTACAAGAACCGTGTGTGCATCCTGACGCCGCAGTGCAATCAGCGCACCGCGAATGCGATATGCCGCCGGATCCCCGGAAGGACTTTGGAACATGCAGCAAACCTGCGTTCCGGGAATCAACCCGATTTCCTGCATGCGTCTGCGCATGCCTGCTTTGGCGCACAATCTTTCCACCTGCGCGCATTCCCCTGGGGCAAGCTGTGCCAACGTGTATTCTTTCATCTTATCCCCGCCCTTTCCGCCAAAGTATCTTTTCCCTGTGCTTACAAACCCACCCTATGACGCCCGGTTTGTTTTTGTGAAAAAAAGAAAAGCATATCCGAACGGCCTGCCCCCCGGATATGCTTTTGTTCTTTTTTCGATTCACTCAAAGCCCGGCTGTCTGCCGGATGCTTTCCATATACTGTCCCTGTGCGAAGGAAAGATATTCGTTATCATTGAAAATCATATGATCCAGCAGCTGGACATTCACCAGCTTCAATGCGCGGTACACTTCCCGCGTGACAGCAAGATCGCTGCTGGAAGGCAGGATAATGCCGCGGGGATGATTGTGTGCAAGCACCACACCGGTTGCCCCGCACTTGAGTGCTTCGGATACGATTTTCGAAACGGACACTGCCGTGGAATTGGCATTGCCCTGCGAAATGTTCACGCAGCGCAGCAGCATGCGGCGGTCGTCCACTGCCGCCATGTAGAAGGCTTCTTCTGTGCGCGCAAAGAATTTCGGCATAAAAAAGCTGCTGACGGCTTCCACGCTGTCCAGCGGGATTTTATTGGAAACCTTGCTTTCCAGATAATACGCACACATCTGCGGGATGAATTTGAGCACCACTGCGCTGGAATGGCCGACCCCCGGCACGCTTTCCAGCTCTTCTATGGAGGCGTCCAGCACGGCTGCCACGCTGCCGAACCGATCCAGCAGTGCATGCGCCAACGGAGTGGTATCGCCGCGTGCTCTTGCCAGAAACAGCAGGAATTCCAGCGCATTATGCTCTTCAAACCCTGCCAGACCCTCACGCAGGAAACGATCATAGACCCGTTTTCTGTGTTGATCGTGTACGCCCATGAAGTTTACTCCTTTACGAATCAGTGACTTTATTATATACTAAAAGCGCAGATTTTGAAAGCATCGGAGGATACAGCATGAAAAGTTTTACTGCGGGGAAAAACGAAGAAGGCGTGCGCCTTTCCCGCTTTGTGCAGAACGTAACAGCCGGCCTGCCCGCATCTTTGCTTTACAAGTCGTTCCGCAATAAGCGCATTAAGGTAAACGGCAAAAAAGGCGCGCCCGATACACGCCTTGTCCAAGGGGATCAGATCGAACTTTACATCAACGATGAATTTTTCCCTGCCGGAAAGCCTGCCCCCGCAAAGCCCAAAAGCCAAAAGAAGCTGCCGCCCGTGCAGGTCATTTATGAAGATGAAAACATCGCGGCACTGTATAAGCCCGCGCATCTGCTGTGCCATTCGGACCGCACCGGGGATGTAAGCCTTGTGGAAATGTTCACGCAGCACCTTGCAGAAAAAGGCGAATTTGATGCAGCGGCAGAACGCACGTTTTCTCCCGCGCTGTGCAACCGCATCGACCGCGGAACCGAAGGGCTTGTGCTTGCCGCCAAAAACTATGCTGCACTGCGCGATATGAACGCCTTGATCCGGTGCGATCTGCTGTGCAAGGAATACTACTGCATCACCGCCGGCATCCCGCCGAAAGGACGCCATATTGCGTATTTAAAGCATTTTGAAAAGAACAACAAAGTCCTTGTCCGCAAAGACCCCGCCCCCGGATACAAACAGATCATCACAGATGTAACGATCTGCAAGACAAAAGGGCCGTTTGCGCTGTGCCGCATCGGGCTCATTACCGGCCGCACCCACCAGATCCGGGCACATCTTTCCTTTCTGGGCGCGCCCGTGCTTGGGGATATCAAATACGGCAGCCGAAAGCTCAATGAACGCTGCGGCTACAAAACGCAGGCACTGTGCGCGGCAAGCGTCACGTTCCGCGAGATCCCTGCCGAAAACGTTCTTTCGTATCTTTCCGGCCGCACGATCGCGCTGGAATCCCCGGCGATCCTCGATTCGTTTGAAGCGTTATAAGCATACAAGAAAAAACACCGCTGTCCCTGCCGACAGCGGTGTTTTGCTTTTTTCAGATCCAGCTTTCTTCACATTCGTGCTTTTTGGCACGCGTCATCAGTTCGGCAATGACGCTGCGCGGGTCTTTTTCCTCATACAGCACGGCGTATGCCGCCTGCGTGATCGGCATTTCCACGCCCGCCTTTTCCGCCAGTGCCTTTGCATTTGCCGCGGCATAATAGCCTTCGACCACCGCGCCGATTTTGCGCACCGCATCCTGCGGCTTCATGCCTTCGCCAATCAGGATGCCGCAGCGGCGGTTGCGGGAATGCATCGACGTACACGTTACGATCAGATCCCCGACACCGGTCAGCCCCGCAAACGTTTCCTTCCGGCCGCCCAGTGCTTCCCCCAGCCGCGCAATCTCCGTTAAGCCGCGCGTGATCAGCATTGCCTTGGTGTTATCCCCAAAGCCCATGCCGTCGCAGCAGCCCGCGCACAGGGCGATGACGTTTTTCATCGCGGCGCACAGCTCCACACCGGCCACATCATCCGATGCATACACCCGCATGTTTTCGTTCATAAAAAGATCCTGCACCCGCTCTGCCGCCCACTGTTCGCGCGAAGCGGAAACCACTGCCGTCGGGATGTGCCGTGCCACTTCTTCGGCATGCGAAGGGCCGGAAAGCGCCACGACCGGGAATCTGCCGCCCGTCTCGTGCTGCATCACCTGCGTCATCGTCATCGAAGTATCCTGTTCGATGCCCTTGGATACGGAAATCAGCACTGTACCCTGCCGCAGCAGCGGCGCAAATCGCTTTGCCGTGCTGCGCACCGCAAAGGAAGGCGTGGCAAATACTACGGCTTCACATTCCGAAACGCATGCCGCATCACTGGAATACTGCAGCGTATTGGGCAGCCGGATGCCTTTCAGCATCGGGTTTTCCTGTGTCCTGCGCAAAATTTCCGTCTGTTCGTCCCGGTGCGACCACAAAACCGTATCATGTCCGTTTTCACAAAGCACCATGGCAAGAGCCGTTCCCCAGCCGCCGCTTCCCAGTACCGCTATTTTCACGGATTCTTCCCTCCCTTGTCTTTCTGCGGAGCATCCGCTTGCGTCAGTGCGTCCAGCAGCCCGCGGCAGCCTTCCAGCACATCCTGCCACGTTGTTTCAAAATCGCCGGTATACCAGGGGTCCGCCACATTTCCGGGACGATCGGTATAATCCATAAGCCGGCGGAGCTTGTGCTCGGCTTTTTGCCCAAACACGCGCTTCATCCCGCGCAGATTCGATTCATCCATACCGATCAGCAGATCGTAGTATTCCCCGTCGTGCGCCGTAATTGGGCGCGATGTTTTTCCGTCACACCGGATGCCGTGTTCGGCAAGCGTTCTTCGCGCAGGGGGATAGACGGGATTTCCTTCTTCCTCCCGGCTGGTCGCCGCTGAAGCGATTTCAAACTGATCCAACACGCCCCTGCGTGCCGCCAGATCTTTCATAATAAATTCAGCCATAGGGCTGCGGCAGATATTGCCAAGGCAGACAAAAAGGATTTTCATGTACGGTTCTCCTGATTATTTTTTAAAAAAATGTGACCTGACTCGATTTAGGCAAATCTCCCAACGCTCCGATTTCATACAGGGTATCCAGAATGGTATTCGATACAACGCCGTATTCTGTATGCCCTTCATTTTTTGCGCGGGTGCTGATCTCATTGCAGGCGCTTTGCAGATCCTCTGCCGAAATGTATTCCTGCCCGCTGATCGTCGCCTTTTCCAGCGTATGTGCCGCAGCATCCCCCAGCCCCTTCAATGCCATAAACGGCAGGCGTATCTTTCCGTCTTCGACGGTATAGGTTTTTGCACGGCTTTTGCCGATGCGGATCGGCAGGAATTCATATCCGCGCTGAAGCATTTCATTCACCATTTGCAGGGAAGCGAGGATGTCCTCGTCCTTGGCCTTTTTTTCTTCTTTCAGGCGGGCATTCACTTCCTTCAGGTGCTGTTTTGCCACCTTGATGCCGCCGACCGCTGCATCATAATCGATATCATCCCCGCGCACCGTAAAGTGCGTTGCATAAAATTCCAGCGGATGATACACCTTGAACCACATCAGACGGATCGCAGCAATCAGATACGCCACGGCATGCGCTTTGGGGAACATGTACTTGATTTTCTTACAGCTGTCAAGATACCATTCGGGAACGCCGTGCTCGCGCAGCATGTCTTCTACCCCTTCCGGGAAGCCGCTTTTTGCAACCTTTCCCTTTCGGGTCAATTCCATGATCGTAAACGCCTGCTTAGGCTCTACGCCCTTATGCAGAAGGTACGTCATAATGCTGTCACGCGTACCGATCACTTCCGAAATCGTGCACACGCCGTCACGGATCAGATCCTGCGCGTTGCCGTTCCACACGTCCGTGCCGTGCGAAAGGCCGGAAATCTGGATCAGGTCGCCGAAGCTTTTCGGCTGTGCTTCAATCAGCATGTTGCGCACGAAGTTTGTGCCAAGCTCCGGGATGCCGAACGTGCCCGTCAGGCTGTCGATATCCTCCGGCTTTACGCCAAGAGGGTCAGTGGAAACCAGCAGCGAGATCACATTGGGGTCGTTCATCGGAACAGAGTCCATTTTGATCCCGGTCATATCCTCCAGATGCTTATACATCGTCGGGACGTCGTGTCCCAGCTCGTCTAATTTCAAAATCGTATCATGCAGATACTTGAACTCGAAATGGGTCGTGACCATTCCCTTTTCCTTATCGTCTGCCGGATGCTGGATCGGGCAGAAATCGAACACATCATAGCTGCTGGGCACAACGACCATGCCGCCGGGATGCTGGCCTGTGGTGCGCTTTACCCCAACACAGCCCTGAACCAGACGGTTTTCCTCGGCGTGATTGACGATTTTCCCGCGTTCTTCCAGATATTTTTTCACATAGCCATAGGCCGTTTTATCCTGCAGACCGGAGATCGTGCCCGCCTTGAACACATGATCGTGGCCGAACAGATCTTCCGTATAGCGGTGGATGCGGCTTTGCACTTCGCCGGAAAAGTTCAGGTCGATATCCGGTTCCTTATCGCCGTCAAAGCCAAGGAAGGTTTCAAACGGAATGTCGTGTCCGTCCACGATCAGCTTTGTGCCGCATTTCGGGCACACCTTATCCGGCAGATCGAAGCCGTCCGCCACCGAGCCGTCGGTGAAAAATTTACTCCACTTGCACTTTGGGCAAAGATAGTGCGGCGGCAGGCTGTTTACTTCCGAAATACCCGAAAAATGCGCCACGGCAGAAGATCCGACCGATCCGCGCGAACCGACCAGATAGCCGTATTCCTCGCTTTTCAAAACCAGCTTCTGCGCAATAACGTACAAAACGGCAAAGCCGTGCTTGATAATCGAATCCAATTCACGCGTCAGCCGCTTTTCCACAAGCTCGGGCAGCGGGTCGCCATAGCGTTCGCGCGCATTGCGCATCGTATCCTCGCGCAGCGATTCATCCGCCCCTTCGATTGTAGGCGTATACAGTCCCTTCGGGATCGCACGCAGATCTCCATCGATCATATCGGCAATGCGGTTGGGATTCGTGATTACGATTTCCTTCGCCTTTTCCGGGCTGAGATAGCTGAACTGGCGAAGCATATCCTCTGTTGTGCGGAAATAAAGCGGAGCCTGATTATCCGCATCCTTGAACCCGTTGCCTGCCTGCAGCACCGCACGGTAAATCGCATCCTCCGGCTCCATAAAATGAACGTCCCCGGTGGCAACGACCATTTTGCCCAGCTTTTCCCCCAGACGGATCACGGTTTTATTGAATTCCTGAATCTGTTCGATGCTGTCCACCATATGCTCGCGCAGCATATATTCATTGTTTCCCAGCGGCTGAACCTCTAAAAAATCATAATAGGAGGCAATGGTACACAATTCTTCAAAGCTGCGCCCTTCTACGATCGCACGGTACAATTCTCCCGCTTCGCACGCCGAGCCGATGATCAGCCCCTCACGATATTTGTTCAGCAGGCTGCGCGGCACACGCGGCACCTTGAAGAAATAATCCATATGCGCCTTGGAGACAATCTGATACAGATTTTTCAGCCCTGCGGAATTGCGCACCAAAATAATCAAATGGAAATTCTTTTTTGCCAATGCCCGCGCACCGCCCAGGCCGGTGTTGATTTTTTCCACCCGCGTAACCCCGCGCAGCGCAAGATCCCCGATCATCGGTATAAAAATCTGTGCCAGTGCCTTGGCATCATCGCATGCCCGATGATGATGAAACGGCGGTATTTCAAGATATTTTCCGATCGTATCCAGTTTATAGTTATGCAGACCGAGATACAGCGCCTGCGCCAGCGGCAGTGTATCGATATAGGTATTTTCAAACGGCACATTGTACCGTTCCGCCGCCGCTTGCAGGAAACGGATATCAAACCCATGTGCGTTATGCGCGATCAGGATGCGCCCATCGACAAATTGAAGAAAATCCCGCAGGGCTTCCTCCTGGCCGGGCGCATCGGCAACCATTTCATCGGTGATGCTGGTGATTTTTGTGATTTTTTCCGGGATGTGACAGCCCGGATTCACAAAGGTATTATAGCTTTGCGTGATTTCGCCGTTTTCGACTACGACCGCACCGATTTCCGTAATAGCACAGTCCTGAGGGGAAAGGCCGGTCGTTTCCAAATCGAATACAACAAACGCCTGATCCATTCCGCCGGCTGCCGTTCCGTACACAACCGGAACCATATCATCCACAAAGTAGGCTTCCAAGCCATAAATCAGCTTGAAATCGGGATCTTTTTTTCGAATGCCGTCTGCTGCCAGCATCGCTTCGGGGTATCCCTGCACAACACCGTGATCGGTGATCGCCACAGCGCGGTGCCCCATGCGGTGTGCCGTTTTTACCACACTGCCCGCATCGCAGAATCCGTCCATGCTGCTCATTTTGGTATGCAGATGCAATTCCACCCGTTTTTCGGGAGCCGTATCCTCGCGCTGCTTTCGCGCCACTTTCAGCACATCATACGGATAAATCACATAGTCCCGCTCGTATTTATCATAGGCGCACTCGCCCTTGAGCACAAGCGTATCCCCGTTTTTCAGTTCTTCCCATTTATCACAGTTTTCACCTTCCTGCGGACGGATCTTCAGGTTGATCGAACCGGTGTAATCCGTAATGGAAATCGAATAGATTTTGCGGAAGCTGCCCTTGATTTCGGTGAAAAACACATCGCCCCAGACGGTTACTTTTCCGGAATCCGAACCCAGCGCACGCAGCTCCGTCAGCCCGGAAGGCTGGAACATATGGCCATTCACAAGCTTTGCCGGTGCATCTTCCAGCTCCAGCCCCGGTACTTTCAGCGCCGGGGCTTCGTTCTTCGCCTTGAACTGCTGCACCGGCATCTTCGTCATCACATGGCGTTCCACCTGCTCCGCAGAGATCGTCTCATCGCATACAAGGCGGATCGTGGGGCGCACCGCGGTTCGCGCCTCGATCAGCTCCGCCAGTTTTTTGTCAAATTCCATCATCGTCAGCAAAGTGCTGCCATTATGCACACAGATCTGGATGACCGTGCCGCTGATTTCCACCTTTGCGCCGGTCAGGAACCCATTGACCGGCAGCCCCGATTCCTTGAGTTCTTCTACCAGCTCCAGCACCGTCTGTTCGTTCATGCAGGAATACTCAAACAGGCCCTGCACTTTAAGTGCAAAGCCCGGAAACTGCGGTTCCAGCGAAGCAGCAAGGCGCCCGCTGATTTCAGCGGGCACCGGATTTGCGGTTCGGTAAACCAGAGTAATGATTTTTTTGGGGCGATCCGCTATAACGCGTTCCACAATCGCACTGCCATAGCTCGCCATAAAATCAGCATCGGCCGTAAACTGCGGCCACAGCTGTATCAGCATCGGTTTCATAATCAAAGCACCAAGCGGTTGATTTCATCGCACAGCTCATCCACAATATTGCCGCGCAGCATGCGGATCTGCTGTCCTTTGATAAACAGCATCGCACAGTCCTTGCCGCCCGCTATGCCGATATCCGCTTCCTTTGCTTCGCCCGGCCCATTCACGATGCAGCCCATGACAGCCACCTTGATCGGCTTGTTGCAGCCGCGCAGACGCTCTTCCACTTCGGATGCGATCTGTGCGACATTGATGCTTGTGCGCCCGCAGGTCGGGCAGCTGATGACTTCCGGCCCCGGCACAAAATGCCCGGCTGCGCGCAGGATATCAAAGCCGGCACGCACTTCCTTTTCCGGTTCATCCGAAAGGGAAACGCGGATCGTATCCCCAATGCCGTCCAGCAGCAGCGTCCCGATGCCCATGCCGGATTTGATCAGACCCATGCGGTAGGTACCGGCTTCTGTCACTCCCACATGCAGGGGATAATCCACCTTTTCGCTTAACAGACGATACGCCTGCACCACAATGGGAACATTCGAAGACTTAATGGAAATAACGATATCGTCAAAATCGTGCTTTTCCAAAAGACGCACATGATACATCGCGCTTTCCACCAGTGCCTCCGGCGTGACACGGCCGTATTTTGCAAGGATCTCTTTTTCCAGGCTGCCGCCGTTCACCCCGATGCGAATGGGAATGTTCCGCATTTTGCACGCCTGCGCCACTTCGCGCACACGGTCATCCTCCCCGATATTGCCCGGATTGATGCGGATTTTATCAACCCCGGCCTGTGCACATGCCAATGCGACTTTATAATCAAAATGAATGTCCGCAACAACCGGTATGGAAATTTCTTTTTTCAGTGCTTCTATGACCGGCACATCGGCAAGGGATGGAACCGTGACGCGCACGATCTGGCAGCCTTCCTTCTGCAGCCGCTTTGCCTGCTCTACATTCGCTTTCACATCGCGGATCGGTTTGCACAGCATACTCTGCACAGCAACAGGATTCCCGCCGCCGATTTCCACATTGCCGATTTTTACGGTCCTTGTATTTTTGCGCATAGAAAGCCTTCCTTTCAGCGAATCAGTTTTGTAATATCATTGAATGTTGCAAAAAGCATCAGCCCGATAAGCAGCACAAAGCCTACCGCGTTGACAAAAATCTCATATTTCTGCTGGATCGGTTTGCCGCGCACTGCCTCAAGCAGCAGGAAGATCAAACGTCCGCCATCCAATGCCGGGATCGGCAGCAGATTGAAAATGCCGAGGTTTATCGTGATCATGGCAAGCAGCATAAACAGCGGCTCAAGCCCCGCATGCGACGCTTCGCTGATAGCTGAAACTATGCCGACCGGCCCGGAAAGAGTATTGATCGGCAAGCGCCCTGTGAGCAGATCACTCAAGCTCAAAACGATCATGCGCCCCAGGGAAAGCGTCCAATTTGCCGCTTCCTGCAAAACCCCCAGCACCGTCTTTTTTTCGCCCAGGATCTTGAAATCGATCACCAGCTGGCGGATGCCATCCTGTTCGTAGGTATCAAACTGCACGCCCTGCAGCTGCACCTTTTCTCCGTTGCGCAGCACAGTCAAATCTGCTTTCCCCTGCTGGGTGCGGGCAAACTCATAGATAATATCATTCGCGATAAAGCACCGCCTGCCGTTCACCGCCGTGATCGTATCCCCCACCTGCAGCCCGGAAGCCTGCGTGGATGCCCCTTCATAAAACTGTGCAACGGTGCGCGTTCCGATCACTTCCTGCGAGGAAACCATGCCCACCAGAACCAAAAAGCCCAGCAACAGATTCATCACGGCACCCGCAATCGTCACAAGAATCCTTCTGCCGATGCTCGCCCTGCTGAACGAGCCCTGCACATCGCTTTCCTCGTCCTCCCCTTCCATGCTCACAAATCCGCCCACCGGCAAAAGCCGCAGCGCATACCGCGTTCCGCCTTTTTTAAAGCTGAAAATCGTCGGCCCCATGCCAAGCGCAAATTCATTCACCGTGATCCCGCCTGTTTTTGCCGCAATAAAATGCCCCAGCTCATGAATGAAAATAACAAGGCCGAATACCATTACGGAAGAAAGCACTGTCAGCAAGACAGAACCCGCTGTTTCAATAAAAGATGCCATGCTTTGCCCTACCTTAACTCATTGTTGTTTTGCCTATGCCGATTTTACGCGTGTGCTAAAACATATGCGCGTGCTGCCGCATCACATGCATACACATCCTGCGCAGTATAATCGCCGCCGAACGAATCGCTGGCCAGCACACCCTCAACAAGCTCGCCGATTTTCAGGAACGGGATCTTATCCTCCAAAAACAGCCTTACTGCCTCTTCATTGGCTCCATTCGCTGCGCAGGGTGCTAACCCGCCTATTTCGATCGCTTGCTTGCAGGCAGCCAGACAGCGGAACGTTTCTTCATCCGCACGGTCGAACGTAATGTTTCGCACAAGCGAAAAATCAAGCTCCGGCGCAGGGCCCGGGCTTCGCTGCGGCCATGTCAGCGCATATTGGATCGGGATGCGCATATCCGGCACTCCCAGCTGTGCCAGTATGGAATTATCGCTGAATTGCACCATGGAATGAATAATGCTCTGGCGCTGCACTACAATTTCAATATCCTTGGCCGGAAGCCCGAACAGCCACACCGCCTCGATCAGTTCCAGCCCTTTATTCATCAGGGTTGCCGAATCGATCGTGATTTTACTGCCCATGCTCCAGTTGGGATGCCGCAGTGCATCCTGTTTTGTAACCTGTTCCAGTTCCTGCCTTGTCTTTCCGAAGAACGGGCCGCCGGAAGCTGTCAGCAGGATTTTTTTCAAACTTTTTGCCGAATACGGATCCTGCAGGCACTGAAAGATCGCGGAGTGCTCGCTGTCAACCGGCAGCAGCTTCACCCCGTGCTCTTCGGCTGCTTTTGTTACCAAATGGCCGCCTGTGACAAGGCTTTCTTTGTTTGCCAGTGCCACATCGTTTCCGCTTTCGATCGCCGCAAGGGTTGCCGGCAGACCTGCAATCCCCACCACTGCGTTGAGCACAATATCCGCCTGTTCCATGGCTGCAAGGTTTACCAGCCCCTCGCGGCCGCGCAGCACTACCGGAACATGACTCATACCCTGCATTTCCCGCACAAGACGATCGGCTGCCGCATCTTCCACCACTGCAACAAATTTCGGGTGGAACTGCACGATCTGCTGCAAGAGCCGTTTTGTGTTGGAATGCGCCGCCAGCCCGAACACGCTGTATCCCTGTGCCCGCACGACATCCAGGCTCTGCGTGCCGATCGAGCCGGTAGAACCCAAAATCGTAATTTGTTTTTCCATCACGCTCACTCCGCTTTCCTTTTGTTTTTATCAGGCAAAATATTGGATTCCCGCAGACACCGACATCGTGACAAGCGGCGCAATAAACAGCACACTGTCAAATCGATCCAAAACACCGCCGTGCCCGGGAAAAATCGTACCGTAATCCTTAATGCCGCACTGCCGTTTGATGACCGAAGCAAACAGATCCCCCACGATGCCCAGCAGCGAGGCCGCACCGCCTACCAGCGCAACGATCAGATAGTATTTTCCATTCACTGCCTCTGCGGGCATTCCGAACAGGCTTTTGTGGATCGCGGTATAGCACACTGTTACAACAATGCCCAGCAGCATGCTGCCGAACACGCCGCCGACAGCGCCTTCCACGGTTTTATGCGGGCTGACGACCGGTGCCAGCTTATGCTTGCCGCAGGCGCGCCCGGTAAAATACGCCGCAGAATCCCCGCCCCATGCAAATCCCAGGATCAGGAACACAAAATACAGCGCATCATAGCCGTATTCCGCGCGCGGCAAATGATTTTTCAGTGCGATTATGGACGCAAAGCAAAGGATGACAATGCCGGAAAAAGCCACCATTCCCCCCAGCTTTGCCGCAGAAAGCTTCTGCGAATCGGCAATCAGGCATAGTGCAAAATACAATGCCAGCAAATAAGTTGCCGGCACGATTGCCGCTGAGACAAGGGCTGTGTTTCCGAGCATCAGCAAAAGGATATACGGAACAAAGCCCCAGAACACATAATTCTGCTTTTCAAACTGGAATGCATTGAACACCTCATGCACCGCAATCAAGCAGAGCAATGCGATTGCAATATTGAATACGATCGTGTCAAACAGCAGCATGACGACAAAAAGAACTGCCAATCCTACAACCGCCGTAATGATTCTTGTTTTCATCTGATTCAGGCCTTTCCAAGCTTACAGTCCGCCAAAACGGCGGCTGCGGGTATTATATTCATGAATTGCACGATCCAGATCCGCGCGCGTAAAATCCGGCCACAGAACGTCCATATCAACAAACTCGGCATACGATGCCTGCCACAGCATGAAATTGGAAAGACGGTGCTCTCCACTCGGACGAAGAATGAAATCCGGGTCTTTCTGGCCTGCCGTATACATTACATCCGACACCATTTCCATGGTGATCTGTTCCGGCTCAAGCAGGCCTTCCTTTACGCGCTGTGCCAGGATCTTCATGCCGCGCACGATTTCCTGCCGTCCGCCGTAATTCACCGCAACGTTCAGCACCGTACCGGTATTGTTTCTGGTTTTTTGTTCGATATCATTCATCTGCGCCTGATATTTTTCAGAAAGCGCCGTGCGATCGCCCATGAATACGACCCGGTTATTTTCCTTTTGGTAATCATACGCCATGATCAGGTATTCACCGAACAGCTTCAGGATGCCGTTCACTTCCTCCATGGGACGTGCCCAGTTTTCGGTAGAAAACGCATAAAATGTAACGCTTGCCAATTCCAGCTCATTACAGTATTTGATGATATCACGGAACACTTCTGCGCCTTTTTTATGCCCTGCCGTGCGCGGCAGGCCGCGTTTTTTGGCCCACCGGCCGTTTCCATCCATGATGATGCCGATGCTCAGGCCTTTTGCAAAGCCCGGTTCCTGTGCCATATCTTACCAACTCCTTTTCAAAAGCAAATGCCGCGCGGGGCACCGCGCGGCACGCATCCAACCATGAAACTACCGCCAAACGGCTGCCGTCAGATTTCCATGATCTCCTTGTTTTTCGCCTCGCAGATTTTATCGATTTCCTTGGTATACTTATCGGTAATCTTCTGCATTTCGTTTTCCAGCACCTTCAAATCATCTTCGGTGATCTCGCTTGCCTTTTTGCGTGCCTTGAACTTGTCCAATGCATCGCGGCGGATATTGCGAACTGCGATCTTCGCATCTTCGCCCATGTGCTGTGCCTCTTTTGCAAGCTGCTTGCGGCGTTCTTCCGTGGGTGCAGGGAATACCAGACGCATCACGCGGCCATCGTTTGTCGGATTGATCCCGATATCCGATGTAAGAATCGCCTTTTCGATCAGGTGCATCATGGAAGCATCCCACGGGCTGATGGTCAGCACGCGTGCTTCGGCAACGCTGACCGCTGCAACCTGATTGATCGGTGTCGGCGTTCCATAATAATCAACGGTTACATGGTCCAAAATCGCCGGGTTTGCCCGCCCTGCGCGAATCGTCGCGTGCTCTTTAACCAAATGATTCAGGACGCCTTCCATTTTGTCTTCATAAATTTTTGTATCTGCGCTCATACATCGTCGCTCCTTTATTGTTTTTCGATCACGAGAGTGCCAATCGGCTCGCCTGCCACCGCTTTTGCAATATTTTCAGGGTGCAGAATATCAAACACAAGGATCGGCAGATTGTTGTCGCGGCACATGGTAGCTGCCGTGCTGTCCATAACAGCCAGCTGATCCGCCAGAACCTGACTGAACGTCAGTTCATCATACTTGTGTGCATCGTCAAACTTTTTGGGATCCTTATCATAAACCCCATCTACCATGGTGGCTTTGAAAATAACATCCGCATTGATTTCTGCCGCACGCAGCGCCGATGCCGTATCGGTCGAGAAGAACGGATTGCCGGTGCCGCATGCAAAAATCACAACGCGCCCTTTTTCCAAATGCCGGATCGCACGGTTGCGGATGTACGGCTCTGCCACCTGCTGCATGGAAAGCGCCGTCTGAACGCGCACTTCCACCCCCAGATTTTCCAAAGCATCCGCCACAGCCAGCCCATTCATTGCCGTAGCAAGCATGCCGATATGGTCTGCACGCGTGCGTTCCATTTCGCCGCTGGAACGGCCGCGCCAAAAGTTGCCGCCGCCTACAACGATACCGATTTCGGCCCCAAGATCATATGCGCTTTTGATTCCTTTGCAAATGTTCTGGATCGTTTCCACGTCCAAGCCAAAGCCTTTATTGCCTGACAGTGCCTCGCCGCTGAGTTTGAGCAAAATACGTTTATATTTGATTGCCATAACTGCACCTCATCAAAACTATTTTTAATCTGATATTCATTTTACATGATTTCAAACTCAAAGTAAAGGTTTCCGAATTACTTTTGTGGGAAGTTCACTCCGGAAAGAGCCGTTCGCACGCGCGCGGTAAGCGAATCATCCTGATATGCGATCGCCGCACTGGAAAGACGATCCGGCCTGCCGCACACGGTCACGTTCGGGATATGCAGGATAAAGCGGACCCCGCCTTCTTCCCGGTTTTCCGCTGAAATGCTCCACTTTTGCAGCTGTGCGAGCCGACGGCAGAGATACAGCCCCAGCCCCGAGCCATTGCGTTCCTCGCTGCCGCGCCAAAAACGTTCAAAAAGATGTTCAAAGTTTTCTTGAGCTATCGGCTCCCCTTCATTTTCCACTTTAATAACGATATCCTGTGTTTGTTCCATTTTCACAATACATTTACCGCCTTTGGGGGTGTGCTTGAGCGCATTGGAAATCAAATTCAGCAAAATACGTTCAGGCACCCGCGGGGAGCACACGATCCGGCACGCCCCTTGCCTGCTGCGGCAGAACGTCAGGCTGACCTCGTTCATTGCGGCATACGGCTGCGCACTCTGTACGATTTTTTCCACATCCTGTGCCAGATCGATCTCACGCTCATCACACATAAGTGCACGTTCATCTGCGTATTCGGCATCCAGCAGATTTTCCGCCAGTGCCTGGATCCGGTAAAGGTTTTGTTCGATATATTCGCTGTATCGCAGCCCCACGTTTTCCTGTGCGGATTCGCCGCCTTGTTTTCGGATGCTCTTTTCCAGCAGCTGCAGGGAAGCCAGCGCGATCGTAAGAGGGGTTTTGAACTCATGCGATAAAACAGCCGCGGTGCTTTTCCCATGCAGCACCCTCTGCTTTGCATTTTCACACGCCTTTAAGCGCAGGCCGGTATCTTTTGCCAAACGCAGCGCGCCGCCAAGCAGCGTTTCATCTAAAACTTCTGCCGCATTGCAGACAGCTGCCCCCAGCAAAGCACCGTCGCTGCTGCGGATCGGAAAAAACATATATCCCGAAACGCAAACAGGCTTGTCTGCATTTTCAATCAGACAAGCCTCAAAATATCTCTGTTCGATTTTCCGCATCCCGTCGTGTTCCGGTTCATCCCGAATCGGTATGAATCGCTCCTTTTCCAGCTGAAACACCTGCACCGGCAATGGATCCAGCAGCTGCCGGAATGCGTGCTGTGCTGCATGGAATATTTCCTCACATCCCGCTTCCGGTTCAAGCGTCTGTTCCATAAATTCCAGCAGTATCCCGCTTATATCTTTCATATTTCCTCCCGCCTTGCGCTTTACAGCAATTT
>JAHHSK010000016.1 GCA_020025255.1 Ruthenibacterium sp. | reverse complement strand
CGCTAATAACAGAATAACACGAAATTGATTCATTAAATTTGTAAAAATTGCTTTCCAGTATGTGAATCTTGCGCAAAAGAACAAAAATGACAAAAGTGTGAAAAAACAGAAAGGGACAAAGCCGGTTTTTGGGCATAGTATAATATAAACTTGTGTAATTTAACCGTAATGTAGGCAGAGAACCGCTTTGGAAAAACAATTTTCCGCATGTTTTTTTAAAGAAACATTGTAAAGCTTGTGTAAAGTTTTGCGCTTTTATATGGGAAACAAACCGATTGACAAATACACCGAAATAGTGTATTTTGGATATATACCCCCACCCCGGGGGAGTGTACAGAAAGAGGGGCGAGTTATGGAAAAGCAAAAATATGATGTAACGGGAATGACCTGTTCGGCATGCAGTGCACATGTGGAAAAGGCAGTGCGCAAGCTTCCGCAGGTTAAAGACGTAACTGTGAATCTATTGACAAACAGTATGGTAGTGGAAAGCGAAGCCGCGATCGAACCGCAGGCGATCGTAAATGCGGTGGTGCAGGCGGGATACGGAGCTTCGCCGGCAGACGGAAAGGCAGCTGCTTTGGAAAAGAAGGGAATGGCGCAAAGCAATCTCATGGAGCAGCAGCTGAAAAGCATCAAAATGCGTTTGATCGTTTCCTTTGTTTTTTTGATTCCGCTGATGTATGTTTCTATGGGCAGCATGTTTGGGCTGCCGCAGCCGGCATTTCTGACCGGATATGAAAATGCGGTATCCTTTGCTATGACGCAGATGCTTTTGACACTGCCGGTCGTATATGTCAACCGAAAGTATTTTCAGGTGGGCTTCAAAACATTGTTTCGCGGCAGTCCGAATATGGACAGCCTGATTGCAATCGGCTCTGCGGCATCCATGGTATATGGCGTGATTGCGATCTACCGTATGGGATATGGGCTGGGCGTAGGCGATATGGCGCTGGTGGCGCGGTATCACCACGATCTGTATTTTGAATCCGCTGCGATGATCCTTGCGCTGATCACGTTGGGCAAATTTCTGGAAACCAAAAGCAAGGGCAAGACGAGCGAAGCAATCACAAAGCTTATGGATCTTGCGCCGAAAACGGCGACAGTGGAGCGCGGCGGCACAGAAATGACGATTCCGGTTGAGCAGGTCGCAGCCGGGGATATCCTTGTTGTGCGTCCGGGACAGAGCGTACCGGTAGACGGTGTCATCATTGAAGGAACGACAAGCGTGGACGAAGCGGCAATCACGGGGGAAAGCATACCGGTCGAAAAGTCGATCGGCAGCAATGTGATTGCGGCAACCATAAATAAGGCGGGATTTTTCAAGTTCCGTGCAACTAAGGTCGGTGCGGATACCACCTTGGCGCAAATCGTCCGCTTAGTGGAACAGGCAAGTGCCAGCAAGGCTCCGATTGCAAAAATGGCAGATAAGATATCGGGCGTATTCGTGCCGGTGGTCATCTGCATTGCGGCGGCGGCAACCGTGATTTGGCTGCTGTTGGGGCAGACGCCGGAATTTGCCATTTCGATCGGCATTTCGGTTCTTGTGATTTCCTGTCCCTGCGCTTTGGGGCTTGCAACGCCGGTGGCGATCATGGTCGGCACGGGCAAGGGGGCGGAAAACGGAATCCTGATCAAATCGGGGGATGCTCTGGAGACGGCGCACAATATTGATGCGATCGTTTTGGACAAAACCGGCACGATCACGCAGGGTAAGCCCTCGGTAACGGATCTCCTGACGCAGGAGGGAGTTTCCGAACGGGAACTGGTTGCGCTTGCGGCGGGGCTGGAGCATCAAAGCGAGCATCCGCTTGCACAGGCTGTGCTGGAATACGCAGACGACCACGGAATCGAGCCGTGCGAAGTATCGGACTTCAAGGCGGTGTTCGGGCGCGGAATTGAAGCGGTGCACAAGGGTCAGCCCCTGTTTGCCGGAAATGAAAGCATGCTGACACAACGGGGCGTGAGCCTGAACGAAAGCACAAAAAAAGCAATCGATCAGCTGGCGAATGAAGGCAAGACACCGCTTATTTTCTGTCGGGGAACGCAGGTTCTTGGGGTGATTGCAGCAGCGGATACGGTAAAGGATTCCAGTGCGCAGGCAATCCGCGAATTCAAGCAGCTGGGCATTGACGTTACCATGCTTACGGGGGATAACCGCCGCACGGCAGAGGCAATCCGCAGACAGCTGGATATCCCGCATGTTATTGCAGAGGTTTTGCCGCAGCAGAAAGAACAGCATGTTGCTGCATTGCAAAAGCAGGGAAAGACGGTTGCCATGGTTGGGGATGGCATAAACGATGCCCCGGCACTGGCGCGTGCTGACGTGGGAATAGCAATCGGAGCTGGTACCGATGTTGCGATCGAAAGCGCCGATATTGTGCTGATGAAAAGTGACCTGCGGGATGCAGCCACAGCGATACGCCTTTCCAAGGCCGTGATCCGAAACATCAAACTCAGCTTGTTCTGGGCGTTCTTTTATAACAGTGTCGGCATCCCGGTCGCAGCGGGGCTTTTATACATCCCGTTCCATTTGAAAATGAACCCGATGCTCGGGGCGGCAGCGATGAGCCTTTCCAGCGTTTGCGTCATTTCAAATGCGCTGCGGCTCAAACGCTTTAAAACAAAGCATGCCGACAGCATACACGAAAAAACAACCGTCACAGAAAAAGCGGTTGAAGATACCGCTGACCCTGTGGTATCATTAAAAGAAACAGATGCAGGAAATAAGGAGGAAGCAAAAATGAAAACAATTACATTGAACATTGAAGGAATGATGTGCCCGAAATGCAGCGGTCATGTTGATTCGGCTTTGAATGCACTGGAAGGTGTCAGCGCAGTCGTCAGCTTGGAAAACAAGAATGCCGTATGCACCGTGGAAGGCGCAGTCAGCGAAGAAATGCTGAAGAAGGCAGTAGAGGATGCAGGCTATCAGGTCGTATCCTCGCAAGTCGATGGCTGAGATGCGCGCGGATAAAACAACAGTAACCCGGCTTTTGAAAACGGCACGCGGACAGATCGACGGCATCCTTGCCATGATCGAAGACGACCGTTACTGTATCGAAATTTCCAATCAGGTCATGGCAACGCAGTCCATTTTGGGCAAGGCCAACCGGGAAATCCTGAAAGCGCATATCCAAGGCTGCGTGCAGGAAGCGTTTGTCAGCGGGGAGGAATCCCAGCAGAAAGCCAAAATCGAAGAAGTGCTGGCCCTTGTCGATAAGCTGGGACGCTGATATGGAACAGGAATCGAAAAAAGAATACTGGAAAAAAGTGTGGCAGCGCGATCGAAAAAAATACATCGCGCTGTCTGCACTTTGCATATTGCTGGCAATTTTCCGGCAGATCACACACAGCCGTGCGGCATCGGATTTTGCGGTGCATTACATCGTGCAGCCGTATCACCGCGTTATGGGATACCTCTGCGGCTTTGTGCCGTTTTCTGTGGCAGAAGTGTTTTGGGCGGCAGTGGTCGTTTTCTGCATTGTCTATGCGGTGCGCACGGTTGCGAACATCATCCGCACAAAGGGCGGGCGGCTTGCGCTTTTGTGGCGCGCAGTGCTGACCTATGCCGTGCTGGTGCTGGGCATCTACACCGCATTTACCGGCCTGTGGGGGCTGACCTATTATGCGCAGACATTTGAGCAAGCCGAAGGAATCGAGGCAAAACCGATTTCCGTCGATCAGCTGGCGGAAGTGACGCAGCTGTTTGTGGATAAGATCAATGCCGCTGCGCCCCTGACAGAACATACCGCGCCGGGAAAGTTTTCCGGCGATCTTGACGCGATACTAAAAGCATCGGATACGGTATATGATCATCTGGAACGCCAGTTCCCGTTTTTGAATGTACCGGCGGTGCGGCCCAAGCTGATTTTGTGCTCGCGGATGATGAGCGCGGTGAACTTTACGGGCTTTTTCTTCCCGTTCACCGGGGAAGCGAACATCAATGCAGATGCACCGGAATGCCTGCTGCCTGCAACCGTGGCGCATGAACTGGCGCATGTGCGCGGCATAGCACCGGAGCAGACGGCAAATTTTGCGGCGATCCTTGCCTGTGATACCAGTGGTGACCCAATGTATGCCTATTCGGGATATTTGCTGGGGTATATCCACCTTTCGAATGCGCTGTACAGCGCTTCGCCCGAACGCTGGGCACCGATTGCCCGTCAGCTGTGCGATACGGCAAAATCCGATCTGAAGGCAAATAACGAATATTGGCGTCAGTTTGAATCGCCGGTTTCGAGTGCGGCAGAAAACACATATTCGGGCTTTCTGCAAAGTTATGATCAGGAGCTGGGAATCAAAAGCTACGGCGCCGTGGTCGATCTGCTTGCAGCATATTATGGCACGCAGGAAAAGTAAATAAATCACCCCGGAAACATATCGTTTCCGGGGTGATTTGTTATTTGGGATTCAGCAGCTGCTGTCATTTTTTCGGGCAAGAAACTTCTTTCGTTCCGTGAAATAGCACTGCGCACACAGGGATTCGTATTCCACATTGTTCTGCATATCGATGGCAACCTGTGCCCCTTCAAAAACAAAATTTCCATTGATTTTGCGCCCGTTGAAAATCGCCTTGCGCCCGCAATGGCAAATCGTTTTCATTTCTTCGATATTGTGTGCAAGTTCCAAAAGGCGGGTGGAACCGGGAAAGCCCTTTAGGGAAAAATCGGCGCGCAGCCCATAACTGATGACCGGGATATCCAGCTCAACCGTGATCATAAAAAGCTGTTCGGCTTGTTGGGGCGTGAAAAACTGGCTTTCGTCTGTCAGGATGCAGGCGGGTGCGCCGTTTGACTCGGCATCACGGCGAACCCATTGCAGGATATCCAGTTCGGGGCCGACGGCAACATCCACAGTGCGTTCCACGCCCAAACGGGAAACCAGCTTTTCGCCGCCTTTGGTGTCGATCGAAGGCTTCATGATCAGAACACGCATGCCGCGTTCTTCATAATTATGAGCCACCTGCATCAGTGCGGTGCTTTTGCCGCTGTTCATAGCACCGTAGCGGAAATATAATTTTGCCATTTTGCGTGTCGTCCTTTATCAATGGTCATTGCGCATCAGGTAGCCAAGGCTCATCAGGCTGTCGCCCAGATGAACATTTTCTACAATGATATCGTCGTATTCAACAGAAAGGTCATAGTGGCTGAAGTTCCAGTAACCTTTGACACCGGCGTTTACAAGCGTTGGCGCAACAGCCTGTGCCCCCGAACGGGGAATGCACAGCACGGCAACATCCGGCTGGTGTTCTTTGCAGAATTCGGAAAGCTCTGCAACATCGCGCACGATCACACCGGGCAGGATTTCGCGCCCGATCTCACCAGGGCTTTTATCAAATGCCGCCATAAGGCGGTAGCCGCGCGCTTCCGAAGAAAGATACCCGGAAATGGCGCGCCCAAGACGTCCGGTACCGATCAGAACCGCATCCAAACTCCGTTCGCTGAACAGAAGCTTTGAAATTTCGGCAAGCAGAACATCGACATGATATCCGATGCCCTGCTGTCCAAAGCCGCCGAAGCAGTTCAGATCCTGCCGCACCTGTGAAGCTGTGGTGCCCATCATGTGAGCCAGCTCGCTGGAGGAAATTTTGACAATGCCGTTTTTGTGCATATCCGAAATATAGCGGTAATATTTCGGCAGACGCTTGATGACGGGGAGAGATACTTTATTGGGGGATTGAGAAGCCATTTGTTACACCAACCTTTAAGAATGCTTCATTTCAGAGATTCGATCGTGCGCATGACATAATCGCCGAATTCGCGGCAGGTGCAGCCGGTGTCACGTCCGGTTACGGTCAGTGCTTTTTCGGTGAACATGCAGCGATCCAATGCGGCGGTCAGCCGGTCTGCTTTTTCCTGATATCCGATGTGGGAAAGAAGCATCACCGATGCACGCAGCATGCTGCACGGGTCGGCATACTGCGCGCGCCCTTCGCGCACCATGCGCGGGGCAGAGCCATGGATCGCTTCAAACATGGCATAGCGTTTGCCGATGTTGCCGCTTCCCGCTGTTCCGACACCGCCTTGGAATTCGGCGGCTTCGTCGGTAATGATATCGCCGTACAGGTTCGGCAGGATAAACACCTGAAAATCCCGGCGGCGCTTGGGATCGACAAGCTTTGCGGTCATGATATCGATGAACCAGTCATCGGTGGAAATTTCGGGATACTTTGCGCCGACAGCACGGCACAGATCCAAAAATTTGCCGTCCGTAGCTTTGATGATGTTTGCTTTGGTTACGATCGACACGCGGTTTTTGTGGTTTTTTTGTGCGAAATCATAAGCCAGCTCGGCAATGCGCTGTGTGCCGTCTGTTGTGGTGATGGTGAAATCAACGGAAATGCCATCTTCGGTTTCAAAGCCGCAGCTTCCCAATGTATAGGCACCTTCTGTATTTTCGCGGAAGAATGTCCAATCAATGCCTTCCTGCGGCACCTTGACCGGGCGCACGTTGGCAAACAGATCCAGTTCCTTGCGCATCGCAACGTTTGCGCTTTCGATGTTGGGCCATTCGTCACCGGCGTGCGGTGTGGTGGTCGGCCCCTTCAGGATGACATGGCAGGCTTTGAGCTCGGCCAAAACGTCATCGGGGATCGCCTGCATATGCGCGGCGCGGTTTTCGATCGTAAGCCCATCGATATCCCGAAAAACGATTTTTCCGCAGCGGATCTCGTCGTCGAGCAGAAAACGAAGGACACGTTCGGCTTCCTGCGTAATGGTCGGGCCGATGCCATCGCCGCCGCACACACCGATGATGATTTGATCCAGCGATGCGTAATCGAGGAAATCGCCCTGTGCGCGCATCGCGGCAACACGCTTTTTCTGTGTTTCGATCAGATTGCCGAAACGCTCTTTTGCAGATTCAATATTTTCCACTGTTATCCCTCCGTTTGATTCAAATGGATATGCCGTGCCCGCAAGGCTGCGGCATCCGGGTCATCGGTTCTTTTCCCGCGTATAATTAAGCAGCCCGCCGGCGCGGATGACATCGGCCTGACGGCTGCTGATATCGCAGCGCAGCGGGAATGTGCGGCCGGTTGTCTGATTGGTGAGCGTCACGCGGCCGCTCCGGACACCTTCCTCGATGTCCTGCAGGGAAAGCACATCGCCCAGCGAAATGGCCTGATAATCGGAAGGCTGTTCCAATTCAAGCGGCAGGATGCCCGCATTGACAAGGTTTGCCTTGTGGATGCGCGCGAAGCTGATGGCGATGACGGCACGGATGCCCAGATACAGCGGAACCAAAGCGGCATGTTCGCGGCTGGAGCCCTGGCCGTAGTTTGCGCCGCCCACGATAAAGCCGCCGCTGGCAGCCTTTGCGCGCGCAGGAAATTCCGGGTCGCATACCTCAAAGCAGTACTGCGAAAGGTGCGGGATGTTGCTGCGGTAAGGCAGGATCTTGCTGCCGGCCGGCATGATGTGATCGGTTGTGATGTTGTCCCCCACCTTCAAAAGGCACGGCAGCGTCAAGGTGTCAGTAAGCGGCTGCGCCTGCGGCAGCGGCTTGATGTTCGGCCCGCGCAGGATCTCGACGCTTTCGTATTCCTGCATCGAGGCGGGCAGATCGATCATGTTGTCGTTGATCGGGAACACTTCGGGCATTGCAGCCGGTTCGATCGTGCCGATCGTCATCGGGTCTGTAATAAAGCCGGTCAGACAGCTTGCGGCGGCGGTTTCCGGGCTGACAAGATACACACCGGCATCGCGGGTGCCGCTGCGCCCTTCGAAATTGCGGTTGAACGTGCGCAGAGAAACGCCCGCAGAGTTGGGGCTCTGCCCCATGCCGATGCACGGGCCGCAGGCGCTTTCCAGAATACGGGCACCGGCGTTCAGCAAGGTTGTCAAAGCACCGTTGGCACTGAGCATGGAAAGAACCTGGCGGCTGCCGGGGGCGATGACAAGGCTGACATCCGGGCAGACGGATTTATCCTTTAAGATAGCGGCTACCGCCATTAAATCCGTATAGCTGGAATTGGTGCAGCTGCCGATGCAGACCTGATCGACCTTCGTCATCGAAAGGCTGCGCACGGTATGAACGTTATCCGGGCTGTGCGGGCAGGCGGCAAGGGGCACCAGTGCTGAAAGATCGATGTCGATCACTTCATCATACACGGCATCCTCATCTGCGCACAGCGGCAGGTAATCTTCTTCGCGCCCCTGTGCCTTCAAAAAGGCGTGCGTCACCTCATCGCTTGGGAAAATCGAAGTGGTTGCGCCGAGTTCGGCGCCCATGTTGGTGATGGTGGCGCGCTGCGGGACCGTGAGTGTTTGAACGCCTTCGCCGCCGTATTCCACGATCTTGCCCACGCCGCCCTTGACGCTCAGGATGCGCAGAACTTCCAGAATGATGTCCTTCGCACTTACCATGGGGCGCAGCGCGCCGGAAAGCCGAACCAGAACCGATTTGGGATAAGGGATATAGTATGCGCCGCCGCCCATGGCGACTGCAACATCCAGCCCGCCCGCGCCCATGGCAAGGCAGCCGATGCCGCCTGCGGTGGGAGTGTGGCTGTCCGAACCGATCAGCGTTTTGCCCGGACGTGCAAACCGTTCCAAATGCACCTGATGGCAGATGCCGTTGCCGGGGCGGGAATAGCGCACCCCGAATTTTTTGGCAGCCGTGCGGATGAAGCGGTGGTCATCTGCATTCATGAATCCGTTTTGAAGCGTGTTGTGATCGATATAGGCAACCGATAGCTCCGTTCGTACGCGGGGAATACCCATGGCCTCGAATTCCAGATAGGCCATTGTGCCGGTTGCGTCCTGGGTCAGGGTCTGGTCGATCCGCAGGCCGACTTCACAGCCGGGGCGCGGTGTGCCGTCAACCAGATGTGCGGCGATGATCTTCTGTGCGATAGTCTGTCCCATTTCAGTCTCCTTTCAGGCATTGCGTACACGCTGCCTTGCGCATTGCATCCTCTTTATATAATAAAACACTAATTATAATACGCGGCTGATAAGTTTTTGTCAACGAAAGACACCGTATTTCGGCAGGCGAAAATACAAATCCGGTGCAAATAAACCAGCTGATTTTGGGGAACGATAAACAAAAACGAAAGGCGGATGACAATGAAACAGCAGAAAACAAGGCAGGAACAGGAAACGACACAAGAGCAGGAATCAAAAATTGAAAAACTGAGGCTGGAAAAAGAGTATATGCTGGAAACCGGCTCGATCCTGCGCACCAAGGGAAGGCACGCGATCCACTGCATGACGG
Organism: Ruthenibacterium sp.; assembly: GCA_020025255.1. Lineage (GTDB taxonomy): Bacteria > Bacillota > Clostridia > Oscillospirales > Ruminococcaceae > Ruthenibacterium. Next base: position 22,582 of record JAHHSK010000016.1, on the reverse strand, counting down.
TGATCGGGCAGGTGGAGGGACATTCATTCGCACCGCAAAGCCAGAAAACAACGAAGTATGAGCATGTGATCCCGCAGCTGGTCAGTGTGGAAGAAGACCCCGAGGTGGAGGGGCTTTTGGTCATTTTGAATACAGTAGGCGGGGATGTGGAGGCGGGGCTTGCATTGGCAGAGCTCATCAGCGGCATCACAAAGCCCAGTGCGGCACTGGTTTTGGGCGGGGGACATTCGATCGGAATCCCGCTTGCGGTATCGGCGCGGCGCAGTTTTATCGTACCCACGGCAACCATGACGGTACATCCGGTGCGCCATTCGGGCATGGTGCTGGGGGTGCCGCAGACGCTGCGTTACTTTGAACAGATGCAAAAGCGCATCAGCAGCTTTGTCGCAGGCCATTCCCACATCACAGAACAGCGTTTCGAACAGCTTATGCTGCATACCGGAGAACTGGTTATGGATATGGGAAGCGTATTGGACGGACAAGCGGCGGTGCGCGAAGGGCTGATCGATGAGCTGGGTGGATTGGGAGATGCGCTGCACTATCTGTATCATGAAATCGAAGAAACGGAAAAAAGCGGGAAATAAAGCAAACAGCCCGGAAATGTTTTACAAGCGAAGCGATTGGTGATACAATATAATAGTATATGTATGCGGCAAAGCAGACACAAATTTGATTCCGGTGCGCAGACAGTGCATCGGGTACTTACAGGGGTAGCAAAGCAGGTATGGCATCAAGAAACAAAACAAGTCCGGCACGTCCGGCACAGAAGAAAAAAACAGCATCCTCCGCAAAAAAGACAACGGCGGCACATGCAAGAAAAAAGACAAGGGCAAAACCGGATCTCAATGAAAAGTGGAGCATCCTGATTTTCGGCATCGGGATCCTTTTGTGTGCCCTCATCGCCGTGCCGGGTGCTTCGGTGTGGAGCTGGATACGCGTCAACATCCTGTTCGGCGTGTTCGGCATCGGCAGCTATGTGCTGGTGCCGATCCTTTTGTACATTGCCGTTCTGGTGGCGGTGGGGCGTCCGGTAAAGGGGAAGATCCTGAAGGGGATCTTTCTTTTGATGATCGTGTGCGGCACATTTTTGGTGTTTTCCAAAACTGATCTGACCGACCTGACCTTTCTGGAAGGCATGGCCGAGCTGCGGGCTGCGGGTGCTGCAAACTGGGGCATCGGCGGCGGTATGCTGGGGTCGGTATTCGGCTGGACGCTGCTGCTTTTGTGCGGCAGGCCGGCAGCCAATATCATCATCATCATCTTTATGATCGTAAGCGTCATGCTGTTCACGGGTGTCACTCCGGCAGATATCTGGTATTTCTGTTCGGGGCATGTCGGGCGTATGCGGGATTCGGTTTCGCAGCGGGCGGATGATCGGGAAAAAAGACGGGAAGAAATGCGAACGCTGCAAAAACAGCGGCAGTTTGAACAGGATGTGCAGAGCGATATCCCGCCGTTCGATCTGGATGCACAGGCGTATGAGGAAGCGCGCGCCCGAAGAAAAAGTTCGATCGACATCGATATCGGGCATGATCCGATCAACCCGACCCAGCTGCCGCAGGACGAGCGCCCCGTCATCGGCCCGGGCGGCACGTTCGGCATGTTTCCGGGACGCAATGAGGAACCGGCGCAGGAGCCTGTGGTGCAGGAACAGGAATCGATCCCGGAGGATGCGCCCAGCCGTCAGGCACACATCCAAAGCGTTGCAGACGATGCGCTTGCCAGCTTGATCCGCAAGGCGGCAGTGCCGGCGCAGGAGCAAGCGCAGGCAGAACCGCAGGATGCAGGCTGCGAACCGGAACGCCACAGTGAGGAAGGGTATTCATATCCGCCGCTCAGCCTTTTCCAAAAACAGCCTGCGGCAGATGAGCAGGGAATCGAAGAGGAAATGCGCCACAATGCGGATCTTCTGGTGAAAACGCTGTCCAGCTTCGGCGTCAATACGCACCTTATGGATATCAGCCGCGGGCCGTCCGTTACGCGGTATGAGCTGCAGCCGTCTGCGGGCGTGAAAATCAGCCGCATCACCAATCTTTCGGATGATATTGCACTGAATCTTGCCACCACCGGCGTGCGAATCGAAGCACCGATCCCCGGCAAGGCAGCGGTCGGCATCGAAGTGCCAAACCGCCATTCAACAGCGGTCAGCATACGCAGTATTCTGGAATCCCCGTCCTTTACAAAGAACCGCTCTGCGCTGACGCTTGCACTGGGCAAGGATATTGCGGGTGCCTGCCAGGTGGCCGATCTGACGAAAATGCCGCACCTGCTCATTGCGGGCAGTACCGGCAGCGGTAAATCGGTGTGCATCAACACCATTATCATGAGCTTTTTGTATAAGTTTTCGCCCGAAGAGCTGAAATTCATCATGATCGACCCGAAGGTCGTGGAGCTTGCGGAATACAATGGGATTCCGCATCTGCTGATGCCGGTTGTGACCGAACCGCGCAAGGCGGCGGGGGCACTGGGCGCAGCCGTTGCGGAAATGGAGCGCCGCTATCATCTGTTTGCGGATACGAACGTGCGCGAGATCAAAAGCTATAACCGCATGGCGGAACAGACAGAGGGCGTTGAAAAGCTGCCGTACATTGCGATTATCATCGACGAGCTGGCTGATTTGATGATGGTTGCCGGCAAGGATGTGGAAGATTATATCTGCCGCATTGCGCAGAAGGCGCGTGCCGCCGGGATGCATCTGATCGTAGCAACGCAGCGTCCTTCGGTCGATGTCATTACCGGCTTGATCAAAGCGAATATCCCAAGCCGCATCGCCTTTGCCGTGAGCAGCCAGATCGACAGCCGAACCATTTTGGATACCGGCGGCGCGGAAAAGCTGCTGGGCATGGGGGATATGCTGTTCCTGCCGGTGGCGGCAAATAAGCCGATGCGCATTCAGGGCGCGTATGTGCGGGATGAGGAAATCACTGCCGTGCTGGAATATATCAAAAAGCATTCCAGTGCGGATTATGATGAGGAAATGATCCGGCAAATGGATCAATGCGCAGCATCGGAAAAGAACGAGGATGCAGACAGCGGCGATGAGCAGGATCCGATGCTGAAAACCGCAGTGGAAGTGGTGATCGATGCGGGACAGGCATCCACCAGCCTTTTGCAGCGGCGCTGCAAGCTGGGCTATGCCCGTGCCGCGCGCATCATTGACGAAATGGAACAAATGCACTTGATCGGCCCGTATGAGGGCTCTAAGCCGCGGCAGGTTCTGATCACACGGCAGCAATGGATCGAAATGACGATGCAGCAAAGCGAAACCGAACAAGACAAGGGATAACCGGAGGTGCAGCTGCGGCATCCGGTGCACAAATACTGGAAAAGGGGTCTTTATGGCAGAAAAGAACAGGCAGAATGTACCGCAGATGCAGGGAGAGTTTCTTCCCCTGTGCCGAGAGGATATGCTGGAGCGCGGCTGGCACTATGTGGATTTTGTGGTTGTGACAGGCGATGCCTACGTCGATCACCCAAGCTTCGGTGCCGCGATCATTTCGCGGCTGCTGGAATCCTGCGGCTATCGTGTGGGCATCATTTCACAGCCGGATTACACCACATGCGAAAGCATGAAGGTATACGGCCGTCCGCGCTACGGCTTTTTCGTGGGCGGCGGAAATGTGGACAGCATGGTTGCCCATTATTCCGTTGCGAAGATACGCCGTGCCGAAGACGAATATACGCCGGGCGGCAAGGCGGGCAGGCGGCCCGACCGCTGTGCATCGGTTTATTCGCAGCTGGCAAAGCAGGCGTATCCGCAGCTGCCGGTTGTTTTAGGCGGGCTGGAGGCTTCGCTGCGCCGTTTTGCGCATTATGATTACTGGATGGATACCGTGCTGCCCAGCATTGTGGAAACAAGCGGTGCCGATCTTGTGGTGTTTGGAATGGGGGAACACCAGACAAGGGAAATCGCAAGCCGTCTGGCAGCGGGGGAAAACGTGAAAACCATTACCGATGTAAACGGCAGCTGCTATATGACGGATTTCGCGCATCTGCCCGAAACGTATGTGGAATGTGCCTCCTTTGCCCGTGTGGCAGAGGATAAGGTGGCCTATGCCAAGGCGTGCCGGATCCAAATGGATCATCAGGATGTCGTTTCGGGAAAAATCATCGTGCAAAAGCAGCAGCATGGCTATATGGTGCAGAACATCCCGGCAACTCCGCTGACAAGAAGGGAACTGGATGCCGTGTACGCGATGCCGTTTACACGCAGATATCATCCTTCCTATGAAGCACAGGGCGGGGTTCCTGCCATTGAAGAGGTGGAATTTTCCATTACCCATAACCGCGGCTGCTTTGGCGGGTGCAACTTCTGCGCCATCCAGCTGCATCAGGGGCGCCGCGTGACGTCGCGCAGCGCCGACAGTGTGGTGAAGGAAGCGCAGGAACTGACGCATATGCCCAACTTCAAAGGGTATATCCATGACATCGGCGGCCCGACGGCCAATTTCCGCGTGCCCAGCTGCGGCAAGCAGATGAAAGAGGGCATGTGTTCGGCCGGCAAGCACTGCCTTGCCCCGCAGCCGTGCAGCAAGCTGATCGTCGATCACAAGGAATATCTCGGCATCCTGCGGCGCGTAAGAAGCCTGCCGGGTGTAAAAAAGGTGTTTGTGCGCAGCGGCATCCGTTATGATTACCTGATCCGGGATAAGGACGAAAGCTTTTTCAAGGAACTGGTGGAGCATCACATCAGCGGACAGCTGAAGGTCGCGCCCGAGCACTGCGCACCGGAAACGCTGCGCTATATGGGCAAGCCGCCGGTGGAAGTGTACAATAAATTTTCAAAGCGCTTTTATGAGCTTACAAAACAGGCGGGCAAAAAGCAGTATCTTGTACCGTATCTGATGAGCAGCCATCCGGGAAGCACGCTGCGCGATGCGGTGATTTTGGCAGAATATCTCTATAACAATAAGATCCGACCCGAACAGGTGCAGGATTTTTATCCGACACCGGGAACGGTTTCGACCTGTATGTTCTATACGGGGCTGGATCCGTATACCCTCAAGCCGGTTTATGTGGCGAAAGACCCGGAGGAAAAAGCGATGCAGCGCGCGCTTTTGCAATATTATGAGCCGCGCAATGCGGCGAAGGTGCGCAAGGCACTGATGCTGGTGCATCGGGAGGATCTGATCCCCGCGCTGTGCGGCACCAGGGCAGGCGCACAGCGTACCGCAGTGCGCCTGCCGTCAAGCAATTCGGCAGGGCATCGCACGCAGAAAGCGCAACCGGTGCACAAAGGAACCGGCCGTCACAACCGGAAAAATAACAGCAGAGGAGCAGATTCATGGCGTCAGGCAGCAGAGCAAAACGCAAGAGGAAAGAAAAATTCCAAAAGACGCTGATCCTTCTTTGCACGGGACTTATCCTGTTTCTTGTCGCGCTTTCCGCGGCAATCACACTGGGGGAAGAGCATGGCTTGCCGATGCCGGACTGGAACGAAATCCAAAGCTGGTTCGGCTTTCGCCCCATTGTACCCACCCTGCCGCAGGATGCCCAAGATGCATCCACGCGGATTCATTTTCTGGATGTGGGACAGGGCGATTCGGTATTGCTCGAAGAAAATGGCTGCTTTGGGCTGATCGATGCCGGCGTGCCGGAGGCAGGGCCGAGCATTGTGCAGTATCTTCAGCAGGCCGGTGTGAAAAAGCTGGATTTTGTACTGATGACGCATCCGCATGCCGATCACATCGGCGGCATGAAGGCAGTGCTGGAATCGTTTGCGGTGGATCGAATGATCCTTCCCGATTTTGAAAAGGCACCAATGGCAACATCCAAGGTCTTTTTGGATTTGCTCGATACGATCGAACGGCTGGGGATACCGGCCGAAACGGCGCAGCCAGGCGCAGAGTATCCGCTTGGCGGCGGAACGCTGCGCGTCATCAGCACCGGAGTAAAGACGGATAATCTCAACGATATTTCGATCGTAACGATGTTTGAAACACCGGAGCTTCGCTTTCTGGCAAGCGGGGATGCCGAACGCGCTGTGGAAAAAAGCGTTTTGGACAGCGGCCAGAAAATCCGTGCCGATTTGTATAAGGCCGGGCACCATGGTTCATCGACCTCCAATACAAAAGCATTTTTGGAAGCAGTGCGTCCGCGCGTGGTTGTGATTTCCTGCGGCAAGGATAATTCCTACGGACATCCGAATGCGGCCGCGCTGGAAGCATTTGACAGCGTGTTGGCACAGGTGTACCGCACAGATCATAATGGAACGGTGATTGCATATGTGGATCAACAAGGAAATCTGCAGATCGCCGTCAGCAAAGAAAACAACAGCATGGGGGCGGCTTGATGTATTATTCAGTAGACGCAATCGAAAACGGAACGGCGCGGCTGATTGCAGATGATGGCAAAATGGTATTCGTGCCGCAAAAGGATCTGCCCGCGGGCGTTTTGCAGACGGATATCCTTGTGCATGACGGAAAAAAATGGCAGGCAGCACCGCAGGAAACCCTTCAGCGTAAAAAGCAGGCACACGAACGCCTGCAAAAAATTCTGGGCCGCTGACAGCATGCGGCATACCGTTTGGGGGGACAAGGGAGGAATTTATGAAAATCGTTTTGGTGATCGATCAGTTTGATGATTCCAACAACGGAACGACCGTTACGGCGCGCAGATTTGCCAATCAGCTGCGTCTGTGCGGCCACGAGGTCGTGATACTGGCGGGCGGAGAACCCTGTGAGGGAAAGGTCTGTGCGCCGATCCATAGGATACCGCTGTTTCAAAAGCTGATCGAAAGTCAGGGGATGTGCTTTGCAAAGCCGGATATACAGGCGTATTATACGGCATTTCGGGATGCGGATATCATCCATTTTTATATGCCGTTCCGCTTTTGCCGTCGCGGAGAAGAGCTGGCGCGTCAAATGGGGATTCCGACGGTGGCGGCGTTTCATGTGCAGCCGGAAAACATCACCTCTACTTTGTTCCTTGGCAAAACAAAGTGCGTAAATGAATTGCTGTACCGCTGGTTTTATCATGTGTTCTATAATCGGTTCGATCATATTCACTGCCCCAGTGCATTTATTGCGCAGCAGCTGGAACAGCGAAGCTACGGCGCAAAATTATGGGTGATTTCCAATGGCGTGGCAGATCGGTTTGTGCCGATGCCGATCGAGCGCGCCCCCCAGCTGGCCGATCGTTTCACGATATTGATGATCGGAAGGCTTTCGGGGGAAAAAAGACAGGATCTGATTATTGAAGCAGCGCAAAAGAGCCGATACGCCGATCATATCCAGCTGGTGTTTGCCGGAAAAGGCCCCAAGGAAGCGGCCTATCGGCGCAAGGCAAAGAATCTGCGTCATCCCCCGGTCTTCGGCTTTTATTCACAGGATGAACTGTATCAGCTGATCAATATGTGCGATCTGTATGTGCATGCATCGGATGCGGAAATCGAAGGCATCAGCTGTATGGAAGCACTTGCATGCGGCGTGGTTCCTGTGATTTCGGATTCTGCCCTTTCGGCAACCGGACAGTTTGCTCTGTGTGAAGAAAGCCTGTTCCGCGCAGGGGATTCCGGGGATCTTGCCCGAAAGATCGATTACTGGATCGAGCACCCGAAAGAAAAAAAGGAATATTCTGAAAAATACGCGCGGGCGCAGGAAGAAAACCGTGTGCCCGCTTGTGTGGCTCGTGCCGAAAAGATGTATCAGCAGGCAATCAGCGACAAAAAGCATAAAGGATACCGCCGTGTTCCGCTGAGCCGGTGGCGTAAGCTGACAAGCCCTGATTGCAATGCGATCCGCCGGCACTTTTGCCGGGGCGGTGCCGTGATGACGCTGCTGTTCTGGGGCTTCACAACGCTGCTTTCTCCGATCTTATGGCTCATCAACAAGGTGTGGTTTGGCTTGCGCATAGAAGGACGGGAAAATCTTCGCGATTTGAAAGGCGGGGCAGTCAGTGTAATGAACCATGTGCATCCTATGGACTGCACTATGGCAAAGGTTGCGCTGATGCCGCACCGTCTGTGGTTCCTCAGCCTGGCATCCAATCTGAATAAGCCGTTTACAGGCTGGCTGGTTCGCTTCTGCGGCGGGGTTCCGCTTGCAGAAAATGTACATGATATGGCACAGCTGGAACAGGGTATGGAAGCGCGGGTGCGCGGCGGGGCGTTCATTCATTTTTATCCCGAAGGCATGCTGGTGCCGTATTATAATGGCCTGCGGGAATTTCATCCGGGCGCGTTTGCTTTGGTGACAAGGGTCGGCTGTCCGGTTGTGCCGATGATGCTGTGCATGCGTCCGTCTTCGGGGCTTATGCGGTGGCGAAGAAAGCCATGCTTTACACTGCGCATCGGCAAGCCGCTGTATGCCGATGAAAGCCTTACAAAAAAACAGGCGGCAAAAGAACTGGAACAGCGGGTAAGGCAGGCAATGCTTTCCATGGAAGAGGAAACTGACGCTTGTGCGCCGGGCTTTCGGGGGTTTTCAAAAAACTGCGGCTGAAGCGCGAAAATCAGAAAACGGCATAAGACATATCGTTAAAGGGAATGGGGAGGAACCGAGTATGAAGTCTTTTTTATGCGGGCTTATGATGCTGGTAATGTGTTTGTGCCTTGCGGGATGCGGGGCAGCGGCGGAACACGGCAGCGAGGCTGTCCCCGGCACGGCAGAACAGCAGAAAATCACAGCGCCTTCTTACCGCGATGTTTCCATCGAATGGACGCAGCCACAGGTGGAACAGGCAGTCCGGGGCATCTTGAATAAACCCGAGGGTGTGATTTTGGGGCAAGAGCTGGAGGACATCCGGGAACTGGATCTTACGGATGCCGGGTTGTGGGAAGCACAGGATCTAAAGTATCTTACCGGGCTGGAAACGCTCAAGCTTTCCGGCAATCAGATTCAGGATCTTTCCCCGCTGGAAGGGCTGATCCACCTGAAAACATTGGAACTTGCCGAAAATGATGCAGATGACCTTGCTGCGCTTGCAGGAATGAAAGAACTGGTGCATCTGGATCTTGCGCATAACCCGATTTCCGACCTTTCCCCGCTGCAGGGGCTGAGCAAACTGGAATGGCTGGATTGTTCCAATCATGGATCGGGCTGGATGGGAGACACGCGCATTGATTATCCCATAGACCAGTTGAACCGATTCGCACAGGGGCTGATTACCGATGCGTCACCGCTTTCCGGTTTGACCGGATTAAAGGTGCTGCGTCTGGGCGGCAACCCGATCCATAGTCTGGCACCGTTGGCACAGCTGACGCAGCTGGAAGAATTGGACATACATTGTGTGCGCGCACGCGATTGGAGCAGCCTTTCGGCGCTTGCCGCTCTGCGCGTTCTGGATCTTTCGGAAAACGATATCGAACACATCGAATTTCTGAAAAAACATCCCGCACTGGAACAGCTGGATCTTTCGGGCAACCTTGTGCAGTCGCTGGAACCGCTTGCGTCGCTGCCGGCACTGACCGACCTGCATATTATGGAATGCGGGCTTGCCAATTACGATACATTCGGAGCAGAACCCGAGGTGAGCCTATGGAATCAGCTGGCGCAGCTGCCTGCATTGAAACGGCTTTGGGCAGGCAATTATGGAATGTGCAATGATACATACCGGAATGAACCGGGGGCGCTGTTCTGGGCAGAGCAGATGCCTAAGCTGGAAGAACTGTATCTGCCGTACAGCTCACTCCGGGGTATGTCGGACACTCTGGCGGAATTTCTGCCTTCGCTTCGCGTATTGGATCTTACGTATTCGGATGTAAAAAGCCTGGAAGGGCTGCGCGGGATGTCTGCACTGAAAGAACTGCGCTGCGGCGGCTGGTTCTGCGACCGGCCGAAAGATGTTGCGGTGCTGGCGGAACTGCCCGGACTGGAAAAGCTGGCAATCACCTGGGGTGGCTACGGCAACGGCGGGCCGGATACCACACCGCTCCGGCAGCTGACACAGCTGAAAGAACTGGATTTCTTTTCGCCGGAGTGCAGCGATTTTTCGTTTCTGCGCCATATGCCCAGCCTGGAAGTGCTGAAAATCAAAGAAGGCGATCTGGGGAATATGCAGGATCTTTCCGGTATGACCGCCCTGAAAAGCCTGACCCTGCAGGATGTCAACGTCGCAAGCCTGGAAGGGCTGCAAAACTGCACGGCACTGACAGAGTTGAATCTGAAAAGCAAAAACGCCGATGTCCCGGAAGAAATCACACCGCTGGCGGCATGTAAGAATCTGGAAAAGCTGTGGCTTGTCAACTGGCCGACGCAGGATCTTTCGATGCTGACACAGCTGCCCGCGCTGCGCGAGCTGAGGCTTGAGGGCTATGTGGATATAGTGCTGGCCCATGCCGGCTATACCGTGGGCGGAAGCGTGGATACCGTTTCGATCGGACAGATCCCTTCGCTGGAATCGCTGCGCATCGATGGGCCGCAGGTGCCGGATATTGCGCCGCTGGCTGCGCTGCCGCGGCTGCGGCAGCTTATGCTGCTGTCAGCCAGTGTGCCGGAGGATCTTTCGGCACTGAGCGGTATGACGGGGCTGCAAAAGCTGGAGCTGCGCACCCAAGGCGCAGTGCCGGATCTTTCGGCGCTTTCTGCCCTGCGCGAACTGACGCTGGATGCACCCATGGAAAACCTGAAAGGGCTGCAGGCGGTTACCGGATTGTGCAGCCTTACAGTGAGCAACTGCGGGCTGGGTACACTGAAGGGTGCAGAAGGAATGACGCATCTGCGCCGTCTGAATGCTTCGAGCAACATCCTTGCGGGGGTATCGGGCATTGCAAATTGTCAGGAACTGACGGTGCTTGACTTGCGCGACAATAATATCGCGGATCTGCAGCCGCTTGCCGACAAGGAAAAGCTGCGGGTTCTGTGCACGAATCTTACGAACAGTGCGATACTGGAACCGCTGGCCGGGCTGCCCCGTCTGAATTATATGGATTTCGGGTATCAGCCGGTGAAGGATATTGCACCGCTGTCGGGGTTCAAAATGCTTCGGGCACTGACGATGTGTGCGCCCGAAACAGAACCGGGATTTGTACTGGATCCGCTGAGCAGCTGCACCGAACTGCAGGCGTTGTATCTAATGAATAATCTGAATCGTGGTAAATACGCAACGATGCTGATGAGTGGGCTTTCCGGCTGCCGTGCCTTGCGGTATCTGCCCAATTTTTATGAGGCAGGCAATGTACTGAATGGATTTGTGCATCTGCGCCGATAAAGAGCAGACTATACGGATTTGCCGAAAAGAAACCCAATAACCAATAAAAGGAAAAAAGGATTCGCTGCCCAAATATTGGGCAGCGAATCCTTTTTGATTTGCGGTGCTGCTTAATACAGACACTGTTCGGAGGGCAAGGGAAGGGCGGGACGCTCCCGGTTCCAGACCGGCAGAGATTCCAGCGGCGACAGATCGGTGACGCGGGTGCCCCAGATTGAAAGCTGTTTCAGAGCGGTGCAGCCGGACAGCGGTGACAGGTCGGTGATGCTGCTGCAGCAGCGAAGCGAAAGCATTTCCAGTTCGGTCAGACCCGAAAGCGGAGCAAGTGAGGCGATCCCGGTCTGATCAAGAGACAGATCCTGTAAATGAGTGCATTCGGCAAGCGGGGAAATGTCGGTTACTCCGGACGTCTCCAGATCCAGCTTTTTCAGCGATTTGCATCCGGCAAGCGGGGTGATATCCGTCAGCTTCGATTGCTCGCGCAATATAAGCTCTTCCAGTTCGGTCAATCCCGCAAGGCCGGAAATATCCTGCAGCGTATTGTAATAGCTGTTAAAAACCAGCCGTTTCAGCTTTGTCATGCCGGAAAGGGCAGAAAGATCCTGTGCGGTGGAGTCCTCCAAAAACAAATTGGTTACTTCTGTCAGCCCGGCAAGCGGTGAAAGATCTGCCGTTGAGGTATCAAGCCGCAGCCAGCTGAGCTTCGTCATGCCGGACAAAAAGGAAAGGTCATTGGCACCGATCTCCAGATGAGTCAGTTCCGTAAGGGCAGCAAGGCAGGATAAATCACCGGAATGAGCGCTAAGCGACAGCTTGGTCAGCTGTGTTTTGTTGGAAAGAAGCGAAAGGTCCAGCGGAGTGTCCCAGTTGGCGATGCACAGCGTTTTCAGCCCCGGCATTGCGTTGAGTACAGAATAATCGGCAATCGAACGGCATTCGTTCAGATCCAGTTCTTCCATTTGCGTGCAGGCGGCAAGCGGGGAAATATCTTCCAGACTTTCATAGTTTGCACGCAGGACAAGCTTTCGCAGCTGCGTGCAGCTTGCCAGTGCCGAAACATCATAGACCTGTGCCGCATTGCCGAGATACAATTCCTTTAGGCTTATCAGCCCGGCCAGCGGGGAAAGATCATCCGGATCACGTTCATACTGATTGGTGGAAAGGCTGTTTGTCAGCCACAGGGCTTCCAGACCCGAAAGAGTTTCCAGCCCTTCCAGACTATCCAGCGGGCTGTAGGAAAGGTTCAGTGTTTTCAGCCCGGTCAGCGAGCCAAGCCCGTGCAGGCTTTGCAGCGTGCTGTGCGATGCATCCAGTGCTTCAAGGCTTGTCAAGCCGCCAAGGCCGGAAAAATCCGCGAGGGCACAGCGGGAAAGATCAAGCGAATTCAGTGCGGAAAGCGACGAAAGCGGGGCAAGATCCCGCAGCAGCAGGCAGTGGGAAAGCCCCAGCTCCCGCAGTGCCGTCAGGCCGGAAAGCGGGCGGAGATCCTGCACCGGATTTTCACCGAGATCCAGCGTTTGAAGTGCAGTAAGCCCCGAAAGGAAAGAAAGGTCACGCAGCTGGTTGCCGGAAAGATCCAGCGTATGAAGCGCCGTCAGCCCCGCAAGAGCACCGGCATCGGTCTGCAGGCAGCCGGCAAGGTTCAGCGTTTCAAGGCTCGTCAGCTCCTTGAGCGGATCAAGCTGCACATTCTGCCGTCCGGCAAGGCTCAGCACACGCAGCTGCTTGAGCTGCGCCAAAGCGGAGTAATCGGCAATATCGCCGGAATACGCAATGGGCGGCACGGGTTTGGGCTGCGTATATACCTGCGTGATGTGTGCGCCGGGTGCCTGCTGTGCTTCTTCTGCGGCTTTCGCCTGAGTCTTCTGTGCCTGTTCGGTAAGATATGCCGCCGTGGAAAGATCGAGTTCTTCCAGTGCGGGGAAAAGCCGCAGATCGTCAAGGCAGTTCACCACACAGCCGGAAAGATCCAGCTTTGTGATGTCGTCAAGATCGCTGCGCGAAAGCTCCGCGTCCTCCGAAACGGCCAATGCCTGCCGTGCAGCCTGCTCTATGGCAGGGTCGGCCCATTCGATCGGCCCGAACGATGGTGCGGCAAGACCAGACGACATGCCGCATCCGGCAAGGCATGCAGCAAGCAGCAGCAAAGCTGCAGATGCCAGAATTCGTTTCATCAAAATGATTCCTCCTTTATCACATTCCCATGGAATATTCGGATATCACAGTTTCGACATTCCGGATTCTTTTCGAAACGGAAAATCGTTTGCCTGCCGCGCGTTCACCGCAAAGCCGCACGGTGCACATCGGCAACCCGCTGGTGCAGTAATTTGATTGTATCACAAAATAAGACTTGCTGCACTGCTTTTTGTGGAAATCGGCACCGCAATGCATCGGGATTTTCGCTTTTTATCCTCCGGGTGCTTTTTAATGCGGCGGAACGGATGTGTACGCTATTTCGGCCGCGCGCAAGCACACGCGTCGGAATTTTTCTGATAGGCAAGCCGCTGTGAGCCGTTTTCCAGCGTGATGACGCCGCACAGCTGAAATCCGGTTTTGGCAAGCAGGTTCTGCATGATGAAATTATCCGGATGCGTATCGATGCGCAGATTGCCGCATTGAGCAAACGCCCAATTCAAGCAGAATGTGGCGGCACCCTTTACGCTGCCGGAGGAAGCAATGCGATGCACTACGCCGTATGGCTGCTGATCGAGCCATTCGCCCTTGCGGATCACGGCGTAAGTGGGATCGGGTTCCGTACTGAAATAAAAGGCGGCTGCAAGGTGTCCGTTTTCTTCGCAGATATAGCTGTGCCGGGTGTGGATATCATTGACGATTATGCAAGAGGGTGGGTACGCGCTGCCCCACTGATTGGGGTTTCCGTGTTCCGCCATAAAGCGTCGAGCCTGATCGTATAAGGAAACAAGTGCCGGCAGATCGGCGGCAGTGGCGTTTCGAATGTGCATAATAAGCAGCTCCTTTTAAAATAGTAGAATCTTAAAGCAGTGAAATCGGGCATATCTATCATTATAACAGAGATTGGCAATCGTTTCACCGTTTGTACCGCAGAGAAGATTTCTGCCATGTGCCGCAGGGAAGCTTTTTGCCGGCAAACCGTAAAGAAGCCTGCTGCCTGTGCGGGCATCAAGGCGGTGCATTCTTTGCAACGTGGTATGGGGGAACCGCGTGGACAGAAAAGCCGAAAAACAAACCGGGGACGAAGGAACCTGACAAAAATTTTGTCAGGTGAAAATCTTGCGTGAAAAGCAAAGTTATACTTATTTTTAACATTAAATACGGTTTTCAACTGTAAAAATATAGTTATAATGATGAAAAAATTGTTGATTGCAAATACAGGGCATCCTTGCTAGAATTTGAATTACATTACGGAACCTGTATGCAAAAAGCAGGGAACGAGGGCTGCCTTGCCGTGCATCCTGCGGGATAGGATGCAGCATGCAGGAGTGAAACAAAGAAAAAGGAGCGAAAGGAATGAAAAGCAAAAGCAAAAAAAGTATTCGGATGCTGTTGAGTACTGCGCTTTGTGCGGCAATGGTGCTTTCGAATGCGTCGATCGCATTTGCACAAACTCCCGAACAAACAGCACAACCGTCCGCATCAGCGCAGCCGATCAACCTGCTGCGTGAACCGGGAAACACCGCATCTTATGTGTATGGGGAAGATGCGCAGTATAATATGTCGAATTTTGAATTGCTGGGAAGTTCGGCCGGTTCCCCGGATACAGACTGTGTCAAGCTGACGGATGGAGTCAAAAGTCAGGGCGGAGCCATCGATATAGACAAGGCGGTCAATTTTTATTCACGTCCTGAGTTCAATACACCGGAAAACGGAGGAAAATTTTCTGCGCAGAATACCGTGGATTTTGATTTGGGACAAGCCAAAACCATCACTCAGGTGGATGCATACAGCAGTTTGAATCTGACCGGCCGTTTTCAGGGGGCTTTAGGGCATATCGGAAAATACAGTGTCTATGCTTCCGCAGATAAGGCGGAATGGATCGAACTGGTAAAAGAAAAAAACTGCACAGAAAGCACGGCAGAAGAGACCGGTGCCTATGTAGCACGCTACAGCGTTGCGCAGGATAAAGTGCCCGGATATCCGCAGGCAACCGGGGTCTATGCGCAGTATATCCGGATCGTGTTCGAATCCAATGCAACATGGGGGAATAATGCCTATTTGGCGGCGGAAGAAGTGGAAATCATGGGGCACAGCGGCAAGCTGGAAGGCGCATATGACCTGACAGCCGAGCCGGAGACACCGCAGGTTCCGCAGGAAACCGAGCAGAACAATATTGCGCGCAGCGCTTCCTACACGTATTCGGATTCCACACGGGAGCATATGATGAGTGAACAGGACGACAGCGCATATACAGCCGATAAGGACACAACCAAGCTCAATGATGGGATTCGCGGCGATCATACCGGCGCAGATCTGAAAAACTGGACTGTGTTCCAGCCGGATTACATGATGCATCCGGACAATGATGCAAACTACAACAATAAACCCCTTTGTGTGATTTTCGATCTGGGTGCACCGAAATCGATCACCGGGGTGCAGACATCTTCGCTGGTAACACAGCAGATCAAGCAAAGCTCCAACCTGCATGTGTATGTTTCCAACGATCAGATGGATTGGTTTGAAATTTCAAAGAAAAACGGTTACGATCAGGTGGAACCGGTCGACGGAGTGGTAAACCTTTCCTGGAGCGTGGCGCAAGATAAGATAAAAGATCAGCCGGATGCAACAGCGGTTTATGCGCAGTATGTAAAAGTTGTTTTTTCATCCTTTGCGCCGCAAGATAATCAATATGTTGCACTCGATGAAATTGAAATCCTGGGCAGCGATGAAAAAATGGCAGGTGCCTATGAGCCGAAAAAAGAGGAGATCGCCGGGGATACCGACCCGAATCATCCGGATAACCTTGCCTTCAAAAAGCCCTATGAAGTACTGAATTCCGATCCGGCAGGGGATTCGGCGTATGCGGATCCGAAGAAAACAAAGCTGACAGACGGCATGGAAGCAACAAAAGATTACTTGGATACGGCATGGTCTGGATATTCCGCTGGAAAGTATCGCGAAATTGTAATCGATCTGGGCGAGGTGTGCTCTGTTTCCGGCGTGGAGTTCGGCAATCTGTACAATGATGGCGTCGGCATCCGAATGCCGAGTGCTGTGGACGTGGCATTTTCAAAGGATAAAACGACATGGGCAACGCTGTCCAACAGCTTTATGATACCGGATACCCCTTCCGAAATTGCAAAGGTTCTTTACAGCTGGAATGCATCGGAGGATCCCAATATCAATGCGCCGCAAGGACAAAAGACGGTAAAGGTTCCGGCACGGTATGTAAAGCTGCATATACCGATGCGCAACTGGTGCTTTATTGATGAAGTTCGAGTTTTCGGTGAAAAGGGGATTGCGGCAGATGCAATCGAGCTGCCTGCCGATGGCACGGTCCAGAAAACATATATGCAAAAAGGCCCGCATACGGCAGGCATCGGCAATCTGGTGCTGCTGTATAACGGATATTATGAAAACGGTTCCGGCAACTGGACAGCCGAAAACTGTCTGCCTTATTTAGTGCATGAAGATCTGAAAACGGGCGAAATCGATACGATGTTCGATGGCGTCCTGATGCTTGCGCTGCGCACAGAAGGGGGACGGCATACGTTCCAAGGGGCAAGTTCTGCGGCAGAATCGGCAACCGTAGATGATTTTATCTGGTATCTGGATAAGACACTGGGCGAAAACGGGGATATTGCCGCCTTGAACAAAGCGGCTCAAATGGCATCCGAAAAGCTGGGTGATCCAAGCTATAAAATGAAAGTTGTTTTGAATATTCCCGGAACCAGCGAAAAACAGGTGGATTTCGGTGCTTTGCCGGGAACATCGAAATCGCTGAGCTTTTCTCCGGATATCAATCCGGACGGTTATATGGACGATCAGGTAACCGCAATCAAGTGGTATAATCAGGAGCTGCTGCGCAGATGGGACGAAGGCAAGTTTGAACATCTGGAACTGGCGGGCATTTACCTTGTGGAAGAGGGCATCAAAAAGATGACTCCGGTTTTACAGGAAGTCGATTCCTTTGCCCAAGCAAATAACCTGAAATATTTCTGGATCCCCTACATGAATGCACCGGGTTACAGCCAGTGGAAACGCTGGGGGTTTGATGCGGTTGCGTATCAGCCGAACTACACGTTCTCGTCGGATCCGACGACGGCTCGTTTGAAAAATGCCGCAGAAGCTGCCATGGAATACGGCATGGGGATCGAGCTTGAGCTGGATGGCATCAACGCAGCGGGAAATATCAGACCGGACAAATATAATCGGTATATGGATTATTTAGAGGCCGGTATTGATTACGGCTTTGATGGCGATAAAGCATATAAGGCGTATTATCAGGATGTGTGTTCGCTGCTCAATGCATCACGCAGCACAAGCCCGAAGATTCGATATGTTTATGATGCGACCTATGATTTCATCAAAGGAAAATACCAGAAGGGATATCTGCAGTATCTTACAAAAGAAACGATTACCCTGAATGACATTTCGGATATCAAGGACGTTTTGGGTATGATCGATCGAAGACTGGATGAAGCAGGCAGCGATAAAGAGTATCTGAACGGACAGAAGGCAAAGCTGGAAGAGCTGCAGGCCTATATTATGGCGGTTCGGGAGGATATCACAAAGCTGACTGCAAGCTTTGAAGGTGTGACAGCAGAAAATATTACAGCGGAACAAAAGGCAGAGCTGAAACAGACGATTGCCAAGATCCAGGAATACCTGAATGGTCAGAATCTGACTTCTTCGCAGCGTTCCACCTTGACCCGGAAGCTGGCGGAATTGAGCGCACTGGATCCGGCAGCCTATCAGCAGTATACGATTGCGGTGGGCAAAACAAAGAATGGTATCGTTGCAGCCGATCAGGAAAAAGCAGTGGCAGGAACCACGGTTACCCTGACGGTCACTCCGGATAAGGGCTATCAGCTTGCAGAAGGCAGCTTGAAGGTCAATGGCAGTGCAATAAAAGGCAATACGTTTGTAATGCCGGCAGAAAATGTTGTGATTACAGCAGAATTTGCGCCGGCACAGGTTCCGCCGACCCCAAATCCCAACCCAGCCCCGAATCCAAATCCCACTCCGAACCCGAACCCCACTCCGGCTCCGAATCCGACCCCCAATCCCAATTCGGATCCGGCTGTGCAAACGCCGGGCAATACTCCGCCCACAGGGGATATATCCCATTTGGCGTTGTGGGTTTCGCTTATGGCAGCAAGTGCGGCAATCTTGATTGGGGCAGGCCTTGCGGCAAAGAAAAAGAAAAAAGATAACCGATAACCCGGGAAAAACAGAAAAAACGAAAGAACTCAGGTGCAGACAATGCATCTGAGTTCTTTTTTAAAACGGAAGGATCGATGCAATAAGAAAAAGGGCACCATGGATTCAAACGCATCATAGACCGGGAATGCAAGCCCGAAAAAACAGAGGCTTCAGCGTAAAAATAAAGCGCGGGGATTGTAAAACACAAGCGGATGCTGATATAATAATTTAAAAAAGAAGGGAAGGAAAGGCGTAGGAGCCGATCGCCGCAGCAGTTCAATATGAGTAAACGAATCTACACGTTGCTGATCATAGTATTTGGCACAATTTTTGCAGTAAGCAGTTATTTTGTATTCCAGAGTCTTTCGGAATCCAAAAAATCGAAGGATCTTTATGACGGATTGCTGGAACAGGTGCAGCATGAACAGCAGAATCCTTCCCAACCGATGCAGCCGCAGGAGGAAACGATGCTTGCGGAATATGCTTCACTGTACGAACAGAACGAAAATCTGGTCGGCTGGATCTGCGTTCCCGACACAAGGATCAACTATCCGGTCCTGCAGACACCCAACAGCCCGAACTATTATCTGCGCCGCGGGTTCGATAACGAATATGCGCTGGCCGGATGCCCTTATGCACAGGAAAACTGTGATATCGAGAAACCATCGGACAACATTATTATTTACGGCCATAATATGAAGGATGGCTCTATGTTCAGCGACCTGACGAAGCTGGAAAGCAAGGAGTTTTGGGAAACACACAAAACGCTGACGTTCAATACCCTGACAAAGCGGCAGGAGTACGAAATCATAGCGGTGTTCAAAACGGTTGTTTCCGATGACGAAGCAGGAACATTTCCCTATTATCGATTTGTGGATGCGGCACAGGAGCGGGAATTTGATTCCTTTGTTGCACGGTGCAAAGAAATGGCACTGTACGATACGCAGGTAAGTGCGGAATACGGCGATCATCTGCTGACTCTTTCTACTTGCGAATATTCACGCGAAAACGGACGCCTTGTGGTGGTAGCAAAGCGGATCGAAGAAACGCCGGAATAAATTGGCTCAAAAAAACAGACCCTGCGCACAAGGTCTGCATATAGCATACATCCTGTCAATCAAAACCGCGCCCGAAAGGACGTGGTATGAATAACAACCCTATAAGGGTAAACAATACCAGCGGCGCATAAAGGCGCAGAGAAGCAACACCAACTGCAAAATTGGTGTTGCTTTTTACTAGACAATGAAAAAACCTCATGCACAGCTTGTGCATGAGGTTTTTGGTTGGGCTAGCTGGATTCGAACCAGCGGAATGAGGGAGTCAAAGTCCCTTGCCTTACCACTTGGCGATAGCCCAGCAGAAGAGAACGGCAAATCCGCTTGCGAATTTGCCGTTCGATCAATGGGGTGGGAGATGGGACTCGAACCCACGACAACCAGAACCACAATCTGGCGCTCTACCAACTGAACTACACCCACCGTATTTGCTTTTTGGTGCGCCCAAAGGGACTCGAACCCCTGGCCCACTGCTTAGAAGGCAGTTGCTCTATCCAGCTGAGCTATGGGCGCGAATGTGAGCCGCTATCGGAACACCGCCTGTTTATAATACACTGTGCCGGACGATTTGTCAAGGCTTTTTTGAAAAAAATAAAAAGACTGTCAAAATTGGGTGTTTTTCTGTAAAAAAGTATTATTTTAGACCGGCTTTTTCCGGGAAAAATAGAATGAATAGAGAAACCATGCGCAAAAGAAAAGAAAACACATAAATCTCTTGACGAATCATGTAAAAAAGGAATAAAATATTTGTAGATATGTGCAAAAAATGCGCAAAAACAGTTGAGTGGAGGATCAAGGAATGGAACTTGCATTGCAACAGGAAAAAGCAAAGCAGCTGCGTGCGGACATTGTGCGGATGACATGCCTTGCAAAATCCGGACATCCGGGCGGTTCGCTGTCCTGTCTGGAAATGCTGATGGCTCTTTATTATAATGTCATGAAAGTGGATCCGAAAAATCCGAAGTGGGAACAGAGGGATCGCTTTGTGCTCAGCAAGGGTCATGCATGCCCCGCGCTGTATGCGGTTCTTTCGGATTTAGGGTTCTTCCCTCGGGAAGATCTGTGGACGCTTCGTCAGTACGGCAGCCATTTGCAGGGGCATCCCGATATGCGTAAAACACCGGGCATTGATGCAAACACCGGTTCCCTTGGCCAGGGCGTTTCCATCGCGGGGGGTATGGCACTGGCGGCACGCTATAAAAAGGAAAACCACCGGATCTATACCATAATCGGTGACGGCGAAAGCCAGGAAGGCATGGTTTGGGAGGCAGCGATGTCTGCGGCTCATTACAAGCTGGATAATCTGACGGTAATGCTGGATCATAACGGAATGCAGATCGACGGCAAAAACGATGAGGTCATGAGCGTTGGCGATATGATGGCAAAATATAAAGCATTTGGCTTTGAATGTGTATGCGTGGAAGACGGCCATGATATTGCAGCGATTGTAAAGGCACTGAATACGCCGCATGAAGGAAAGCCGCTGTTTATCTGCTGTGAAACGCACAAAGGCCACGGCGTATCCTTTATGGAGGATCAGGTGGATTGGCACGGCAAAGCGCCCAGCGCACAGCAGTGCGAACAGGCAATGAAAGAACTGGGGGTAACGCAGAATGTCTGAGAAAAAATCGCTTCGTGTCGCCTATGGCGAAACACTGGCAAAACTCGGAACGGAAAACGATAAAATTGTCGTTCTGGATGCGGACCTTTCCAAATCGACGATGACAAACTATTTTCAGGCTCAATTCCCGGAACGCTTTTTTGATTTCGGCATTGCCGAAGCCAATATGGCATGTGCGGCAGCGGGTTTTGCACACGAAGGGCTTGTGCCGTTTGTAAGTACGTTTGCTATGTTTGGGGCAGGCCGTGCGTATGAACAGATCCGCAACTCGATCGCATATGTCAATGCGAATGTCAAGCTCGTATTCTCCCATTCCGGCTTATGCGTTGGAGAGGACGGCGGCAGCCACCAAAGCATCGAGGATATTGCGTTGATGCGTGTTCTGCCCAATATGACGATTTTTGTTCCGTGCGATGCGTTTGAAGTGGAAAAATCCATGCGTGCCGCTATGGAAATAGAAGGGCCGGTATATATAAGGGTGGCTCGTCCGGCAAGTGAATTCTTTACCGATGAAAATACGCCGTTTATTCCCGGCAAGGCGAATATTCTGCGCGAAGGCAGCGATGTGGCGATTATTGCAACAGGCCTTATGGTGAAGGAAGCGATGCAGGCGGCGGAGCTTCTGGCAGCACAGGGGATCCAGGCGATGGTCGTGAACATGCACACGATCAAGCCGATCGATGAGCAAGCGGTGCTTCAGGCGGCAGAAAAATGCGGCGCAATCGTTACGGCAGAAGAACATTCGGTCATCGGCGGGCTGGGCTCGGCTGTGGCGGAGGTTCTGGCAGGCCGTTCTTCGGCTGGGTTTGCACGCGTTGGCATCGAAGATCGCTTCGGTCAATCCGGTACGCCGGAAGAACTGTTTGAGGCATACGGGCTGACAGCAGAAAACATTGCTGCGAATGCGCGCCGGCTGATCGACGCCAAGAAATAAGCTGAATCAGAAAATTTCGAAACTTTTTTGAATCCTGCAATATTTTGTGACTCTTTTTCGTATACTAGGCAGAGACATAAAAAAGCGGGCATGCGGACGCAGCGCCTGCCGGAATTCAGAAAGGGCGGTCGGAATCATGAAAATGGCAATCAATTCGTTTGTGGACAACCTGAGGCAGATTTTTAAGCTGGTCTATTCAGATGCGCCCGCAGAATCCTATGAGGAAAGCGAACAGAATGAGGACTAAGCAGTGACTCTTTCTTGCCGCATCGGCAGTGTTTTGAGGCTGCCTGCCTAAAAAAACAAAAGACGGTATCCGGATACGGCGGATGCCGGCTGAGGCTGTCGAAAAAGTTCGACAGCCTCTGAAGGACACCGGGCGCACATTTTGCGCACAGCGCAAAAGATGCTTGCCGGTTTCCCTCAGTACTCCTTTCCGGCGAAAAAAGACCCTGTTTTGCGCACTGCGCACACAAAACAGGG